>JAUZSP010000004.1 GCA_030949385.1 Gammaproteobacteria bacterium | reverse complement strand
ATGCTTTAACTTCCGTTTTTAGGGATGAAGAAGATATGATAGCGACTGTTAATGTGCTTACCAAATGGTTTTTATGCAGGTTGCTTGGTGGAGGTTTTTGTCGGTGCATTGGCTTGGGCTATTTTTAAATATTTCAGTAGGTTGAATTCAAATCCTCACGTTATGCACTTATTGGTTAAATCCAAGCAGTATGACAGTAGGTTTTTTAATATTTGTCATATTCTGTTTACACAAAGTGATTCTGAGGATGATAAGTCGTTTTTTGAGCTGTAGATAGGGACTTGTTTGAGGAATTTAAAAGTGTATTATACTGGGATTTTTTTGTATATCTGATAATTTTTAAAAGAATAATATTCTTTTTTTGATCGTGGGGGTGTGCATTACAGCAATGGCACTTGCTTTTAAAAGGTTATTCCATTTGATGAAAAATACACGTTGTGAAGCCAGTGATTCGCAGGCTCTGAGGGAAAACAGTTTGCTGGTTAAATCGGCAATCGAAGACTTCGAAGAGAAAATGGTGGCGAAATTTGTGGATGAAATGGCACTGGTGTACATCATCGGTGCTTTTTCAGCGGGAAAATCTCGTTTGGTGAGAGAGTTGTTGCGTTCTTATAATCTGGCTCATCTGCTGCCCATCAGTTCACAAGATCGGCAAAGTGCTCTGCCACTGGAGATTACTTACAGTGATAAAGCGTGTCTGAAGCAGATTGATATTAAAAATACCACTGAAGTTGAGTTGAAAGAGTATCCCAGCCGACAAGCGCAGAAAAACTATGATTCTCAGCGGCACTGCCTGCGTTTAGAAGTACCTGAATCGGCATTGTCATTAGGTGATGTCAGTCTGATCAGTGCGGAAGAGGGCTTGAAGCGTTTGGTGATGAAAGACATGCCTGGCTGGAATTCCGGTGACTCCTTTGTCTCAGAGAATCCACTGACCAGTGGGCTGGTGCACGATAACAATTTAAGTTTGGTTTATGTGGTGAGAGCAAATGGCGTTGATGGTCAGGATGATGTGGATCGGCTGAAGGCTGTTTTTGTGGCTGCTGAAGAAGGTGAAGCCTATTTTTACAATAACGTCAATGTGGTGGTGGTGGTTACGCGCTGTGATGATGTTGCTGAGTTTGAAGGTATTCGCACCCGTGTGACGGAAAAAATGGATCGTTTGGTGAAAGAGGCTGAACTGGAAGATGAGTTTAATTTGACTGTTTTGTGTGTTGATTTTGGCAAAGAGTCTGAAAAACGGGATCATTCTGTTTTTATTGCTGATTTTTGGCAGGCAATCTTAAAGCCCATCGAAGCGGATAATGGATCCAGTAGGGGGGCGAGCGCTTCTTTGGCCAAACAGGTGGCTCATTGGAAACCTGAATGGGACATACGATCCAAACTCGCCTCCTCTTTGCAGTTGTTGCGGGCGGCGAAAACCTCCATTGAAGGGTTTAAAAAAGAGGGTGAGTTTATTTTGCATCTGAATTCCACTCGGTTGATGGGCTTGTCTGTAGAGCAGAAGAGGAAAAAAATCGCGGTGGCTTGGAAAAAGCAGGCCGGTGAGTGGCAACATTCCAGTGAAGCAGTTAAGTCTCTCACTTTAGCCAAGGATCACCCCTTGGCGTTGTGGTGGAACGAACACTACTGGTTGCGAGGGTTGTCTTTGAAGTTGCAAAAAGTGGATCGCTTGTTTGCAAAAATGGAAGAGACTGTTGCTGCTTTTCCAGAAAAAGAAGTTGAATTACAAGGGTTTTTTACAGATAAGATGGAAATAGCGTATGTAGAGGCGAGGCGTTCTCTGTTTTCCAGTTTTTATTGGGTAGGCGAAGCGCTGGAAAACAGGTTGAAAGGTGAGGGGCAGGATAAAGTAGTGGCGACATTGCTCTCTTTGTCCATTATTGATGCAAAGTATTCGGATTATCGAAATTTATTTGATGTGGTTGAAGGAAAAAAATAATGAATAACACCGTTTTAAGTGCTGCTTTGGCCGAAAGAAAAGAAAAAGTAGCCAAGGTTCTGACCTATCTTGAAAAAACTGAAGAAATTTTTAATGAGCATTCCAGCAAGGAGCTAAAGGCTTCTTGTGCTGATTTATCCGCCATTCGACAAGGTTTGGAGTCGGATAAGGTGCGCATCGTGGTGATCGGGGAATTCTCCCGTGGCAAGTCACGTCTGATTAATGCTTTGCTGGGGATTAATTTATTGCCTTCAGCAAAAGAGGCCACCACGGCAATTAATACCTTTTTGCAGTCTCCAGAAGAGGGGCGAGAGGGTGAAAAGTACATCCGCTTGAACTTTATCGAGAGCAGTCGTGCTGATGAGGAGTTGAGTTGGGGTGACGATAACGTGCTGAAACGCTGGGGCACGGAGTTGGATAAAAACAACCGTACTGCGCGGCGTGATTTAAAACGCATTGATGTGTTTGCGCAGCATGAGTTGTTGGATAAAGGTTTGGTGATTATTGATACCCCTGGTCTGGAGTCGGTGGTTGAACACCATGAAGAGATCACACGTGATGCCATTGCCAGCTCGCACATTGCGATTTGGGTGCAGAGTGTGGAGCAGTTGGGTGGCAACAGCCGTGAGTGGCAGTTTCTTACCGGTACGATTCAGAACTCCTTCCGCAAGTTTTTAACCGTGGTGAACATGTGGGATAAAGTGTTGGAGCCAGAGGATGACCATGACAGAGAAAAATCAGAAAAAGAGCGGGTTGCGGAAAAACTCGCCATTGTGCAGGATAATTTTGCCAAACATCTACCAAATCTCTCCAGCAGTGATTTAGAGCAGATTACAGATAAAAATAATTTGATGGGGGTCAGTGCAAAGTGGGCTTTAAGTGAGGATGCCGAGCAGAGAAGGCGTTCGGGCGTGGAGCAGTTGATTGGGCGTATCTCGAATCTGTGCAGCTCAGGTGATGCGAGTAAAGAGGTTTTTTTCACACCACTGAAAAAATTAAAGACGATTCAAGGGCAAATATTGAGCGGTTTAGAGGCGCAGTTGCAGCAGTTGAGCGAGGCAACGGACTTGAAGCAGCAGGAGCAAGAACTGGAGTCTCTTGATGCCTATATTAAAAATCAGACCTTGGAGATGAAACAGGTTGAGAGTGAACATCGTGAGGAGCATCGTTTGGCAGCTGAGGTGATTATCGCGGCGGTGCAGGAAAAACTGGTGCAGCCTTTGATCTCATTGAAAGACGAGATGGAAATTGCCTTGACAGAGGATTATGTGCGGCGTGAAGTTGAGGCGGGGCGGAAGAAAATCTCTCTGCCCAGTACAGCCAAAAATCGTTACATCAAGGTAACGAAAGAGGTGGATGCGGTGTGGGGTGAACAGCAGACCGAAATTGAACGTCATTTGCAGGATCTAAAAGTAGAGTATCTGGAGCAGATGAAAAAACAGACCGGAGAACTGAAGCAGCAGTTGGTGGGCATTGCGCCGGATCTGCCGGAGATTAAAGTGGATGTGCAGGTTAATTTGAGTTCAATCATCGAATATCAGCAGAAACGTCTGGAGCTGGAAAAGGCGTTGGAAATGCACGAAGCTAAAAAGGATGAGTTGGAGATAGAAGCGGCCAATGTGCCGAATATGGACGCGCAGGTGCGTGCAGCACAAGCGGCCTACGAGCGGCAAGCACGGCAGTTGGAAAATTTAGGTTCGCAGCCCAGTCCAGATTCTATGAGAGAACCCTATACAGTGGAAGAGGCTGGAATGTACAGTGATGCTAAATATGGAGAAAGGACATCTTACGATGACTCTAACGTAACGGCCTACAAAGAAGAGCGTGCTGAAATCAAAGGAAAATTAGAGACACGCGAAGACGCTATGGAGCGTTTGATGGCAGAATCGTCTGCCAACGACGCGAAAAAAGTTAATTTTGAAGTGCAGCGGCGTAAAGCGGAAAAGCGCTGGGAAAAAGAGGAGAAAAAAAGAGCAGCGGCAGAGCAGAAAGAGGCCAAGGCGCGGACTGAAAAAACCGCTGAGGTGCTGGAGAGTTTAAAACAGAGCGCCTTGGGTGAGTTGAGCCAGCGCATTGCCTTTTTGAAAAAGAATATGGACAGTTCAATCAAACAGCTCTTTGATGATCAGTTGGATGCTTTATTGTTGTTGGTGGAAAATGAATTTATGCAGCCGCTCAAAGCCAAGCATGCTGATCGTGCCAAAATACAGACGGTTTTGGAAAAGGGCAAAGAAGAGGTGGCTCGCTGTCAGGCTACGTTAAGCGCGGCGAAAAAAGAGTTAAGCGACGTGATGGATTTGACTGAAATGGCCATGGTCGGGGGATAAATTGATGAGCAACATGGATCTACAGAACCTGCATGCCGAACTGCCGTGTTTAAGCGAAAAAATAGCCCGTATTGCGGATAAAACCGTGTTGGCTCATTCGCCGCTCAGCGTCTGTTTTGTGGGGGAATTTTCGACGGGAAAAAGCAGCTTGATCAACAGTTTGTTGGGTGAATCGCTGCTGCCGACGGCTTCCGAGGAGGCCACCGCATTGCCTACGTTTATCGAATATGCCGATCAGGTGCAGCGGGAGTTGCTTGATGTGCAAGGGGGGCGTACTGCAATCAGCGCCGAGGCGTTTGTGCAGTACACAACCGAAGCCCCTGAAAACAGTTTTTGTTCGCGGTTGCTCTACCCAGCGGAGTGGTTACGTGAATTGATTTTGGTTGATCTGCCTGGGTTGGGCAGCACTTCACAACGCCATCGTGCCTATACAAACGCGCAAATTTCGGCCTCAGATGTCATTGTGTATCTGCTCTCTTCTCGTGGGGTTACGCAAGGTGATCTGGATCTGCTGCGGGTGGTGAAAGAGAACAGAAAAAAAGTGATGGTGGTGGTGGGAAAGTGGGATGGCATCGAGTCTTCCATTAAAGAAGGTGAGCAAGCGCCGGATCTGTGCGATTGGGGCACGACGTTGTTGCAAAAAACCGGTTTGGATCTAGATCTGGTGGGGGTGAGTAAATACGGTCATGGGCATGACAAAATAGTGCGCTTTTTAGCTCAATCGAAAGCCGAAGTTGCTGCTATTCGAGAGCGTCGCTTTCAGGCGGAGTTAAGCCCTATTTTACAAAATCGTCTGGTGGAGCTGGAGACGGAAAAACAGGTGTTGGGCGCAGCGACAGCGGAGCAAAAGAAGAGCTTGCAAGAGGCGTTGTTGTCAGAACGAGCCGGATTGTTGGAGTTGAAACAGAGTGTCTATGAAAAAAGCAATCTTGATCAAGCGCAGTTGAAAAAAAGCACCTCGTCTGTGGTGGAAAAAGAGAAAACAGAACTGTTGCAGGCGTTGCAGGCGTTGCCTGCCATCGAGCAGGAAAAGGATTGGCCGATTTTTTTGGAGGCCGCCTATCAGCAACTGCAACATCGTTTGAAAACCTTGGCCACCGAATTGGAAAGCAGCTCCAATCAGTATGGGGACATGGGTGCGTTGATGGGCGATGTGAAAAAAATTGACCTGCATCTGCCGACTCCAGAAAAGATCTGTTTTAGTGATTTTCTTGACTCGGGGCGTTTGGAACAGCTGCATGAAGAGTGTCGGGTGAAGCAAGCAAAAGTCGAAGATGAAAAGCAGAATATAGAACAGATTCCCGATGTGGATCTGGATGCGGCCTGTCAGGATGTGCAGATGCTGCAAATGGAGCAACACACGGTGGCTCAGCAGGAGTTGCCGCGTGTTTTGCAGCAGGTCGAAGGTTCAAATGCTGCGGGCAAAGTAGGCAAGGCAGTGGGTACGTTGTTGGACATCGGTTTGATCTTTTTAGCACCGCCAACAGCGGCGACCAAAGGAGCGGCGGTGGTTGGTGCAGGAGCGAAGGCGTTAAAAACAGCAAAAGTGGTCGGTGGCGCTTTAAAAAAAGTGAAAGAGACAGCATCAACACTGGATCCGGTGATTAATTTTACCGAGAAGCTCTCTCTCAGTTATTGGGGGGAACGCATAGGAAACAGTTTTGATGCAGCACCAAGAAGTAGGGAGGTTGTTGATCCTGAAGCAGAAGCAGAGCAGCGCCGCGTGTTGAATGAGTACACGCAGAAAATATCGGAAAAACGCAGGGAGCTGATGCGTTTAGAGCAATTGCGGCAGCAGCGTGATTACAGTGAATTTGCCTTAGAAGAGCATCTTAAACAGCAGCAGCAACTGGAGAGGAAAATAAAACAGCTTGAGTCGGCTGCTGTGAATGCCGAGCGTGAGGCGAAAGCTGAGGCAGAACAGCAACGCAAACAAGTGCAGAAAAATTATCGACAGCAGGTGGTTGATCAGAATGTGAATTCATTAGGGCAACAGGCGCGCTCCATGACGCAGTTGATTGCGCAGCACTGTAAGTCCTATTGGCAAGAGGAGATTAAGGTGGTGTTACAGGATAAAATTGACTCTATCGACTCTTTGGCAGAGAAGATTCAGATGGCACCACAGCATCAGCAAGAGCAGTTGCTGCTGTTGCAAAACAGAGTCGAAGGTGTTCAGAAGGTTATCGCTTCTCTTGAGGGATAGGGCTGTTTATTTTTTGAAGAGGTGTTGCTTTGGATCGAAATAACATTGGATTTTTTTTGCAGGATACGTCTGTAGCAGAGGTTTTGAATGACTATCTCGTGCTGTTGGCAGCTTCGACAAAAAAATTAAAAGAGAGTGAGCGAAGTCTGATTGATTTGCGTATGAGAGAGTCTCAACTGTCTCTAGACAAGAAGAAGCTAACGGAAGAAAAAGAGCAGCTGCGAAGAGAAAAAAACAACTTTGATAAGAGAGTGTTGTCTGGAAGGAAACGAATGTTACAAAAAAAGAAAAATAAGCTGGATTCTGAGGAAGGCTATCTTAAAAAACGCGAGGATTATTTGAATGTAAAAGAGTCTCGTTTGGACATAAAAGAAAAGCGTTTGGATATTGTAGAGTCAATGTTGGCAAATAGAGAAAAATTGGCTTAAATACCCTTTTAATGGTTTTGCTGTGCGTTCTTATTTCTGAGGTTGGTTTATGAGTTCTGATGTGTTAAGTGATTTTTTGCATAAAAATCAAGATCCAAAAGTGCTGAATGATTATTTGAGTTTGTTGGCTTATTCGGCACAAAAAACAGACAGTGTTCATGCGTTAGTGGCACTGAGGGCAGAAAACGAGGAGCTTAAAGAGGAGCTGTTGCTTGAAAAACAACGCTATAACGTGTTGTTGCAAGAAAAGATGGAGCCTATGGAAGCGGTGTTTCAAAGTGAGGATCAAGATGTGATTGATGTGTTGAATTCAAACATAAAAAATCACATATTGTCGCAGTCGGCTAAAGAGATAAAAAAGCCCTTTATCGCGGGTTTTTCTAAGGTTAAATCTCTATTTAATAATTAATATTAATCTATTGGGTCTGGGGAGGGCAGCCTTGAAGGAGAGCAAGTTGAGTCTATTTTTAGATGAAGCGACTGTGTCAGCGGTTTTGAGTGATTATTTGTTGTTATTAGCACGTTCGACAAAACGAATAGAGGAGAGTGATCGTTTTTTGACTGAATTGCAGATACAAAATGCAGAACTTATGCTTGAAAATAAGGCGTTGCTGAAAGATAGAAAAAATTTTGATTCAGAGAGAATTGAAAAAATTAAAAATAAACACCAAGAGTTGGTGAAAAAAGAAGCGTTTTTAACGGATAAAGAAAAGCATCTTTCTACAAGAGAAAAGTCTCTAAATCATGAGGGTAAATGGGCTAGTAAATTTTTCTCAAAAAAAGAGAGTGCGTCTAAAAAGAGTATCTGCACCTAAAAAAAGGGATAAATGAGTACTTTAAAAGACCAGCTAGCAGAAAAGATAGCCGCTGATATCGAATGCTTGATGCCCGCGCAGTCGGTGAAGAGCGGCACTCAAATTCTTGCACGGCGGCGTTTGCAGCGTGTTGCTGATAAATCACCGTTGATGTTGATCTGGTTGGCCGAACCGTGGCAGAACGACAATGACAATGTGAATGATTTTTTATTTCATTGCGCTCGAATTCATCTGTATGCTCGAATTTTAGACGATGCCATAGATGAAAATCTCCCCGTCCATCGCTTAAATTTATTGCGTTACCAACCTCAATTTTGGGCTGCGCTGGGGGCTTTGGCTGGTGATTATTCAGAACGATGGTCGCATTGCTCAGAGCTGATTACCGAGACGGTGGTGGCGGTTGAGGAAGAAACCGATGGAGCTGCCCCCGCTACTTGGGGTAAAAAAAACCATCATTTGCTGTTAATACCGTTGTTGTTAGCAAAAAATGACGCGGATTTTTTAATACACAAAGAGGCGTTATCTGACTTTATCTGGTTGATGCAGGCGGGTGAGGAGTGGCAGCAAGGTGTGTTGAATAATGCAGAGATTATTCATGAGGTGTTGCTTAAAATAGAGGCCATTCTTGCCAGTGAAGAGATTTCAAAACTGATGTTGGCAGGGTGGACAAGAGTTGCGGAAAGAATGTTATGGGACTGCAAAAATTTGTTGTTGGTGTTGTCGCGTTAACCTTTAAGCGGTGTGATGGTGTGATTTTGTCTGTTCCCACAGTTCAGTTCTGTCCCCATTTCCGTTACCATGCGCCCCATGAAATCACTCACTAAAACTCGTTTTGCCCCCAGTCCAACGGGGCTACTGCACATCGGTAACTTGCGTACCGCTCTTTTTAATGTTCTCTATGCACGCCAGCAGCAAGGGGTTTTTCTGCTGCGCTGTGAGGACACCGATCCCGAACGCAGCAAAGAAGCCTTTTTACAGGCCTTGATGGCGGATCTGCGTTGGTTGGGGATGGATTGGCAAGAGGGCCCCGAGGTCGGCGGTGAGTTGGGACCCTATCGTCAATCGGAGCGCAGCGACACCTACGACACCTATTACCAACAACTGGAAGAGGCGGATCACGCCTACCCCTGTTTTTGCTCCCCTGAAGAGTTGGCACTGAGCCGCAAAGCGCAGCGTTCGGCGGGATTGCCGCCGCGTTATTCGGGCAAATGCGCCCATCTCTCTGCCAGCGACCGTCAGCAGCGCTTGGATGACGGTCGTCAACCCACCTTGCGGTTTCGGGTTGCCAATGATTCTGTAACCGAATTTGAGGATTTGGTGCGCGGCTCACAGGCGTATTCGGGTAAAGACATTGGTGATTTTATCATTCGTCGTGCCGATGGTTCTCCGGCCTTTTTCTTCGCCAATGCGCTTGGATGATGCGCTGATGCAGGTCAATTGTGTTTTGCGTGGCGAGGATCACATCACCAACACCCCACGGCAGTTGATGATTTTGAACGCTTTGGGTTTGCCACAAGCGCAGTACGGCCACACCTCGCTGATTTTGGGGCAAGACGGTCAACCGCTCTCCAAGCGTAACGGTTCACGCAGTCTTAAAGAACTGCGCAAAATGGGTTATTTCCCCATTGCCATTTTGAACCATCTGGCGCGTCTCGGGCATCACTACCGCGATGAGAGTCTAATGAGCTTGCAACAGCTCAGTGACGGTTTTCAGCTCAGTAGCTTGGGCAAAGCCCCGGCGCGTCACGATGAGTTTCAGCTTAATCATTGGCAAAAATTAGCTTTGGCGGCTGCCGATGATGAGGCGGTGTTGGTGTGGTTAGAGTCTCATGAACCAGAGGGTGTTTCTTTGCGTGAGCGTGTGCCAGCGGAATTGTTGGCCAACTTTGTTCGTGCCGTGCGTGCCAACATTACGCAACCGGCGGAAGCCTACCACTGGGCAGAGCAGTTCTTTTCTGCGTCTCCCGTGTTGAGTGAGGCGGCAACAGAAGTGCTGCAAAACAGCCCCGCCGTTCTGTTTGAGAACGCCTTGGCGTTGCTGCCGGAGGCCGATGATTTTCGCAGTTTTGCCAAAGCGGTGGGCAAAGCCGCTGGAGTGAAGGGAAAAGGCCTCTTTATGCCGCTGAGAGCGGCTTTGAGCGGTGAGGTTCACGGCCCTGAGATGGGGCATATTTTCCCGCTGCTGGGTCAGACGCGAGTTGAACAGCGTTTACAGCGGGCGTTGAGCTTGACGAACACAGGAGTAGCCCCATGATCTCTCTTTACAACACTCTGACGAATAAAAAAGAACCTTTTGTACCGATCAAAGCCGGTGAAGTGGGTCTGTACGTCTGCGGCATGACCGTCTACGACTACTGCCATTTAGGTCATGCTCGGGTGATGGTGGCGTTTGATGTCATGGTGCGTCATTTTCGTCATCGCGGTTTTAAGGTCAATTATGTGCGTAACATCACCGATATTGACGATAAAATCATTGCCCGAGCGAATGAAAACGGCGAAGATTTTCTTGACTCTGACCGAGCGTTTTATTCAGGCGATGCACGACGATTCCGATGCGCTGGGGGTGCTACCCCCAGATGCCGAGCCACGCGCCACTCAGTCGATGCCCTCCATTTTGAAGATGATCGCAGAACTGATCGAAAAAGAGTTTGCCTATCAAGCGGAGAACGGCGATGTCTATTACAGCGTCAAATCTTTCGCTGAGTATGGCAAATTGTCGGGGCGGCAAGTGGAGGATCTGCGCGCAGGCGCACGGGTGGAGATCGGCGAGCAGAAACGCGATCCGCTCGATTTTGTGCTCTGGAAAATGGCCAAAGCCGATGAACCGTTTTGGGATTCCCCTTGGGGCAAAGGTCGTCCCGGTTGGCACATTGAATGTTCCGCCATGTCCACGGATCTGTTGGGTGAACATTTTGATATTCACGGTGGCGGCCAAGATCTGCAATTTCCTCATCATGAAAACGAGATCGCCCAGTCGGAAGGCTGTCACGGCCACAAGACGGTTAATTACTGGTTGCACAACGGTTTTGTGCGCATCAACGATGAGAAGATGTCCAAATCCTTGGGTAATTTTTTCACTGTGCGTGACATTTTAGAGCGTTACCGAGCCGAAGAGGTGCGCTATTTTATTCTCACCAGTCAATACCGCAGCCCACTGAATTACGATGAAGAGCATCTGTTAAACGCCCGTGCGGCTTTGACGCGCTTTTACACCACCTTGCGTGATCTGCCTGTGGCTGAAGCCGTGCAGAGCGAAAGCGATTACGAAGGTCGTTTTAATGCGGCGATGGATGATGATTTCAACACCCCTGAGGCGTTGGCGGTGCTGTTTGAGATGGCGCGTGAGGTGAATCGTCTGAAGGAGAAATCCTTGGCAGAAGCGGCTCCGTTGGCGGCAAGCTTAAAAGCATTGGCGGGCGTATTGGGCATTTTGCAAAACGACCCTGATGAGTTTTTCAAACAAGCGGCGGGCAGTGACGAGGGTTTGAGTGATGGCGAAGTGGATCAATTGATTGAAGCCCGTTACCAAGCACGAGCGGATAAAAATTGGGCGGAAGCGGATCGCATTCGGGATCAGCTTAAAGAGGCTCATATTGTTTTGGAAGACGCAGCGGGTAAAACCCATTGGCGACGGGCGTAGGGGCGGAACATTTTCCGCCCTTGTTTCTTTCCAGACAGATTGATTGTTTAACCGTGATTCTTAACCGTGGCCGGAATCACCGCCCCCGCCGCCTGCATGGCAATCGCCTCAGGGTGGTTTTGTAGTGTCTGCGTACCACCTCGGCTAATTTTTCCTTAACCGCCTCATCGACCAAACTGGGCGAGGTTTCTGGCAACACGTCAATTAACCCCGTTAATAACTCATCTTGTGGCGAGGTCATGCGGCTGACCCATGAACTCAAAAGCTGACGATCAACGTAAGCGGGCAGCGAACCCATAATGCCGACGTCGTTTTGATTGTGGATCAACAGGCCGGTGGTGGTGCCACGATCCAAGGTCAAGACCTGAAAAAAGTAGAGGCTGTGATAGGCCAATTGTGCTGCTTTTTGTTCGGCGCTGGCTGGCATGGGGTGCTCAAAATGCGGCTTCAAAATAGCCAGATAGCCGTCAATGGCGGCTTCACCCACGCGCATGGCCAAGGCAAGATCCGCTGTCGCATCGCCGCTGTTGTGGTTCTCCAGATAAAAATGCGCTACGCCGCGATGCCGTTTTAACACCGGAATCTCAAAATAGCCGTCGCCTTGCGTCAGTGCCGAATCGTACTGCTCGGGTGCAGCGGTTTTGAGTGCGGCGAGGAAGGCGATCTTATCTGCTTCGATGGGGTTGGAGGGGTTCAAATCAGCCATCAAACGCCAGTAACCGTGACCGTCTTTCATTTCTGTCCAGCTGAGGTGAATGTGTACCGAAGGAGCCAATGGGTGCTGGGGATGAATGATGGTGGAGAGGGCGGTGGCGGAGGCGAGTTTTTTCTCGGGGAGATCATCGTAATGAATCTGCGAGACATTAACCGAACCTCGGCCAAACAGCGCGCCATCGGCGCTTTCATAACGTTCACCGCCGCCAAATTGTCCGTCTTCGCGCAGCCATTCGACGGCGTTAAAGGTCTGTTGTTTGCCCCCACAGGTGAGGGCTTCCAGCCCAGTGACGAAGCGTTGTTGCAGTGCGGTAACCAGTGCGAGTGCATGATCTGCGCTGGAGGAGGTGGCGTAGGTGCGAGTCATATCAAAGCCCTTTTTAAAAGTGGGGCTACTATGCCGAGCAATGGCGTTGGGTTCAAGCCTTTTTATCCTCTGGGTTTTGGGCTAGGCTGCATTTCATCTGTGATGATTGGGGAATGAGTGATGCTGGGAGCAAAGATTAGGTTTGAGGCGGTGAAAGGGGTGGGCGATGTTGAGCTGGATTTTCAGCCGGAGCAGCGTGTTTACACGTTGATTGGCAGCAATGGTATTGGTAAAACCAAAACCTTGGAGTCTCTGTTTCAGACTCTGTTGAAACTCAGTTGCAAAATGTGAAGGGCATAGTCTTAATTGATGAGATTGAAAGCCATTTGCATCTGACGTGGCAGGCAAACATTATTCCTTTGCTGAAAAAACTGTTCCCCAATACCACGTTTTATATCACGACTCATTCACCCATTGTGATCTCTCAACTGGAAGAGGGTGAGGCGTATCAACTGAAACGGGATGCCGATGGCGTGGTTCGCAGTCAATTGATTTCAGCACCAAACAAAGCGGCAATGGTGGATGTGCTGAAAGATGCGTTTGGGATTGACCTGAATCGAATCAAGTTAGATCACGCCTCGCCAGAAAAGCAGCAGCAGGCAAAACAGGGTTTGCTCGATTTATTGAATCACTGATGTTGCGCGCTGAATAAGAACCGATGGTATCTACCTTAAAGGTTATTCAAACAACACGACCTAATTTTCCTTCTTCAGTGGAAGAGAGGTTCTGGGTTAGGGGAGGTTTATTTTTCGCTCGTCATTCCCGAGAAGGCGGGAATCCATAGGGTCTTGTCATAGATTCATGTGGATTCTCGCCTACGCGAGAATGACGTGGGTTGAAATTCTCTTAGTTTCTCACTCACTGCGTAACATCAGTTAATTAGATTTATCCCGTCGCCAAGGCATTTGATACATCAACCAATAAACCAACTTACAGCCAAAATAAACCGCAAAACCGGCCAGAATCACATCGCTGAGAAAATGCCCTCCCTGTGCCATACGCACCCAGCCGATGTACGCGCCCATCCCCAAGCCAATGGCAAACCAAGTTTTGCGCCGCCAGCCAACAAACAGAAACGCCGGAGCCATCAGCACAAACGCAGCCGAGGCGTGACCGCTGACAAAGGAACAGTTGTAGGGGCATTGGTCGGTGATCTGCCACGCACGAGTGAACTGCATCGCGCCATTGAATTGAGTTACTTCATAGGGGCGTGCTCGCGCCCAGTTTTCTTTAAACAGTGCGTTGACGATCAGACCCGGCCCCACCAGCAGACAGAAGAAGAGAAACAGAGTCGTTTTACGCCAATGTCGCCAAATGGGTCGAAAACTGAGGGCAAAGGTGAGCAGCAGCAGGATGAGAATGCCGCGTCCGATAAGGGGAACCCAATCATAAGGGATCTCTACGACAGGCTGGCCGAGAAGGGGAAAACGTTTCGTTTCAGGGTCATAAAACCAGCCACCGCTGATCAAATCCAGCTGAGGAAACAGCACAAACAGCGCACTGACAAACAGCAGGGCGATAATTGGCCACTGCGTTTTCAGCAGCAAGCGCGGCTTCACTCGCGCATCACAGCGGCTTGCAGGGTGTTTTCCAGCAGCATGGCACGGGTCATAGGGCCGACTCCGCCGGGAACAGGGGTGATGTAAGCGGCACGTTGTGCGGCGATTTCATACTCTACATCCCCCACTAAACGACCCTCGTCGGTGCGGTTGATACCCACATCAATCACCGTTGCGCCCTCTTTGATCCAATCGCCTTTGACCAAGCCCGGTTTGCCCGCAGCGGCAATGACGATGTCGGCGCGTTTGATGTGGTTGGCGGTGTCGTGGCTAAAACGGTGACAGACGGTGACGGTGGCGCCGGCAATCAGCAGTTCCATCACCATCGGGCGACCAACGATATTGGAGGCACCGACGACCACCGCATGACGGCCTTTGTAAGTCTCTCCTACGCTGTTGAGCAGCTTGATGATGCCCCACGGGGTGCAGGGGCGCAGCTGTGGCATTCGTAAGGCCAGCAGGCCGATGTTGTGGGGATGAAAGCCATCCACGTCTTTATTGGGGTTGATCTGTCCAATAACGCGGTTGCCGTCGATGTGTTCGGGTAGGGGCAGTTGCACCAAAATACCGTCAACGTTGTTGTCGTTATTGAGGGTTTGGATCAGCTCCAGCAGTTCCCGTTGGCTGGTGCTGTGGGGCAGATCGTGGGCGTAGGAGTTGAAGCCCACTTCTTCGCAGTCACGGCGTTTGTGTTTGACATAAACCTCAGAGGCGGGGTCGCTGCCCACCAGCACCACCGCCAAACCGGGCGCGCGCATTCCAGCGGCTAAGCGGTGGCTGACCTGTTCTTTGACCCCGTGACGAACCTCTTGGGCAATCTGTTTGCCGTCGATAATCTGTGCTGCCATCTGTTGACCCCTTTCTCAGTGGGGCGGGATTCTCTCATGCGCGCTTTAATGGTGACAAGCGTAATTAGATTCATTTTTAATCTAAGGTGGCTTGCATATTGCGGAGAGGCTATTAGGTGGTTCCTAATTTCGTCAGGAGAGTGAAATGGCTTTAAAAAATATGGCTCGGCAACACGGTGGTGATGAGGGCGGTGCTGTGGATCTGCGCGTGAAACGCGGTGCGGATGAGCAGCGTCGCCACGCACGGACGATGGCCAAGCAGCAGCAGGCGGCGGAGCGCATCTCTGCCGCTGCCACGGAGTTGGCCAGTGGGGTGACGCAAGCGGCCAGTGCGCGAGATCAGTTGTCGATTGCGGTGGGTGAAATTTCCGCTGGAGCGGAACAGGCCAGTGGTGCCTGTGAGCAGAGCCTGTTTTCGATCACTAAAATTAGCACGAAAATTAAGGAGCAGACCGCCTTGGCAGAAGCGATGGCCAATCGCACGGTGGCAATACAGGCATTGGTGAAACGTACCGCTGCATCGGTGATTAATTTGGTGGAGAACGTCCGCACCTCATCAGAACGACAAAAAAGTTCTGTGGCCGCTGTGGCCGAGATGGAAAAACAAGTGGTTAGCATCAATGAGTCGGTGCGTCAGGTGATGCGAATTGCAGATCAGACCAATTTGTTGGCGCTCAATGCCGCCATTGAAGCGGGGCGGGCGGGCAAACACGGCAAAGGTTTTGCGGTGGTGGCGGACACGGTACGCACTCTGGCCGAGACGGCGGAAAAAAATGCCTTGGGAATTTCTAAGCAGATTGAGGTGATTAAAGAACGGGCGCGCAGTGTGGGGGATTCGGTTACGCAGGCGAGCAAAACGGCACTGGAAGAAGTGGCAAAAGGTGAGGTGATCACGGTTCAGCTGGGGGAGATAAAATCGGAGGTGGAGGGAATCTATAAGGGGTCGCAAACCTTGGAATCACTGGCCAGTGATGTGAATCGATCTTCTTTAGTCGTGCAAAAATCCTCCGACACCATTGCCACCGCCGCTCAAGAGCAGGCCAGTGCGGCGGAAGAGGTGGTGGTTTCACTGGAGCAGCAGGCGCAGGCGCTGGGTGAATCAGAGCAGGCAGCACAAGGACTGGAGGTGATTTCCGATGAGTTAAAAAACAGCACTGATATTGCTAAAAGTGCCGAAGAGGTGGCCGCCAGTGCCGAAGAGCTTTCCTCTTCCATTGAGGAGATCAATCGCTCTGCAACCCAAATTGGCACCGCCATTGATCAGATCAGTCAGGGTGCAGAACAGAGCGCCAGCGCCATCGAGCAAGCGGTGTCGGGCATTGCTGAAATCGAACAAGGCATGGAGGGGGCGAATGCCAGCAGTGATGAGACGCTGCGCCGATGTGAAATTATTCAAGAACTCTTAAAGGTAAATAAAGAGAGCATTGTAGATATGACGGAGGGGTTAAACCAGTCGATGCAATCGGGCAGTAAAAATTTGCAGAGTATCGAAGAGGTGGGGCAGTTGGCGCGTTTGATCGACAAGGTTACCGATGCCATTGCCACGGTCTCGATTAAAACCGGCATGTTGGCGGTTAATGGCGCGGTGGAAGCGGCGCGCGCAGGCGAATACGGCAAAGGCTTTGCCGTAGTCTCTTCGGATATTCAGAGCTTGGCCGACGATGCTTCCGATAATGTGGATCAGATTAAAGATCAGGTGAAGGCAATTCAGGAGCAAGCATCTAAGGTGCGCTTGGATTTAACCGAAGTGGCAAACAATACGGTGAAGGATGTGGAGCGTGCTACTCAGACGGTTGCTGATTTAGTGACGACAGAAGAAGGGGTGGGACAGATTTTGACTGTTAGCAGCCAGTTGAAAGCGGTTTCAGAGAATGTTTTTAAAGCCGTTGGTGAAATTAAGAGGGATATGGAGCAGATCGCAGCCGCAGCCGAACAAGCCAGCAGCAACGCGGAAGAAGCGTCTACGGCAGCGCGTCAACAATCCCAAGGTGCCACAGAATTGGCGGTAGCCACCGAAGAGATCGCCTCGATTGCCGATGAGTTGCAAAGTTCGTAGTGCATTTGATTCAAGCGAGGGCAAAGGTATGGCGATGGCATTGGCAGTAGAAAATGACCCAGAGGCGCTGGCAGAGCGTCAATCTGAAGCTGAAGACGAGGCATTAGAAGAGAGAAATCAATACGTCAGTTTTCAGGTGGGGGAGGAGGTGTTTGCCTTTCCGATGAACACGGTCTTGGAGATCATTCGGTTGCCCGAGACGGTGGCGGTGCCACTGACCCCCAAAGCGTTGTTGGGGCTGGCCAATTTGCGCGGCAGCGTGCTGCCAATTTTAGATCTACGCCAGATGTTGGATTTGCCGACGCGGGAATACAACGATGCCAGCCGAGTGATTGTCACGGATCTGGGTGCGCCCGTGGGGTTGGTGGTGGATAAAGTTGCGCGGGTGATGCAGGTGGAAGCCGACACCATTGATCTCAACGAGCAGATGCAGCAGAACATCGGTGCGGATCTGTTGGCGGGGGTGATCAAAGGCGACAGCGGCGATGCCTTGATCCAGTTGCTGAATGTGGCGCAGTTGATCGAGCAAGAGTTCAGCGCCGTATTGGCCTTGGCGGAGTCCGATGAGAGCGAACGGGAGGCCGCCATTGCCGTTGCTCGTGAGGCGGAAGAAGAGACCGATCAATTGGTGAGTTTTACCTTGGAGGATCAAGAGTACGCCTTCAATTTGCTGGAGGTGGAGGAGATTGTGCGTCTGCCAGAGCAGATTTCCAGTGTGCCGCGCAGCGATAGCCATGTGGTGGGTTTGATGGATCTGCGCGGTCGGCTGTTGCCCTTGGTGAGCTTACGCTGTTTGCTGGACTTTTCCGAAGTGGAAGGCAGCAACGATGAGAGCCGCATTTTGGTGATCAGCTTGAAAAACGCACAGGGCAAAAAAGCCTCTGTCGGTTTGGTGGTGGACGATGTGAAAGAAGTTCTGCGGGTGGAAAAATCGCTGCAAGACGCAATGCCCGCTCTGTTAAATGACGATGCAGAAGGGGCGGAAATCGCCTCTATCTGTCGGCTTGATGGGGGTAAACGTCTGGTATCGGTGTTGCGAGCGGAGTCTCTTTTTGCTCTGCCCAGCGTGCAGGCGGCCCTCGAAGAGAGTGCCGGTGATGAGGCACAAGAGACGCTTGAAAATGAGGAGGAAGCGGTGCTTGAAAATGACGATGACATAGAGCAGTTGGTGGTGTTTCTGCTCGGTAAGCAGGAGTACGGCGTGACCATTGATGACATTCAAGAGATCACCCGTGTGCCAGAGACGCTGGATAAAGTGCCGAAAACGGCAGCGGCCATTGAGGGCATGGTGAATCTGCGCGGCACAGTGTTGCCCGTACTGGACATGCGCAGCCGGTTTGAGATGACGAAGATGGAGCGCAGTGAACGGCAGCGCATCATCGTTTTTAGCCTCAAGGGCAGTCGCACGGGCTTTATTGTGGATTCGGTGGCAGAGGTGTTGCGCCTGCCTCGCTCTCAGATTGAGACGGCTCCGCCGCTGTCGGAGGATCAGGCGCGCATTATGGGACGGGTGATTAACTTGAAAAAAGAGCAGCGCATGATTCAGGTGTTGTCTGCCGCTGAATTATTGAGCGATGAGGAGGTTGAATTGTGTTGATCTTCTGGCTGACAAAGGAGCAATGAGATGAAACGAGTCTTGGTGATTGATGATTCCGCATTGATGCGTCGCCAGTTAAGCGAAATGTTGCAACAGGGCGGTTACGAGGTGCAGATCGCTCGCAACGGAGAAGAGGGTTTGAGCAAAATTGAGACCTTTGACCCTGCCGTGGTGACGTTGGACCTGAATATGCCGGTGATGGACGGCATGACCTGCTTGAGTTTGATTATGCAGCAGTGTCCCAGACCGGTGGTGATGGTCTCCTCTTTGACGGAAAAAGGCGCGCTGGCTACTTTTGAGGCCTTGGAACTGGGGGCGGTGGATTATCTGGCCAAACCAGGCGGCACGGTGTCGGTCAATCTGCGAGAGGTGAAAAAAGAGCTGTTGAGCAAGGTGAAAGCGGCCTCTATGGCGCGACTTTCAAGGCCTCGTTCGGTGCAGAAACGCCCCTCTATGCCTGTTAAGAGTCGTCCTGTTTTGCAACGTCCACCACCTGTGGCTGGGCAGGCTGCCGAAGGGGTGGTGTTGATCGGTGTGTCAACGGGAGGGCCGCGCACCTTGGAAGAGGTGATCTGCGCGTTACCGGCGGATTTTCCGTTGCCCATTTTGGTGGCGCAACACATGCCTGCCAGTTTCACCCGCCTGTTTGCCGAGCGTTTGAATAAATTATCGCCCCTGCAAATACAGGAGCTGGATAAACCCACCCCACTGCAAGCGGGTACGGTACTGATCGCTAAGGGCAATGCCGATATGAAAGTGATTCGGCGTTCAGGGCGTTTGATGGCGTGCCTGACACCGGAGCGGGCGGAGTTTCTTTGGCACCCCAGTGTGGAGTATCTGGCTCAATCTCTGCAACAGACCTGTGATCCCAAACAGGTGATTGCGGTGCAGTTGACCGGTATGGGCAGCGATGGAGCGGAGGCGATGACTCAGTTGCATAAACAGGGTGCGCGCACCATTGCAGAGTCGGAGCAGACGGCGGTGGTTTACGGTATGCCTCGTGAATTGGTCGAGCGTGGCGGAGCGGAGTTGGTTTTGCCCTGCGATAAAATTGCCGCGCAGTTGATTCGTTGGGCAGAGGAAATGCCCAGTGAGCAAAAACAGCGTCGAATGGCGTAGCTGAAGGAGATGAGGCGATGGGACTGAGAAAAAGAGCGGTAGAAGATGAGCAGGAAACCGTGGTTTTGGAGCGCGGTTACGAAACGCTGCTGCTGGCGTTGGCTTCGGAGTCGGCCCTTAAGCGCCGCGACGCGGTGCGGGAGCTGTCGGCGTATCCGCAGGCGGTGACGGACTTGTTGAATGCCTTGACGAGTGAGCCTGAACACGCGGTGCGTGAGGCGTTGTTGGGAGCGTTACAACAGATTGGCGGTGAGCCGGTAGTGGCGGGCTTGATTACCTTGCTGCGTTCGGAGGATGCGGTGTTGCGTAACGGTGCCATTGAGGTGTTGCAGACCATGCCCGAAGGGGTGGCGTTGCACATGTTGGAGCTGCTCAATGATCGGTATTCGGATGTGCGTATTTTTGCCATTGATATTTTGCAGCAGTTGGCGCACCCACAAGCGCCCGAATGGCTGTTGTCGGTGCTTAAAGATGAGACCCACATCAATGTGGTGAGCACGGCGGTGGATCGTTTGGCTGAGGTGGGGCGGGCGGAGATGGTGCCGGAGCTGATGGCGATTAAGCAGCGTTTCCCGAAGGAGGCGTATTTGGCCTTTGCAGTGGATCTGGCCTGTCGTCGAATCGAGGAGGTTTAGTTATGTTGGCAGCGTCGGTGGCAGAGCGTGACGGCACCATTAGCGATGTGGAGTTTGAGCGTTTTCGGGATTTTTTTTATCGTAAAACGGGCATTCGGTTTGAAAATAACAAACGTTATTTTGTCGATAAGCGGCTGTTGGAGCGGATGCAGCAGACGGGGCATGAGAGCTTTCGCAGCTATTTTACTTTTATGCGTTTTCAGGCTTCACGGGATGAGCTGCAAGAGCTGATCAACAGCATGACGGTGAACGAGACTTACTTTTTTCGTGAAGAGTATCAGTTTAAGTGCATGGTGGATGAGCTGCTGAACGAGGTGGTGCGCCACAAATCGCCTGGTGAGAGTATCCGTATTTGGTCTCTGCCCTCCAGCAGTGGGGAGGAGCCTTATTCCATTGCGCTGTATCTGTTGGAGCATTGGCCTCTGTTGGCGAAGGTGGATGTGGAGATCTGTTCCTCGGACATCGACAGCAAAATATTGCAAAGTTGTCGTAAAGGAATTTATAGCCAGCGGTCGGTGAAACAACTGCCAAAGGCGCTGTTAAAACGGCATTTTAAACCGTTGCCAGGGGATCGTTTTCAGATTGATCGTGAACTGCGAGAGTCGATTCAATTTACCCAAGCGAATCTGAACGACGCCAGTCAGATGCGCCGCTATCGAAACTTTGATCTGATTTTCTGTCGAAATTTGCTGATCTATTTTGATGATGCTTCACGTCGGCAGGCGGCAGAGCTGTTTTATGACGCTTTGAATCCGGGTGGGTTTATTTTTTTGGGGCATTCGGAATCCATGAGCCGCATCTCATCGCTGTTTTCGGTGCGTAAATTTTCCAAGGCGTTGGCCTACCAAAAACCGCTTTGCTAGGGAGTGTCATTGAGCATGAAAAAAATTCTAATTGTGGACGATGCGCTGACGGTGCGCCTTTATCACCGCCAGTTGATGGAGACCTTGGGGTTTGAGGTGGGGGAGGCCGAAAACGGCATTGAGGCGCTGGAGCGAGGTTTGAGCGAGCATTTTGATCTCTTTTTGGTGGATGTAAATATGCCCAAGATGGACGGCTATCGCTTGGTGGAGGCGATGCGCCAAGAGCCAAGTTTGGCCGCCACACCGGTGATTATGATCAGCACCGAAGAGTCGGAGCAGGATCGGGAAAAAGCGTATTTGAGTGGCGCTAATTTTTATGTGGTGAAACCGGCGGATGTGGCTGAGTTGCAGACCTACGCCACCTTGCTGGCGGGAGGAGCGTAAGCATGGATTCTTTGCTGGCCTGTTTTTTGTCGGAGTCGCGGGAGAATTTGGAGACCGCAGGCCGCTGTTTTTTGGAGCTGGAGAAAAACCCCGATAACCGTGCGTTGTTAGACGATCTGTTTCGTGCCGTTCACACCATTAAAGGTTCGTCGGGTCTGTTTGAGATGCCGTATTTTACCAAGGTGGTGCATGTGGCGGAGGATCTTTTGGATCGGGTGCGTGCGGGTGAGGTGAGCTTGAGAGCGGAACACATCGACCTGTTTTTGGAGGTGATGGATCAGGTTGCTATCTGGTTGGATGAATTGGAGGATGAGGGCAGCTTGGGGGGGGATGCGATGGCCATCAGCCAGAATCTGAGTCAAGAGTTAAGCTTGATCTCACCCCCCAGCACTGAGGCTGATGAAGCGTTAAGCTCGGCTCTGGATCTTGCAGAGCCAGAGCCTCTTTTATCGCTGCCGAGCGAGTCGCCTTCGTGGTTGTCTGCGCTTGAAGAAAAGCAGCGTGCGGATCTCTTCGGGCGCTACTACGCGGCTGATACAACCTTGCTTGCGCTTGAATATGTTCCGGCAGAGGATGCTTTTTTTTCTGGAGAAGACCCGCTGCACACGGTGCAAAATGCACCGCATCTGCTCTGGTTTGGCGTGACAACGCAAGCCCCTTGGTTGCCGCTTAAAGAGCGTGATCTGTATCAATGCAACTTGAGTTTTTATGCGCTCAGTGTGGCAACTGAGGATGAGCTGAAAGATTATTTTCGCTACCAACTTGAGCAGGTGAATGTGAGCGTCTTGGCGCTGTCAGAGTTGGTTTTTGTTAGCGGTGAGTGGGGTGATGAAGAGCCGTTTGAGCTGTTTTTGCAACAGGCTCCAGCGGTGGTAATGGCGGAAGATTGGTCGCGTCTGGCTGAATTGATTCGGCCTCTGTTGGAGTTGAGCGGAGCGGAGTTACGCCAAACGTCGGTGTTGCGTTGGTTGCGCTTGTTGCTGAATCAGGGGTGTCAGACGGTGGAGCTGTTCCGTTTTTTGTTGGTCTCAATGACTCAACAGGAGTTGACGTGGCCGGAAGCGGTGGCTGTTGTAGCACCTTCAACGCAGTGGGATGAAGAAGTATCGAAAATATCGGTGGCACAGAAAAAAGCCTCCGAGCAGGCGTTGCAGACGCAGCAGCATATTTTGGCTTTGCCTTGTTCTGATGAAGCGTTGCTGGGACGCATTGCGTCGGTGTCTACGGTGGTGGGTAACGTTATGCGGCTGTTGTCACTGCCTGTGGAGCCGGTCTGTCGGGTGCGTGATCAAGCCCAAGCTGAGCGATCTCTCAAACCGTTGTTGGGTTTTTTACAAGGGCTAAATTTATCGGCTGATGAGCCTGAAGATGAGCTTGAAAATAGGCCAGCGAAGGCCGCTCCAGCGAAATCATCGCCCTCGTTGTCTGTGTTGCCAGCGCCTGTGGAACAGCGCAAAGCGGATCGGCGTCAGGCAGAGCGTCGTCATGAGAAGGAGGTGGTGAGCAAAACCTTGAAGGTGGATCAGCAGCGCATTGATGCGTTGATGGATCTGGTGGGCGAGCTGGTGGTGGCTAAAAATGCGCTGCCGTTTTTGGCCAAGCGCGCCGAAGAGCATTTTGGTGTGCGTCAGCTGGCAAAAGAGATTAAGAGTCAATATACGGTGATCAATCGTCTCTCTGAGGAATTGCAAGGGGCGATGATGCAAATTCGCATGGTGCCGATCTCCACCGTGTTTCAGCGGTTTCCACGGCTGGTACGCGATCTGTCGCGCAAGTTGGGCAAACAGGTGGAGCTGAAGGTGGAGGGCGAAGAGACCGAAGCGGATAAAAACGTGGTGGAAAATCTGGCCGATCCGCTGATTCATCTGGTGCGTAACAGCCTGGATCACGGACTGGAGAGTGCAGAGGAGCGCCGAGCGGCGGGCAAGCCTGCCAGCGGTACGATCATCTTGCGTGCGCTGGGTCAAGATGATCAGGTGGTGATTGAAATCAGTGATGACGGGCGGGGTATTGATCCAGAAAAGATCAAGAAAAAAGCCTACCAAAACGGTCTGCTGGATGAGCAGAGTTTGGACAACATCAGCGACCATGAGGCGTTGCAGCTGATTTTTTCGGCGGGGCTGTCCACGGCGGAGGCGGTGTCGGATCTTTCTGGGCGCGGTGTCGGTATGGATGTGGTGCGCTCGGTAATTCAGGCTGCCGGTGGCAGCGTTGAGGTGAGCAGCGAATTGGGGCAGGGCAGCACGGTGCGCTTGAGTCTGCCGCTGTCGATGGCGGTCACGCGGGTGATGATGATCGAGGTGGCGGGGCAAAGTTATGGCATCTCAATGGAGAACATCGTGGAGACGGTGCGGGTGCCGCGTGAAGCGGTGCAACGGATCAAACAGAGCGAGGCGTTGGTGTTGCGAGAGCGTTTGATTCCGCTCTTTTCACTGCGGGCGTTGTTGCAGTTGCCCGCACGGGCACAGCCTCCTGAGGAGATTGCCGTATTGGTGATGATGTTGGGAAAAGAGGAGGTGGCGCTGGTGATCGATGAATTTCATGAAGGCATTGATATTATCCAAAAATCCTTGGAGGGGGTGATGGCGCATTACCCCTGCTACTCGGGTGCGACGTTGCTGGGCGATGGGCGGGTGCTGTTGGTTTTGAACACACCGGAGCTGTTGGCATGTCGATAAGTTATAAAAAAACCGTGGCGAAACTGAGTGATTTTTGCAGTATTGAAGAGGCTGAACCCTTGTGGGAGTGGCTGTTGGCCAACCCCAATGGCAAATTGAATTTAAAAACCTTGCAGCACCCACACAGCGCGGTGTTGCAGGTGATGATGGCGAATCGAATTTCGGTGTCGGTGTGGCCTGATGACGCGAAGTTGACTCAATGGCTGCAAGCGGCGGTTTTGGATGGCTGAGTGGCAACAGCCCTTTACTTTGGCGGTGAGCAACCGCAAAGGCGGTTCGGGTAAAACCACCACGGCGGTCAATTTGGCTGCTGAGTGGAGCCGACAAGGGCATCGGGTGTTGCTGATTGATCTTGACAGCCAAGGCCATGCGGCGATTGGGGTGGGGTGTCGGGCGGCGCGGCGAGCGGAGGAGCATGTGCATCAGTTGCTGCACCAACCGGAGTTGGCCTTGATGGATGTGGTGCAGTTAACGCCGATTCGCAACCTCTGTTTGGCTCCGGCGAATACGGATTTTTGCGCGCAGGAGTTGCCGGTATCGCTGTTGAAGCAGGCCTTGAACAGTGAGGCGGTGGCGGTGGCCTTTGATCGCATTGTGCTAGATACGCCACCGACGATGGATTCGCTTTTAATCAGTGCGTTGGTGGCAGCGCAGGGGGTTTTAGTGCCTTTTGTGCCGCATCATTTGTCGGCGGTGGGGGTGCGTCAATTGGCGAAGCTGTTTTATAAGGTGGCCACACTGCACAACCCTGACTTGAGATTGTTGGGTCTGCTGCCGATTATGTTGGATCGTAAGTTGAAATTGCAGCAGCGGGTGTTGGCGGATCTGGGGCAGCAGTTTGGCCGTGAACGGATTTTGCGGGGCATTCGCAATAACATTAAATTAGCAGAGGCGTTTGAAGCAGGTGAACCGATTTTTTCTTACGCGCCGCGCAGTTCAGGCGCGATGGATTATGGTTTGATGGTGGAGGAGTTGGAGATTCTTTTTTAGGCCTAATGTGAGGTGAAAACGATGAAAAAAATTATGCTGGTGGACGATTCAACAACGTTATTGATGAGCATGAAAGGCATTTTAAGCCGTGCGGGATTTGAGGTTTTGACGGCCAGCAGTGGCCAACAGGCGCTGGAAAAAATAGAGGGTTTTAAACCGGATTTGGTGATTACTGATCTGAATATGCCGGGTATGGACGGCATTACGTTTATCAAAGCGTCGAAAAAAACGGCGGCAATGCGTTTTAAGCCGATTTTGATGTTGACCACGGAGTCGCAGCAGTCAAAAAGAGACGAGGCCAAGCAGGCGGGTGCGATGGGTTGGTTGGTCAAACCCGTGGCACCGGAACAGTTGACTCAGGTGGTTAAGCAGGTGTTACCAGGAGCGTGATATGCGAGATCGAACGGAGTTGATTTTGCCTGCGTTATCACGCAAGGCAATGGATTGTCCGAAGAGATATTATTTTTTTGTGGGTCTGTTTTCTTTTGTTGCGGTATTTGTGCTGTTTTTATTGCTCTCCGCGCTGCTGCCTGCATTTAAAGACACTTATTATCAGCCCCTGTTGGCCTCATTGAGTGCGGTTTTGGTGCTTGGGTGTCTGTTTTTATTTGAATTAAAAAAATCGCAAATACAGAACCGAATGGCGGCGGATGTGTATCAGAATCGAGTCTCTCAGCAGGTGAAAAAAGTGTGTCAAAAAAGTGTGCGTGGTTCAACTTTATTATTGGCTCATTTGGCTTTTTGTCAGCAAAAAGTGGGTCAATTTCAGGCTCAGTTGCAGCAGAAGTTGAATCAGGTGGCAGCGGGAGAAGCGTTTGTTTGGTCTGCCACTCAACAACAAGATGTGAATGATGTGATCACATGGTGTGAAGTGCAAGCAGAGGCCATTGGGATCGAATTAGAGCAGGAATCCAAGAAGGGGTTAGAAGCGTCTCTTGATAGCGAAACGGTGGCATCGGCAGACATGCAGGTCAAACAGAATCAAGCATGGGCTAAAATCACCCAATTTGCTCTGCAAAACGTAGATGCCAGTCAGCAGGCGTTGTTGGCCTTTGTGCGGGTCATGCAGCCAGAAGAGGAGCCGAAGGTGTCGCTGGATATGGCGGTGCAAATTGAGGCGGTGCAGGCGCAAGGGTTGGATTACGCGCTCGATGTGGTGGCGCAGATGCTGGGTACGCACAAACAGGTGGAGGAGTTTCATCACATTCTTGATTCGCAGTTGGACGGTGTGGCGCAGTTGACCGAAGAGGCGGCGTTGGATCTGATGGAGAAGATTCAGGCCATTGAAACCGCAGCGGATAATTCAGTAAGCGAAGTGCAACAGGCCATCTCACATTCAGCCACGCTGGCAGGTAATGATCAGAATCGGGTGGAGAGCATTCACAACAATGTACGTGAGTTAACAGCGTACGTGGCGCAACGAAAAGAGGAAAACGTGAGCCATTCGCAGCAGATTGAGGCGGTATTAAAAGAGATTGCCAAGCTCAGCAACTTAACCGGCATGGTAAAAGACATCGCGTTTCAGACCAATATCTTGGCGCTGAACGCCTCCATTGAAGCGGCACGAGCAGGACAGGCAGGCAAAGGGTTTGCCGTGGTGGCCGGTGAAGTGCGCCGTCTCTCAGAGCAGTCGGAAGAGGCGGCGAGCCACATTGATGTGGGCATTGAAAAAGTGATCCAGATTGCCGACCAGCAGATGAAACAGATTTTAGACCCCGCTCGAATCGAAGCCGAGCGGCAGCAGTTGAACGGTTTTGTGACGGATTTGAGCAGCATGGCCAGCATGTACGATGAGTTGGAGCAGTTGAATCAAGCGGTGTTTCGCAGCACTTCAGAGAGTGTGGATCAGATTACCAACTTGACCGTGGAAGCCTTTGCGCGGGTGCAGTTTCAAGACATCACTCGCCAACGTTTGGAACAGATTAAAGCGGCACACGAGTTGATTGATAAGCACATTGCCGCTGTGCCCAAAGCCATTTTGGACAGAGAGGCGTTTTATGAGCTGGATACGCTGAACTTAGATGAATTGTATGAAGGCTATTACATGGCGGATCAACGTTTGATCCATGATAAAGCCAATGGCCAAAACGTGAATAAACCTGCCGCCCCAGAGTTACCGGCGATTGAGCTGTTTTAAACCTTAACCTCCACTTTAGCAGGCCACAACTCCTCGATTTTTTCTACGGCCAAATAGACCAGCAGATAGACCTCCGTTTGACCGCCATCAAACACCTGTACCTCCAGCGCGTACTCGCGGTTGTCACTTACCAGCAAGTAGTAACTAAAAGCGGTGCCTTCGTCAGCGTCTTCGGGCAGTGACAGGCCGCGATAATCTCGGTCGTAAAAATAGGCGTTGTGTCCCTGTTCTTGGCGATAAACCGGCGCTGTCCAGCCCTCTAGATCCGCCACGTCGGCGATGCGTTCCAGAACGTGATGAGTGCCGCTGTCGGGATCCAATAAATCCACAAAAGCATCAATATTAAATACCTGCTGCACATCGTCGGGCAGCAGAGGAATGGCGATTTCCAGTCGCTCTTGATGGCGTTCATGAATCACCGCCAAACGCAGCAAAACGCCGTCGCTGTTTTCGGTGGTGAAGACGGTTTTGCGTTTCTGCTCGCCGCCCAAGTCGTAGCTGTGAACGTCTTCAATGACAAACGATTGATTGCTGATCGCAGCTTGGGCGGCAAAACCGAATTTAGCAATGTCGCCGACTTGCAGATTCTTTGGATCTTCTAGACGGCGAGCCGGAACGGGATCCGGCTCGGAGTTGAAGATGTTTTTAAAAAAACTCATGGATTAGCCACCGGCTTGTTGCTTGGCTTTTAGGCGTTCCAAAATGGAGTTGCCGGAAGCTGCGCCACTGACAATGCCCGCTTCTTTCAGTTTGGCGCTCAAATCGGCACCGCTGCCTTCGTTTTGCAGCTCCATCGCCGCCTGCATTTGGTCTTGGCGTTTTTGCTGTTTGGCTTTGATGCGTTCCAGTGAATCGGTGGCCGAACGCATGGAGGAGTTGCTGCCGGAGAATTTGGCCGCTGCTGCTGAGTTGGCTTTGTTGACCGCTTCGGTGGTTTTGACGATGGAGACTTCTCGTTCCATCGCGCGCACGTTGCGCTCGGTTTCGGCGATGGTTTTTTTCAGTTGGCTGACGTTGCTGTTGT
The DNA here is from genome assembly GCA_030949385.1 of Gammaproteobacteria bacterium. Taxonomy (NCBI): domain Bacteria; kingdom Pseudomonadati; phylum Pseudomonadota; class Gammaproteobacteria; species Gammaproteobacteria bacterium. Next base: position 38,077 of record JAUZSP010000004.1, on the reverse strand, counting down.
AACCGTCGAGCAATTTTTGTTGAGCATCCAGCTCTTCACTGATTTCAGCGATTTTTTCGGCCACTTCCAGCGCCAAGGCATCGTTGCCGCTCTCCATCGCTTTGATGGCGTACCCTTCGTGTTCGGTCACCGAGGCGGCGAGCTGTTTGACCTTGCGATCCACGCCCATTTTTTCTGCCATCACGCCGGTCAGACTCTGTTTGGCTTGATCCAGATGTTTGCGTGCATCACGCATCTCTTGATCCAAAATACGCAGGGCTTGGGTGTCCACAATCGCTTCACCCACTTCCGTTGCACCGCCGCGTACAGCGGTAATCAGCTTGTTCCAAATGCTCATGGTGAACTCCTAGTTCAGGTAATCTTGCAAGGTTTCGATGGCGTTTAGGCTGTTGTCGCTCAGCACGCAGATTTCATGAATCAGATCGTCCAGCGTTGGTTTGGCGCTCATGGCACCAAAGATTAAATATTGATCACCCACTTTGCCAAAGGAGGAGAGGGGCATGGGCAGGTTGAGGGTGGTCATGGCATCGAGCATGTCGCAACGCCGCTCGTTGTTGACCTCATTGTCGTGCCAGAGGTAGCAGGTGCAGAGCAGTTGTTCGCTGTCGAGGCTGATAAAAATGGGGAATTCTTCCCGATCTTCAATCTCCACTTGGATCACATGCGCTCCGTCGTGATCCCTCATGTTCGCGGAGAGTTTCATCCCTTCTTCGGTCAAATGACCGTCCAATTCTGCGGCGAAATTAGCCAGTGCATCGTTGCTCATTAATAACTCCTGATTGAAAAGACCCTGAAAAAAAGCAGGTACTGTAAACGATATGGGGGGTATGACCTGCATTTCAAGAATAAAGTGCCGATATTCAGAAAAAAGCCTTGGCGAGGGAGCGAGGCGCTAGAAGCTCTGATGGTAAAACAGGCCAAAGCTGCTCGCATCAATGCTGTCGTTGATATTGAAGTTACTGCCATTGATGGAAACGGTGTTGATTGTGTAGTCAATGGCAGTAAAACGAGCACCGATGGAGGCTTGTTTGGATAAGCTGTAACCGCCTTGCAGCACAAAACCAAGGGCGTTATCGAAGTCAACGGTTAGAGCAGCAATGCCTGGGCTGGTTTCATTGTAATTTGGTGAGAGGTGGTAGCTGAGACCGGCGCCCAGTTTGACTTTATCGCTGACGCTGCTCTGAATAATGAGTTCCAGCGGAAAACGGGTGAGGTCGGCATCGCCGTCAGAGGCGACCAAACTGCCGTATTTCCAACCGATACTGCTTAGAACGGAGAGGCTCTCTGAGTTAGGAATGGATACTTCGTAACCCAGTGCAAGATAAAAATCGCCGCCAGCGGTGAGTTCGGTGCCATCAGTCAGTTCGGCTAGGGTATCTCCACCGACCTCAAAAGATGCAGTGAAAAAGGGAGCATCAGCTGAGGCAGCTGTAGAGGCTAAAAGTAGGCCGAGGGCGAGAGCAGTCTGTTTTTTTCATCTAAAAATTCCAATAATTGTTGCGACAGGGGCGGGACTTACGTGGATAAAAGGCGCTAAATCCTTTGTCAATATATCGAAAAATCTGGTTGAAAGTCCAGTTTTTGAGCCTATTTTTAAGAATTTTTAAGGATATGAGCGCCCTTTATTGAGGTGATAAACGCCCTGTTCTTGCTGCCAGTCCTGTTGATGGTATTGATAGGCTTGCATTGAGCCAAGACGATTAATTTTGATCTGCTCTAAGTCATCGAAGAAATAACGCCCAAACTCAAAGGTGGCCAGCAGTGCTGCCCGGCTGCTCCAGCCGTCATCAATAGGCAGTTGTTTGAGTTGTTGCAAGCGGCGCTTGGCGGAGCTGCCCTCTTTGCTGGCAATGTGCCAACCCCACTCACCAAAGGAGGGAATGTTGTGGTGATAGGCTTGAACGTGTTTGAAACCGGCGTGTTTAATGGTCTTGCCAATGCTCAAAAAAGTCTTGCGTGCGTGGTAGGGTGAGGTGGATTGCACCACCATTGCACCGTCTCCCGCCAGCAGCAAGTTGAGTTTGTGATAAAAGCGGCTGGAGTAGAGTTTGTTCAGATCGGGGTGGCTGGGGTCGGGCAGATCCACAATGATGCTGTCAAACGTGCGCTGCTGCTGGATCAGATCATCGACGTTTAAAAAGGCATCACCGAACTGTACAGTCACGCGTGGATCGGCAAAGGCGTTGTGGTTCATTGCCAGTAGGCGTTGATTGACCTGTTTGCCTTGAATGATCAAAGGTGCGGAGAAGAGCCGCACCAGAGTGGGGTCGAGATCCAGCAGCGTTACGTGTTGAGGCTGCCAGCGCAGCACGTCTCGCAGCGCCAAACCGTCGCCGCCACCGATGATCAGGATGCGCTCCTGACGTGCTGATGCCGCCAGTGCCGGTGCGGTGAGCAGGGCGTGGTAGAGGTGCTCGTCGTTGCTGGCAAACTGGGTACGACCGTTGATGTAGAAGGTCAGTACCGCAGGTTGATTGGCACCGATGTGGCGTTCGGTAATGGTGAGGCGTTGATGATGGGTGTTGAGGCGATAGACCACTTTGTCCCGATAGAGCATCTCCTCCATTTGAGCGTTCCATTGATCGCCAAACAGAGCGATGCTCAACACCAGCAGGGCGGTTAAGCCGTGTGCCAGCAGCAGGGGCAGGCGTGAGGCGATGTGTTGGCGGAAGATAAACAGAAACAGCAGACCCATGATCAAGTTGGCACTGGCGGTCAGAGCCGCAGCGTAGGAGATCTCCATCGTTAGCATCAAACCGACCCAGAGCGCAGCACCGATGCCCGCACCAAGGTAATCCATACCGTAGATGGAGCCGGTGTTGTGGGTCAGGTGTTGGCTGTAGAGGGCTTGGCGCACCCGCGCCATCAGTGGAATTTCCATGCCGATCAAAAAGCCCAACAGAGCGGCCATCAAATAGGGGCTGATGGCGGCGACCTGTTCGCTGAACTGCATCAGCCCTCCATCTAGGAGCAGATCCGGTGGCAGAGCAAAAGTCTCAGATAAAATTTGTGGCAGGCGGGTGCTAAAGGCAAACAGCAGGGCGATGATCAGCACCGCTGAAGAGCCGAGCAGGGCTACGATCAGCTCCAGCCAAGCAAAACCGCTGAAGGGGTTTTTTACCAAACGCGCCGCAAACGCACCGAGACCCATAGAGACGATCATAATGCCGATGATGGCGTAGATGGCGCTTTCAACGCTGCCCAGTACGCGCCCTGCGTAGTGGGAAAGTAGGTATTCGTAGATCAGGCCGCATCCCGCCAGCACCATCATAATGGAGAAGATGGCCAGATCGTACAGCAGCAGGGATTTGGGTTTGGAAGCAGGCATCAGCGCTGTTGTTGCAGGCGTTGATCTAACTCATGCAGGCGGGCAGGAGTGCCGATGTCGAGCCACTCGCCACGATGGTGTTCAGCGCTGACCTGTTCTATTTTCATTGCTTCTCGTAACAGTGGTGCCAAGGGAGCGGCACCCGCTGGCAGATTTTGGAATAGTCTGGGGTGGTAGAGACCGATGCCGCTGAAGGTGAGTTTTTCACCGCCCCGTTGTTCGTTGTGCAGCAAACCGTCGTGCAAATAAAAATCACCCTTGGGGTTGTGTTTGGGGTTATTGACCATCAGTAGGTGGGCTAATTTTCCAGAGGGGAGCTGTAAATCGTGCAGTGGGGCATTGCACCAGATGTCGCCATTAATGACCAAAAAGGGTGTGTCACCCAGCAGTGGTAGGGCTTTTTTAATCCCGCCTGCGGTCTCCAGTGCGGCGCTGCCTTCGTCGCTGTAGTGAATCTCTAAACCGTAAGCAGAGCCGTCACCAAGGGCGGTTTGGATTTGGCTGCCGAGATGTGCCAGATTGATCACGACCTGTTGGACAGCGGCCTGTTTTAGCGCGAGTAGATGGTATTCGATCAGGGTTTTGCCGCCCACTTTGAGCAGCGGTTTTGGTGTGTGGTTGGTGAGCGGGCGCATTCGCTCCCCTCGTCCGGCGGCCAGAATCATCGCTCTCATTGGGCGAGTTTTTCTGCAACGTTCAGCTCGTGCATCAATTGGGCAAAACTCTGTAATTCGGGATAGATCTCGCAGACCTCGATAATGTAAGCAAAGGTACGCGGAATATCCTGAAGGTAGCTCGGTTTGCCGTCGCGTTGCTTGAGACGGGCAAATATGCCAATGGCTTTTAGGTGGCGCTGCATTCCCATCAGGTCAAACCAGCGCAGATACTGTTCGCGGGGCAGTTCAATGCCGCTGCTGTGAAACCACTGTTTTTGGAAATTTTTCACCCAATCAATGACCTGATCTCGTGGCCAGCGGACGTAACAATCTTTTAACAGTGAAACCAGATCGTAGGTGATCGGGGCCACTGACCGCATCTTGAAAGTCGATGATGCCAGGGTTGTGTTTTTTATTGAACATCAAGTTGCGGGAGTGAAAATCGCGGTGAACAAAACAGCGCGGTTGTTGTAGGGCGCTTTCGCTGAGTTGTTCAAAGGTTTGTTGGATGAGGGTTTTAGCGCCTTGATCTAATTCAAGCGCCAACTCTTTTTTCTAAGAACCAATCGACAAACAGCTGCATCTCTCGATGCAGCAGGGGAGCATCGTAGGCGGGCAGTGTTTCGTGTGGGGTGCAGATTTGCAACACTTGCAGTGCTTCCATTGCGTCGCCATAGAGACGATCTACGTTGCTCTCATCCAGTTTGTTCAAGTAAGGTTCTGAACCTAAGTCACTGAGCAGCATAAACCCTTGTTTGAGATCATGCGCTTCAATGTGAGGGACGTGTAGGCCTTCACTTTCCAGCAGTTGGGCGATTTCCACAAAGGGCTGGCTGTGCTCTTTTTCCGGTGGTGCATCCATCGCAATGAGGCTGCCAGAACCCGTTTGTAGGCGAAAATAGCGCCGAAAACTGGCGTCGCTGGAGGCGGGTTGCAGAGTGCCTTGTTGCTCGGGTTTAACTTCGCTGATCCATTGTTGCAGTTGTTGTAGGCGGCTGTCGGTTGGCATAGGTCTCTTCTTTGCTGAAAAAGGGCTGTGGCTTTCCACAGCGAATGCGGAATAGTAGCGGTCTGTCGCAAAAAATCCAAGGTTTACGGCTTGCATACCCCCTTAGGCTGGGTCTAAGCTTGCCAGCAATTTTTCCCTTTGAGGAGTAGTGCCGTGTTTAAACCCCTTTTGTTGAGCGTCTGTCTGCTGGGCAGTGCTGTGGTTAATGCTTCCAGTTTGGACATTAGCTTGAGCAGTAAAACCGCCAATTTTCAATTTTTGAGTGATGCCAGTGCCTTGGGCAGCGGTGGTGCTGATATCGGCGTGGGTGTGTTTTACGATGATTCCAGTAATTACATGGCCAATGCCAATATCTTGGTGGTGGGGCATCCGGCCAGCGAATCACTGCCAATGCAGTTGGGTGTGGGGGCTAAGGCCTATGTTGCCAGTTTGGATGGTACCGATGAGAGTGTGGCAGCGGTGGGTTTGGGCGGCATTGCACGTTACATTGTGCCCGCAGACATTCCCGTCGGTTTGACCTTGGAAGCGTATTACGCCCCACCCATCACCAGTTTTTCGGACACGGAAGAGGTGATTCAAGTCGAAGCGCGAGTGGAGGTTAATGTTATGCCTTCTGCGCGTGCCTATTTGGGTTATCGCTATTTAAACACGCGCCTTAAGCTGAGCGGAGATGTGACGTTGGATGATCGCCTGCATGTGGGCATCCGTCTGAATTTTTAAGCTTGTGGCTCTTCTTGGCAAATTTTGATCACCAACTGACGCACGCAGGCTAAGTATTTCTGTTCGTCAGCGGCTTGCTGGTAGCGTTGCGCGTGCCAGAGGGATTCTGCTAGGCATTCCAGCATTTGATGTTCCACTTCATGGCCATCTTTGAGTTTGGCCAGCAACTGGCGGGTCAGGGTGGCGATGCCTGCGGGTCGGTTGGTGCTCAATTGCTCGCGCAGCGCAATGTGCAATCCCATGTGCAAGAAGGGGTTGCTTTCGCCGTTCTCGGGCAGATACTCCTTTTCCAACTGCTGTAACTGCTTGTGGTACTCGGGGTGTTCGGCGATCACGTTGGCAATGATCTCTTCCATTGCTTGCAGGGGCTGGCCTTGTTGCATTTTTTGCCACGCGTGCAGGTAGGTTTTGCGTAGGGAGTGACGCTCTTTGCTAAAAAACATAAAAGGAATCTTGTTGTGGGCTAAATACGTTAGTCGAGATTTTTTTGTTTGAATTCACACAGATCTTCTAAGCCGCACGCTCCGCAGCGCGGTTTACGCGCCACACAGACGTAACGACCGTGCAGAATCAGCCAGTGATGCGCGTCTTGTTTGAACTCCGTTGGCACCCAGCGCATCAATTTTTCTTCCACTTCGACGACGTTTTTCCCTGGAGCCAGCTTTATCCGGTTGGAGACCCGAAAAATGTGGGTATCCACAGCGATGGTGGCGACACCAAAGGCGGTGTTGCGTACCACATTGGCTGTTTTTCGCCCCACGCCCGGCAGCGCTTCCAACTCTTTTTGTCCCTGTGGAACTTCGCCTTGATGATTTTCCAGCAGCAGAGCGCAGGTTTTGATGATGTTGCGCGCTTTGCCGTTGAACAGACCGATGGTTTTGATGTACAGCTTTAATCCCTCTTCACCGAGATCAAGAATCTGTTGTGGGGTGTTGGCGATGGGGTAGAGTTTAGCGGTGGCTTTGTTGACCCCTATGTCCGTGGCTTGGGCGCTGAGAATGACGGCGATCAGTAGCTCAAAAGGGCTTTGGTAGTTGAGTTCGGTTTTCGGGTGTGGATTGGCTGCCCGTAAGCGGCTGAAAATTTCAGCGCGTTTTGTGCTGTTCATTAGGAGGTGGCAGGTGGCTGGATGGGTTCAACGATGACATTGATTGTTGCCAGACTGGAGAGCTTGTTTTTGCGGCGTTGATCAATGAGGTTTTTGACCACAATCAAAATGCCCATGCCAAAAAAGGCACCTGGTGGCAAAATGGCGAGCAGAAAACCGCGATAATCTTCACCCATGATGTGCAAAGTCATGCCGCGAGCCGCTTCACCAAACATCAAGTGCGCCTGTGAAAAGAGCGTACCCATGCCAATCAACTCACGCATTCCACCCAAAACCACCAACAACAGGGTAAAGCCTAGCCCCATGGCAAAGCCATCCAGAGCCGCTTGTTTGACGTTGTTTTTTGAGGCAAAGGCTTCGGCACGACCAATAATGGCGCAGTTGGTGACAATTAGGGGAATAAAAATACCTAGAATGGTGTAAAGGCCGTGCATCCAAGCGCTCATGGCCAGCTCGATGCTGGTGACGATGGCGGCGATGACCAAAACAAAAACGGGAATGCGGATTTCAGGGCGTACCACATGGCGAATCATGGAGACGACGCTGTTGGAGAGGATCAGGGTGGCCATTGTTGCCAGACCTAAACCGAGGCCGTTAATCACCGTGGAGGTGACGGCCAACAGTGGGCAAAGCCCCAGCAGTTGAACCAATCCGGCGTTGTTGTTCCACAGACCTTCGCGGAAAATTTTGGCGTTGTCATTCATGATCGTTACCTGCGGCGGTGTGTGTGGGGGTGTTAAACAGCATCTCTTGATGTGTTTGAAAATAGAGTAGGGTTTTATAAACCGCTTTTACCACCGCTCTTGGGGTGATGGTTGCGCCAGTAAATTGATCAAATTGGCCTTTGTCGCGTTTTACCGCCCACTCTTTGCTGCTGGTATTTTGCAGCGATTTGCCGTTAAAACCGAGAATCCAGTCGCTACGTTGGGATTCAATGCCATCGCCAAGGCCGGGGGTCTCGCGATGGGAGCTGACTCGCACTCCAGCCAAAGTACCGTCCAGATAGATTCCCACCAGCAGTGTGATGCTGCCGCTGTAACCATCAGGGGCGGTGGTGGTGAGAATCACGGCGACGGGTTTGCCCGCTTTGCGTACTCGATAAACAGGAATGGCCTGCTTGCTCAGGGCAGCGCTGTGAATCAGAATTTGATCCCGATAGGGGTCGTTGTCCATTTTTTCAGCGGGTACCAAGGTATGCAGGCTTTTAAGTAACAATTGGCGGTGGTTTTCGGCAATCCGCTCATGGGTGATGGCTTCGGTACCGGCGATCAACAAAGTACCGATAAACCCAAAGCTGGCCAAAACCAACGATGTCCAAGAGATCTGACGCAGAGCACGTTTCATATTTACTCCTTGCTGCCCTGGCCAAAGACAGCCGGTTTAATGTAGTGGTCAAGGGTAGGCACCACCATGTTCATTAACAGAACCGCAAAGGCGATGCCATCAGGATAACCGCCCCACTGACGGATAATGACAATAAACAGGGCAATGCCACAGCCGTAGATGAGGCGTCCTCGATTACTGGCCGGAGCACTGACGGGGTCGGTGGCAATAAAAAAGGCCGCCAGTATCACACCACCGCTAAAGAGGTGAAACATGGGGCCGGCCTGAGCATCGGGAGCTGAGGCGTAGGTCAGGGTGGTGGCAATCAACAACGTGGCAATGAGGCTGAAAGGGATGCGCCAATCGATTATTTTAACTTTGAGAAGGTAGAGGCCGCCGAGAAAAAACCAGTTGCCGATCCATTCCCAGCCTACGCCACCAAAAGTGCCAAACAGCGGGCTGTCTTGGATCTCTGAGAGCATCATGTTCTGCCCCAGTTGAGTGCGGGTGATGTCCAGCGGAGTGGCCATGGTGATGGCGTCCCAACTGAGGGCATTGGGTAAGGAGCCGCTGAAGATGATCTGTGCGCTTTGCCAGAGACCAAAACTCTGTTGGGCTAATTCCTGCGGGGCGGGCCAGAGGGTCATCTCACGAGGAAAAGAGATGATCAGCACCACGTAACCCACCATGGCGGGGTTGAAAGGGTTGTAGCCGAGGCCGCCGTAAAGCTGTTTGGCAACGATGATGGCAAAACCGATGCCGATGGCGATCATCCACCACGGGGTGAGGGGCGGCAGTGCTAAGACCAGCAACCAAGCGGTGACAAGGGCGCTGCCGTCGCTGAGTACCGGTTTGATGGCTTGTTTACGCAGTTTGAGTACCAGCGCTTCAGCGCCCAGAGCCAGAGCAATGGCCAGCGCCAGATTGATGAGCACACCAGGGCCAAAAAACCACGCATACGCCAATGTGCCGGGAATCAGGGCGTAGATCACATGGCGCATAACGCGAGCAACGTTGTTGACGTCGTTGTTGTGTGGGGAGGCGGATGTTTTAAACTGCATGAGGATTAACCTTGTGTGCCTTCGGAGTTAGAGGCTTTGTTGCTTTTTTTCGCCTGTACTCGTGCCAGAGCGGCTTTGATGGCGTCTTGTTTGGCGGAGCTGCTGCTGTCACCGGCTTTTTTAGCTTTGAGGGCGGCACGGCGTTTGGCCATTTTGGCTTCTTTTTCCTGTTTTGCCAATTCGATGCGCTGTTCGCGGAATTGGTGTCGCTCTCGGGCTTGATCGGCTTTTTGTCGCTCTCGTTCGGCGTTCCAGATTTGGGTTTTGGCGTAACGATAAAAACTGACCAAAGGAATGTGGCTGGGGCAGACGTAATCACAGCAGCCGCACTCGATGCAGTCAAACAGGTTGTTGTCTTGCGCTTTGTCAAAGTCTTTGGCGCGACTGTGCCAGTAAAGTTGTTGCGGCAACAGGTTGGCGGGACAGACCTCCACACAGGCTCCGCAGCGAATGCAGGGGCTGACGGTTTCGGTTTTGGGCAGTTCATTGCTGCTGAGCGCCAAAATGCAGTTGCTGGCTTTGCTGATCGGCAGCTCATCGCTGTGCAGCGCCAAGCCCATCATCGGCCCGCCCATGATCAGACGTTGTACGTCATTCGTGTAACCCCCACCGGCTCGACTTAACTGCTCAATGGGGGTGCCAATCAGCACTTCCCAGTTGCCCGGATTTTGGATGCCCGCGCCGGTGAGGGTGACGATGCGTGAGATCAGCGGTTCAGCTTCGTAGATGGCGCGGTAGATGGCGTAGGCACTGCCGATGTTTTGGCAGACAATGCCCAAATCACCGGGAAAACCGCCGCTGGGCACCTCTTGATCGGTGAGCACTTTGATCAGCTGTTTTTCCCCGCCCGTTGGGTAAAGGCTGGCAACGGCGACAATTTTTATCGACACGGATGAGGGTGTAGGGTCGTTTTTGAGTGCTTCGTTTAAGGCTGTGATGGCAGCGGGTTTGTTGTCTTCGACACCGATGAGGCATTGGCGCGGACGCAGGCTGTGAATCAGAACATGAATGCCTTTTAACACCTCATCGGCGCGCTCTTCCATCAGCTTTTGATCACAGGTGATGTAGGGTTCGCACTCGGCACCGTTGATGATCAAGGTTTTTAAAGGTCGTCTCGAAGCGAGGGCGAGTTTGGTGGCGGTGGGAAACGTTGCGCCACCCAAACCAACAATGCCCGCTTGGCGCAGATGCTCGTATAACGTTTGTTTACCCAGTTGGCGGTACTCTTCGCCAAGGGGCTGCGCAGGCGATGCTTCATCAAGGCCGTCGCTGGTGAGGGTGATGCAGGTGGCGGGCAGTCTGGAAATGTGCGCCACCGCCTGTTTGTCGATGGCGCTGATGGTGCCGGAGGTGGGCGCATGAATGGGCGCACTGATGGAGCCTTGTGCTTGGGCGATCATCTGCCCTTTGAGTACCCGTTCACCGACGCTGACGATGGCCTCAGCAGGTTCGCCGATGTGCTGTTGCAGAGGCAGCCGATATTCCGCCAACAGCGCCATTTTTTGAATGGGGCTGTTGGCGGAGAGTGCTTTAAAGCCCGAGAGTTTAAGGCCACCGTGGAAATGGGAGAGTTGTTCGATGGGCATTAGGAGGCCGTCTTATGTTGCGCAGCCGTTGGCTGTTTTGAGGCTGGATAAGGCCATTTCCAACTGTTCAGGCTCTCTTGGTTTGGCACCATAAGAATGCAATCCACTGGGCAGGGATCAAGACAGAGTTTGCAGCCGGTGCATTCGCTCTCAATCACCGTATGCATCTGTTTGGCGGCACCCAAGATGGCATCCACAGGACAGGCTTGAATGCAGAGGGTGCAGCCGATGCAGGCGTGTTCGTCAATGATGGCCAATTCAGGTTCACTCTCTTCACCCGCTTCTGGATCAAGGGGGATCACTTCTCGTCCGAGCAGATCCGCCAACGCTTGTATGCCTGCTTCGCCACCTGGTGGGCAGCGGTTGATCTCTTCGTTGCCTTCGGCAAGCGCCGTGGCGTAGGGGCGACAACCAGGGTAACCACATTGACCGCACTGGGTTTGCGGCAGCAGGGCATCAATCTGGTCTACGACCGGATCGCCCTCGACTTTAAACCGAATCGCAGAAAAACCGAGCAGTAGGCCAAAAGCCAGACTCAGCAAGGTGAGAACAATCAGAGCACTGAGCATGGGTTATACCTTGATTAGGCCTGAAAAGCCCATAAACGCCAAGGACATCAGACCGGCGGTAATCAGAGCGATGGCGTTGCCTTTAAAGGGGGTGGGCACATCGGCCACATCGACTCGTTCGCGTACCGCAGCAAACAGCACTAAAACCATAGAAAAGCCGATGGCGGCACCAAAACCGTAGAGTGCCGATTCGATAAAGGTGTGATCTTCTTGAATGTTAAGCAAAGCAACGCCTAAGACGGCGCAGTTGGTGGTGATCAGGGGCAGAAAAATGCCTAAAATATTGTAGAGCAGCGGGCTGGTTTTATGCACCACCATCTCGGTAAACTGCACCACCACGGCGATGATAAGGATAAAGGTGATGGTGCGTAGGAATTCCAGCTCGAAGGGGATCAGCAAATATTGATTGGCCAAGTAGCTGCAAACTGAGGACAAGGTCAGCACAAAGGTGGTGGCCAAGCCCATTCCCACCGCAGTTTCCAGCTTGCGGGAGACGCCCATAAAGGGACATAGGCCGAGAAACTTCACTAGAACGAAGTTGTTGACTAAAATGGTGCTGATGAGGATTAGTGCGTATTCGCTCATGTCGTTCTGTGGCTGCTGTGGTTTAAAGTGATATTGGAGCAGGAGTTTAACAAATTCTTATCCTCTTTGGGCGGTGCTTTGGTCATATTGACTCTCCAGTCTTGGCAGAGATATTTTGTAGCAGGTTTGCATGCTGTGACGTTTTAGCGTCTAAAAAGTGGGTTTGTTCGCTTTAAACTGGGAAAATGAGTTCAGGCATGGTAGAAAGCGGGGCGTTTTTCATTTATGTCATGAAAGACGATCATTTTTAGAACATTCAGTTAAATGAGAACGGTTGATCGATGAACGACGATAAAATCACCCCCCTAGGTAAGTTTGAACGCCTTGCTGTTGAATCACAGCGATTTTTGTTTCGCCCCCGTCTGATTGAGCGTTTGACAAAACGTGCCACCCATCGTCAAGTGGCGGTGTTTGAAGGCCAAGCAGGGCAAGGCAAGTCGGTACTTGTTTCTCAATATCTGGAACATCTGGACTGTGCCTATGCGTGGTGTCGGCTGGATGAAAAGGATTGTGATCCAGCGACGTTGTTGATCTCCTTGGTACAGGCCTGTCAGGCGACGTTATTGGGTTTCTCTTGTCCGCCGTTGGAATCGTTATCGTCTGTTGATTTAGAAAATGAGACGGCGTTACTGGAAGCCTTTCAGCAGTCTTTGAATGTCTGCGTTAAATTAAATCATAAATCGCAAAAAAGTGTTCATATCGTTTTAGATGGTCTGCAGGTCTTGGAGGAGAGCAGCTCGGCTCTGGTTCTGTTGCAGCGCTTGATTGAGATGACACCGATGGACGTCACTTTTTTGATCACCTCACGCACCCCAGTGGCGATTTTACTGAGTGACATTCACGCCACGCAGTTGTGGTGCATCATCGACAACGCCCAATTGGCCTTCAGTCGTGATGAAGTGATTTCTCTATTGGCTCAAATCTCTAAAGGGGTTTCTCAAAGCCGTGCGGCAGAGCTGTTTCGTCGTTCTTTAGGCTGGCCTGTGGGTTTGACGCATCTGTTGCCTGAGTCAAGAGCCGTCAACAGTGCTGCCGCTCTGAGTGATTATTTTCAACGGGAGTTGCTGGATGGCCTCTCCAATGATGTGCGTGATTTTCTGATGCGAGTGGCGTTGTTGGAGTCGATTTCGTTGTCGCTGGTGTTGACGGTCAGCGGACGTGAAGACGCTGCGGCACTGCTGCAACAGATGGTGGAACAGCACGGTTTTATCTATCAGCGTCCTGGACAAGCGGTGTTTGAGATGCATCCGTTATTGCGTACTATTTTGCGCCAACAGGCGAGTGCGTACTTGGGACGCAATAACCTTAAAGAAATTCTACAGCGGGTTATGGAGCGTCTGGTCTCGCAAAAACAGCCTCGTCAAGCGGTGGTTTATGCCTTGAGGGCAGGGGATTTGCGCAGTGTGGAGCAGCTGTTGCGTTTGATGGGGCCGACGTTATTGGAGATCGTTTGCCATATTGAGCCAAAAGATGTGCTGCAACTGCTGGCTCGTAAGGAGTCAAATTCGGCATGGTTGCTGTTATTGCAAGCGACGGCTGCGATGGAATGTGATCCTGCTGCGGCTCGTGAGCCGCTGCATCTTGCCCTGAATAAGTTGAAAGCGGAGGAAGATCAACAAGGCGAGCTGTTGGCGTTGTCACTTTCAATTCTGTTTCATACCTTAGTCAGTGGCCAAATTGAAGAGGTGCAGAACCTTTATCAGCGTGCTTCAGTGCTGTACAGCGAGTTGCAACACAGTTTGAACCATTACGCTAAGGCGTACATCAGCGCCTGTCTGGGCGCAGCTCAACTGGTGATTCATGATAATGCCGAGTTGGGGCGTAACTCGCTGGAGTACGCTTTGCGTCTGGCCAGTGAACACCGTTTTGAACGTTTGGCGCTGCGCATTCGCCTTATGCGCCTGTTTGACCTTATATCCTCGGGTCAGTTGTTGGAAGCAAAAGGCGATATGGAGGCGTTGCACGGGGTCATTGGTGAGACTTGGTGTGATGCACTGGAGCAGGGTTATATTTATGCTGCAATGGCTTATTGGCTCTATCGCTCAGGTGAACTGCAAGAGCTGAAACGTCATCTGAGGCTTTCCAAACTCTATCTGTCGCGGCCTATTTTGGAGCAGAATTTGGCCGGGGCATTGTTGCTCGTTTGGGAGATGCAGGCGGCGTTGGCGGAGGGTGATTTTTTAACCGCCAAACACCTTTTACAGCAAAATTTGGGTTTGCCAGCGTGTGATCGGCATTTGGCCATAAGTCAGTATTTACGGCCTTATCATCCTCTGTTGGATCTGTTGCTGGATAACTTCAGTGCACCACACAAAAAAGCGCTGGCACAGTTGGCCTTAGTGGCCAAAGGCGATATGCACAGTTTGCATGCTCTGCTGGTTTTGGGAGCCGCTTATCTGCAGTTGGGCGATCACGGCGAAGCCAAACTGTTTTTGGATGAAGCGCACAAACGCGCCGAACTGCGTAAAGATTATTTTACTCAGTCGGCGGTGTTGTTGCAGCGAGCGACTCTGTTCCACGCCTTGGGGCAAGAAGATCTGGCCAAACAAGATACCCAAGAATTCGTCACCGTGATGCCTCAACACAATGGCCGTTACAGTGATGTGTGGATACCCGATGTGGCGATGCAGTTCTATTTGACGGGCATAAAAAACGGCGTTGAGTCGCGTTTTTTACGTCAATTGGCGGTGCAATGTTTGGATGTGGGAGTGGATGATAAAGGTCAAGTCTTGCCGATGGTGCATGTGCAGAGTTTGGGCGACATCTCTTTTACGTTATCTGGTGAGTCTCGTTTGCAACAGTCGGATTTAACCCCCGCTCAACGTTCTCTGTTGTCGCTGTTGATTACCGCTCCAGATCTCTGTTTGGATCAAGCTTCGGTGCAGCTGATGTTGTGGCCTGACAGTCCGCAAGAAAAGGCGCGGGCTAATTTTGATGCCCTTTTGTCTCGGGTCAGAAGCACCTTGAATAAAGCGCTGAAACCGTGGAAGGCAAAGTCGTATTTTGTCTTGAAGCGGGGCGTGCTCTGTTTGAGTAATTGTGAGGTGGATCTGCACCATTTCCGTCGCCAAAGCGAGGAGGGTTTGCGCCTCTACAAGGAGGGTAAACATTGGGAGGCGGGATTCTGTTTGCGCAAGGCAGTCAACTATTGGCAAGGTCCGCTCTGCCCTGAAGAGCAGAATTTGCTGGTGATTGATGATCTGCGCGAACAGCTCAATGAACAGCACGCTCAGTGCAGCCGTGCTTTGGCGCAGTTGGTGGAACGAGAGGGGGAGCATCAGGAGGCCGTTGATCTATTGAAGCTCTTTTTCCAGCGGGATCCCAGCGATGAAAGTCTGGTACGTCGGCTTTACAGTCTTTATAAACAGCTGGGGCAACGAGATCAAGCGGCGTTGGTTTTGACCGCCTACCATAATGCACTGATTGAGGCGGGTACCTCGTTGGAAGACACCATTGCGATGGTGGTGAAAACTCACAACGGCAGCAAACCCTTCACCTTTTAAATCCGCAGTGCGGGTTTATGGCTCGCTGTTGAGCAGTTGCTGTTTGAGATTGTTGTAGAGTTCCACTACGATTTCGTTGGCCTCTGTACTTCCCATGCCCTCTTCAATTAGGGCGCTGCGGTACATGCGTAAAATTTTGATGCTTTTTTCGCGTTGATCAATTTTGCGGTGCAGCAGATAGAGGGTACTGACCAAATTTTCATCACTGGGGTCGGCACGGAACGGTTCTGTAAGCAGCTGAATGGCTTCATGAGGGCGGTTGGCAGTGGCAGCGATGTTGGCCAGTGTTTTACAGCATTGAACGTATTGGCTGCCCAAGTGATCGCGTAAATCGCGTACCGAGTAGGTCAGATCAACGCCAATACAGAATTCCCCTTGCCATTTTTCCAGCGCGGCATAAAGTGACAGGCTGGCCTCCCAGAATTTACCACTTTTGGACAGCTTCAGCCCTTTTTGCCCTTCTTGAGCAAACAACAGCAGATCCGCTTGGCAATTAATCAAATACAGTTCACCTCGCTTGAGCAGCAAGTAAGATTTTGCTGAGTGCGGTGTCAGTGACTTATTAAAGGTGCTGCGCAGGCGTGACAATAGGGCATCAAAGGTGGCACGGGCTTTTTCCAGTGGGCTGTTTGGCCACAGGGCTTGTTGAATGTCGGCTTGATCCATGTGCAGTTCAGGGGTGGTCAGCAACAGAGCAATTAAGGCACGCTGAGCGGGGGTTAAATCGGCTTGTGAGAGCCGTGTTTCAGTGTGCAGCAAAAAGTCCAAACGGCCTAGACACTCAATGTGCAGGATAGGAATGGAGTTGCCCTTGGCATCCATGCCGATGTCGAGCCGTGAGGCGGAGATTTCACGCATGTATTCGGCATCGATGTTGTTTGTCACCGCGTAGCGGAAGACCTCTTCGCTGATGCGCGGTAACCAGAGGTCAAAATGGGGGTATTGGATCTGCTTCATCAAGGAGACGAAGTGATTGATGTCGGCGCTGGCGGTGGCGGTTTCATCACGCTGAATCTGGACAAAGATACGGTGCAGCAGTGCTCCGGCGATGGCTTGTTGATTGCCATAGACTTGCCCCCACTGAATGGCCTTGTCTAAGTGCCGTTTGGCGTGTTCCCAATTGGCGAGCATCATGTAAATGGTGCCGATCAGGGTGTGGTCGTGGATCGCCAAGGGGCCTTCAGAGGTGATGCGCTGTTCCAATTCGTTCAGAATTTGCGCAGCTTGAGTGGATTCGCCGCTCATCGCTTCCAATAGGCCTTGATAGAGCATCAAGCGGTTGTGCAGCGGGCGATGATCATTGATGTAGGCCATGCTGCGGGTGCGTCGCACTAAGCTGCGAGCCTGGGCGTAGTGACCTTCGGCAATGGACATCTGTACTTGCAGTACTTGGATCACCGAAGCAAGTAGGGTCTGGTTAAGTAATGTTTCGTTGAGCAGCTCTTTTTTCTGGGTGAGATGACGTTTCAGGGCGCTAAAATTGGCTGATTTATAGAGCCAATAACTGACGACGGTAAAGGCGAGGCAGCGTTCCAGCTGGTTGAGTTGGTTTTGATGCAGTGCTTGATGTAGTACCTCGAGATCTTCTTTGGCTGCATTGAGCTGGCCGGTGAGCACCCGGTGAAAGGCCTGCAATAGATGGATGTGAATCATCAAGTCACGGTATTTTCCCTGCTCGGCAATACGCAAAGTGTCGTTCAGGGCGCGTGGGCCTTGTTGTTGATGGACAAATAGGCTGGCAGCACTCAAGGAGCTGTTGATGTAAATGGTGGAGTAGGGATCAATTTGCTGATGCAGGCTTTGATAGAGCGGCTCTGCCTCTGAGAGCAGACCGGCACAGCGTTCATGGCGACCGTCAATCAGGGCGTGGAACAGCAGCTCTTGAGTGATCAGTAATAACAAGCCTTTTTTATCGTCACTTTGGTTGAACAGGGTTCTGGCTCGTTCAAAGTGGCGGCTGGCTTCCAGCGGAGCCGTTTCCATCTGGATGGCGGCCAGCAGCAGAGATAACCAGCCTGAATTTTCGCTGATTTTTTTCGGCAGAAGTTGCTGTAACTCTTCCAGATCGCTGGTGTGCTGAGGAATTTTTAGCAGACGGGCGTTCATCTGTTGCAGCAGTGATTCGGTATGTTGGTAATCACCGGCTTTGAGAAAATAATAAACTGCTTTGTGGGTTTTATCTTCCTCTTGGAAGTGGTTGCCAATGCGCCGTAGGTATTGGTTCAGCGCCTCTTTGCTGAGTTGCTTTTGTGACTCTTCGCGCAGGTAGGTGCGCAACAGCGGATGCAATGTGTAGGTGGTGCGCGAGAGGCGGTAGAGAAAACCGTGGCGTTCCAGCAGCAACCACAACAGTTTTTGTGTGTCTTCACGCTGAGTGACCGCGCTGGCCAGTGGTGTGCTGATCTCTTCCAGTAGGGCTATTTGGGAGAGAAAGCTGCGCTGTTCCGGGGGCAGTTTTTCCAGCAGTTCGTATTTAAAGTAGGAGCCGATGTCACTGAGCAACAGTGCGCTTTTGGCATCGGTGATAATGCCGCTGGGTGAGGGCAGGGTGTCGTCTTGATTGTGACCCATGGAGATCAGCCCGACAGGCCAGCCCTGGGTGTTTTTATACAGCTCTTGGTACGCTTCTTCGGTGAGGGTATTGCCAAAGATTTCGCTGGAGAGACGATGCATTTCGTCGTGGTTAAAGGCCAATCGTTGGTTGCCAAGGGTCAGCCATTCCTGAGGTGAGTTGCGTTTACCCAGTAGCAGGGTGACTGGTAGGCGAGAGATCAAGATGAATTTGAGCTGTTTGGGTGCTTGATCCAGCAACATCTGTACGATTTTAATTGATTTTTTATGCCCTTCCAGAATTTGAAAGTTGTCTAATACCAGATAACGTTCATTGCCAATGTAGCGTTCCAAAGTGGAGACCAAACTGTTAACGGCGGTCTCTAATTTGTCGTCGGTGGTTTCGCCCCACTCCACCAGACGCTCTAAAAAGGGTGATTCAAAATCTGAAAAATTGTGGTAACAGAGCGACAGCAGACCGGCCAAAAGATGAATCGGCTGGGTGTCATTTTCATCCAGCTGGTACCAGAGATTAGGACAGTGATACTCTTTCAAAAACTGTGAAATCAGGGTGGTCTTGCCTTGTCCTGCTTGACCTTCGACGGCAAAAATACGTCGATTGGCACCGCCGTCGTGGAGATATTCCATCACGCGGGGGCGTTTTAGGCTGCGGACAACAGCGGCTGCCGAAGGGGCTAATTTTCGAGTCGATATTTGATAATCGTGGACTTGAATGGATTTATCCATAAGTGTGGTAATCAGAGTGGTTGTGATGAGTCATTGGGTGTTTTTTTGGTTTTATTGTGACGCTGGAGCAAAGATAGCAGATATGGGCTTTGCTTTGCAGTTTTTATCGAAAAAGCGGGTTTTGCACGCTTTTTTCAGATGTGGATAAAACCGCTTATTTCACTTTCATGCCGGGTTTTGCGCCGCTGTCCGGTTGCAAAATGAACAATTCATCTCCACCAGGACCGGCGGCCAGCACCATGCCCTCTGAGAGGCCAAAACGCATTTTTCGCGGCGCTAAATTGGCCACCATGACCGTTAAACGACCTTCCAACTCTTCGGGTTGATAAGCGGACTTGATTCCGGCAAAAACGGTTTTAGTCGCACCGTCCAGATTTAAGGTCAGTTGCAGCAGTTTGTCTGCGCCTTTGACGTGCTCGGCTTTGTCGATACGGGCAATGCGCAGATCCAGTTTGGCAAAATCGTCAAAACTGATTTCAGCGGCGAGAGGCTCTTTGTCCAGTGCGGTGGTGGTTTTTTTCGGGCTGTTGGCGAGTTTCAGAGCGTGTTCTTGTTCTAACTCGACCTGAGTCTGTTGCATCATTGCTTCGATTTTTTCGAGGTCTATGCGGGTCATCAGCGGCTTGAATTTGTTGATTTGGTGATCGAGCAATGGGGTGCTTAAGTGCTCCCAGCTGAGTGGTTCGACGTTGAGAAACAGTTCGGCTTTTTGTGCTAAAACCGGCAGCACCGGTTTTAGGTAGCCCATCAGGATGCGGAAGAGGTTGATGCCCATGCTGCAAACGTTGTGTACCTCTTGGCCTTGAGTCTCATCTTTGGCCATGATCCACGGTTTTTTCTCGTCGATGTATTGGTTGGCGCGATCCGCCAGCGCCATGATGTCGCGCATGGTTTTGCTAAACTCGCGGGCTTCGTACTGCTGCGCTAATTTGGGCGCGGCGGCGATAAAGTCGGCCAACAGCTCGGGATTGTCGATGCGCTCACAAAGCTGATTTTGGTGGCGTTTTTTGATAAAACCGGCGCAACGACTGGCGATGTTGACCAGTTTGCCCACCAAGTCGGAGTTCACTCGCTGAGCAAAATCTTCTAAATTCAGGTCGATGTCGTCGATGCCGGAGCTGAGTTTGGCAGCAAAGTAGTAGCGCAGATATTCGGGGTTGAGGTGGTCCAGATAGGTGCGCGCTTTGATAAAGGTGCCCCGTGATTTGGACATCTTTTTGCCATCGACGGTCAAAAAGCCGTGGCAGAAGACCGCATCGGGTTTGCGAAAGCCCGCACCTTCGAGCATGGCAGGCCAGAAGAGGGTGTGGAAATAGGCGATGTCTTTGCCAATGAAGTGATACAGCTCAACGTCGCTGTCGGGCTTCCAAAAATCGGTGTAGTCGAGGCCGTTGTTGTCACAGTGGTGTTTGCAGCTGGCGATGTAACCGATGGGCGCATCGAGCCAGACGTAAAAATATTTGCCTGGGGCATCGGGGATCTCAAACCCCCAGTAGGGTGCATCACGAGAGATGTCCCACTCTTGCAGACCGGCTTCAAACCACTCTTGCAGTTTGTTGGCGATTTCGGGCTGCATGTGTTCGCCTTGCGTCCACTGCTTGAGCATTGGCTCAAAATCGGCCAATTTGAAAAAGTAGTGTTCTGATTCACGTTCCACCGGTGCGCTGCCACTGATCGCTGAGACGGCGTTTTTCAGTTCGGCGGGGCTGTACGTTGCGCCACAGGCTTCGCAGGAGTCGCCGTACTGATCGGGCGCGCCGCATTTGGGGCAGTCGCCTTTGACAAAGCGGTCGGGCAGAAACATGCCCGCTTCTTCGTCGTAGGCTTGTTTGATGGTGCGTCGGCTGATGTGGCCTGCGTCACGCAGTCGGGTGTAAATGTGGTTGGAGAGAAACTGGTTCTCTTCGGAGTGGGTGCTGTGGTAGTTGTCGAATTCGATCTGAAAATCGGCAAAATCCGCTTCGTGTTCGGCGCGAACTCTGTCAATCAGGGTCTTTGGATTGATGTCTTCTTGCTGGGCGCGCAGCATAATCGGTGTGCCGTGGGCGTCGTCGGCACAGAGGTAGGTGCAGTTATGACCGCGCATTTTTTGGAAACGCACCCAGATGTCGGTCTGTAAATATTCAACCAAGTGGCCTAAATGAATCGAGCCGTTGGCGTAGGGGAGGGCGCTGGTGACCAATATTTTACGAGGTGATGTCATAACGATAAGGCGCTTGTTGGCAGATGAGAAAGGGGCTTATTTGACGACCTTCAGCGTGGGTCGTTTGCTGGCAGGCGGTGTGGGTGGTTTTGGTTCAGGATCAGAGTCGGTTTCATTGTCCAATAAAACAGCGGCCTCTTCTTTGGCGAACATCATCCCTTGGCCGTTTTCTTTAGCGTAAATGGCCATCACAGCATCTATCGGAAAAGAGACGTTCATGGGCTGGCCAGAAAAACGCGCATTAAAACCGATGGCCTCATTGCCCAGCACCAAGTTGCTGGTGGCGCTGGGGCTGATATTGAGGACGATTTTCTGCTCTTCGACAAATTGCTGCGGTACCACAACCTGTGGGTCAGATGCATCGACCAACAAGTACGGGGTCAGGTTGTTATCAATGATCCAGTCGAATAAGGCACGCACCAGATAGGCGCGATTGGAGGTCATAATATCTGACATCCGCTAGCGCCACTCTTTTTCTGCTTCACTGAGGCTGTTTCGTACCCCTTCGCGGGCAAAAATACGTTGCATGTAAATTTTTAGATCGGGCGCTGTGTCGGGGATTTCAATGCCGTAGAGTGGCAAACGCCAGAGCAGAGGTGCCAAGCTGGCATCCACCAATGTGAAGTCATCGCTGAGGAAAAATGGCTTGACGGCAAAAATATCGTTGGAAGCGATTAACTCTTCGGTCAAACGTAAACGAGCCGTCTCAACACGAGCAGCATCACCGCTTTCTAATTCGCCTACCAGACTGTACCAATCGTTTTCGATCCGAAACAGCGAGAGCCGAGTGTGCGCCCGAGAGACGGGGTCAACGGGCATCAGTGGTGGATGAGGAAAACGCTCGTCTAAATATTCAATAATCACCCGTGAATCGTACAATACCAATTCACGATCCACCAAAGTAGGGGTGGAGTTGTAGGGGTTAATGTCCAGTAGATCTTCCGGTTTGTTGTCTAGATCCACATCAAGAATGTCCACCGTAATGTCTTTTTCGGCAAGGACAATACGCACACGATGACTGTGTAAACAGTTCGGCACAGAAAACAGCATCATCACAGATCGACGATTGGCGATTGACGACATAGCCAGGACTCCCTTATTTCATTTTTTATAAAGATAACAGCATAAAAACAACAGCGCACCCGAGGAAGTTGGCTCCAAGGGTGCGCGAGTCTAACAGAAAAACAACTTAGTGGATGTCTTTCCAGTATTCCTTCTTCAGCTGATACGCGATGAAGGTGAAGAACATCAGGAACAAAATAACCCAAATGCCCATGCTTTCACGTTTCTGCTTGGTGGGCTCCGCTACGTAAGCGAGGAAATTCACCAAATCTCGTACCACGGTATTGTATTCCGCCTCATTCAAACTGCCTTTTTGAGTCAACTCCAGATGTGAGATGTGTTTTTCAGCACCCTCTTCGTGAGCTTCGTAGCGTGCCGTTTGCAAGCCTTGCAATTCCCATAAAACGTGGGGCATACCGACGTTTTTGAACAGCGAGTTATTTACACCCATGGGGCGTGAATCATCCAGGTAAAAGCTGCGCAGGTAGGTGTAGATCCAGTCTGGACTGCGAGAACGCGCCACTAAGCTCAGATCTGGTGGTACGACTCCAAAGGCGGCTTTGGCGTATTTGTCCGACATATTAATCGTCATTAACGAGCCAACCTTAGACGGTGCACCATCTTCATCGGTGGTAAAGATCAAGTTATCTTCTACTTGAGCATCACTCAAGCCTAAGTCACTGGCCATGCGGCTGTAACGCTGATATTTAACCGAGTGACAGCCCATGCAATAGTTGATGAAATATTTCGCCCCACGTTGCAAGGATGCTTTGTCGCTGGGATCAATGTTGGCTTCATCCAGATGAACTGCACTGCCAGAGGCCATACCGGTCAGTGGCATGAGCGTGATCAAAAATGCTACAAGGAGTGTTTTCATTAGTCTGTGACCCTCTCTGGAACCGGTTTGGTTTTTTCATTTTTGCTGATTAAAAACAGCGCTAAGAAAAAACTAAAATAGAGTGCGCTGAAAATCTGTGAAAAAAGCGTCAAGGTGGGGGTGGAGGGTTGCATACCCAACCAGCCCAGCACAACAAAACTGATTACAAAGACGGTCAGATTCAGTTTGTAAGCCAAAGAACGGAAACGAATCGAACGTATGCCGTTACGATCCAGCCAGGGCAAAACAAACAAAATCACAATGGAAGCACCCATCGCAATGACGCCAAACAGCTTGTCAGGTACGGCACGCAAAATGGCGTAGAAGGGGGTGAAATACCACACGGGTGCAATGTGCTCAGGGGTTTTCAATGGATCTGCGGGGACAAAATTGGCGTGTTCTAAAAAGTAACCGCCCATTTCCGGTGCCCAGAAAATCACCGCACTGAAGAGGGTCAAAAACACCCCAACACCCACCAAATCTTTGACTGAGTAGTAAGGATGGAAGGGGATGCCGTCCAAGGGGACACCGTTTTCATCTTTGTGTTTTTTGATTTCAACGCCATCGGGATTGTTAGAGCCTACTTCGTGTAGAGCCAGAATATGTGCCACGACCAGACCTAATAAGATCAACGGTACAGCAATGACATGGAAAGCAAAGAACCGGTTCAAGGTGGCATCGGATATGACGTAATCGCCCCGAATCCAAAGAGACAGGGGTTCGCCTACATAGGGAATGGCGCTGAACAGGGAGATGATCACTTGAGCACCCCAATAGGACATCTGCCCCCAAGGCAGCAGGTACCCCATAAAGGCTTCGGCCATCAGAGCGACATAAAGGAACATGCCTAAGATCCAGATCAGCTCACGAGGTTTTTTGTAGGAACCGTACATGATGCCACGGAACATGTGTAGATAAATCACCACAAAGAACATCGAGGCACCGGTGGAATGCATGTAACGAATCAGCCAGCCCCATTCCACATCGCGCATAATGTATTCGACGGAAGCAAAGGCCAATGCGCCGTCAGGTTTGTAGTTCATGGTCAAGAAGATGCCGGTGACAAATTGCAATACCAACACCAACAGCGCCAATGAACCAAAGAAGTACCAAAAGTTAAAGTTCTTCGGCGCGTAATATTTGGAAAGGTGCTCTTCCCACATCTTGGTTGCAGGGAAGCGGGCATCAATCCAGCCCATAAAATTGTTCATCTTGCTCATTAAGCTACGCTCCCATCATCACCAATTAGGATAAAGTGATCGCTCAGGTATTTGTGTGGAGGAACCACTAAATTTGTTGGTGCAGGCACATTGTGATAGACACGACCGGCTAAATCAAAGAGTGAACCGTGACAAGGACAAGCAAAGCCGCCTTTCCAGTCAGGACCCAAATCAGCCGGTGCCATTTCAGGGCGGAAGGTGGGAGAACAGCCTAAGTGCGTACAAATGCCGACCATGATCATAAATTCGGGTTTGATCGAGCGTACTGCGTTATGGGCGTATTCAGGTTGTTGACTGAGTACGTCAGAGGCAGGGTCACGCAGACGGGAGTCCAGGCTCGACAAGGTTTGCAGTGCTTCTTCGGTACGTCGTACGATCCAGACGGGTTTGCCGCGCCACTCAATGGTTAACAGCTGACCGGGTTCCAGTTTGCTCAGATCGGCTTCAACAGGTGCTCCAGCGGCACGAGCACGAGCACTCGGCAACATGGAGGATACAAACGGAACCGCCACGGCAGCAGCTCCAACAGCTCCAACCACACCGGTCGCAGCTGTAAGAAAGCGGCGTCTGCTTTTATCTACAACTTCAGTAGACATGGACTCTCTCCCACAAATAAAAAGTTATTTAGAAAATAATAATTTTAGCATATAAAGAATTTCTTATTAAGCTAAAGTTAACCATCGTAAACGCTTAGACTGGATTACCAATATCAATAAATTGATGTTCCAGAGCGTATTTTTCTGCCAAGTGTGACCCCAGTGCTTGTACTCCAAAGCGTTCTGTGGCGTGGTGACCAGCAGAAAAATAGTGAATATCGCACTCATGAGCGACGTGTACCGTCTGCTCAGAGATCTCACCGCTGAGGTAAGCATCAGCGCCTAGGGTCGCTGCTTGGCTAATAAAACCCTGAGCTGCGCCGGAGCACCAAGCCAAAGTTTTGATCATTTTGTCACAGCTCTCGATTAATAAGGGAGTGCGTTGCAGTTGCTGTTCCAGTTGTGCAGCAAAGTCTTGAGCTGAAATGGCCTGCGGCAATTGTCCAAGCCAGAGTAAGTCCCGTGTGCCGCCCGCAGACACACTTTGGGTTGCGCTGATGCCCAATCGCTGAGCCAATTGAGCGTTGTTGCCCAGGGTGGGGTGAGCGTCCAATGGCAGATGGTAGGCGACCAGATTAAGATCGGCTTGCAACAGTGCTTTTAGGCGGCGCTGTTTCATGCCCACCACGCAAGGGTCTTCACCTTTCCAGAAAAAGCCGTGGTGTACCAACAGCAGATCGGCGTTGTTATCAATGGCCGCTTCAATTAGTGCTTGGGTGGCGGTGACACCGGTGACAATTTTTTTGATCTGTGAACGGCCTTCAACCTGTAAGCCATTGGGGGCGTAATCTTGAAAGTCATCTTTGGCTAAGAGTGCATCCAGATAGGCCAGCAGAGTGTTGCGTTCCAACATGATTCTCACAACTCAAACAGAGTGAATGGATATTTTAATTCTTAGCATTACGCCAAAAAGAGGTCATAATACACCTTAATTTGTGCTTTTTTAGGAATTTCAATGCCAAATCGTCCCCTGCTCACCTTTATCTTGCAAGCAACCGCATTGGGACTGCTGGTGGCGCTGGTGCTGTTTTCAGTTCTGCCGCCCCAGCGCCAGCAAGTGGAGATTGTACAAGCAGCGCCGAGCAGCGTGCTGCTGGAGCCAACTCAAGAGAATTTAGAGCCTTATTCTTACCGAAGTGCGGTGCAGAAAGCATCGCCGTCGGTGGTTAATATCTACACCACCAAACGGATTCAAGACCCTCCTCAGTATCGAAACCCGCTGTTACAGAAATTTTTTGGCGAAGAGCAAAAATCGCATCTGGAGCGCAGTTTGGGTTCGGGGGTGGTGGTCAGTTCACAGGGTTACATCGTCACCAACAACCATGTGATTAAAAATGCCAGCGATATTTTGGTGATGTTCAGTGATGGCACGCCGCAAAAGGCAAGCCTGGTGGGCAGTGATCCTGAGACGGATTTAGCCCTATTGAAAGTGCCACAGGAAGATTTGCCCGCGATTACGTTTTCTGCTGCCGAGAACCTGTTTGTTGGCGATGTGGTGTTGGCCATTGGCAACCCCTTTGGAGTTGGTCAGACCGTGACGCAAGGCATTGTCAGTGCCACGGGCCGAGACCGTCTTGGCTTGAGTACCTTTGAAGATTTTATTCAGACCGATGCGGCGATCAACCCAGGCAATTCAGGTGGTGCGCTGATCAATCCCCGTGGTGAATTGGTGGGGATTAATACCGCCATTTTTTCTCGTTCTGGTGGTTCGCAAGGCATCGGTTTTGCCATTCCAGCGCCGCTGGTGCAGACGGTGTTAACCCAACTTATTGAACGTGGTGAGGTGGTGCGGGGCTGGCTGGGGGTGGCGGCACAAGACCTCTCGCTGCGGGTGCAGCAAAAATTGCGTGTGCAAAGTGGGGTGTTGGTGACCGGCATTTACCGCAACGGTCCGGCCTATCGAGCCGGTCTGGAGGCCGGTGATATTATCATTCAGCTCAACGGTGAGCCGGTGCTGGATGTGTATACTTTGTTGGAATCCACCTCGGTATTGACGCCGGGCGAAGAGGTTCAGATTCACGGTTTACGCGGTAAAACACACTTCAAGGCACGGGCGAAGTTAGTACAGCGCCCCGTGGCTACGTTGAAGCAGTGAAGGTGTTTATTTGGCTCACAATGCCTTGGGCATCAAGACCATAATCACGAAGCAGGTCGCTGTGTACGCCGTGTTCGCTGAATTGATCGGGCAGACCCAAGTTTAAAATGGGTACCTGTATGCCCTGGCTGAGCAGATATTCATTGATGCCGCTGCCCGCACCACCGGCGATGGCGTTCTCTTCAAGGGTCACCAGCAGTTGATGCTCTTTGGCCGTCTCAAGCAGCAGGTTTTCATCCAAGGGTTTAACAAAACGCATATTGATCACCGTGGCATCAAGGCGTTCAGCCGCCTGCAAGGCAGGGGTGAGCATACTGCCAAAGGCCAACAGGGCGATTTTTTTACCTTGGCGACGAGGTTCGGCTCTGCCTAAGGGGATCAGCTCCATTTCACTCTGAATTTCGACTTTTGGGCCACTGCCACGAGGGTAGCGCACCGCCGCTGGGCCATTGTGTTGATGGCCGGTGTAGAGCATTTGCCGACATTCGTTGGCATCGCTGGCGGCCATAATCACCAAATTGGGCAGGCAGCGCATAAAGGAGAGGTCAAAGCTGCCCGCATGGGTGGGGCCATCGGCTCCCACTAGACCGGCTCGGTCAATGGCGAACAGCACAGACAGGTTTTGCAACACCACGTCGTGAATCAGTTGGTCGTAAGCGCGTTGCAAAAAGGTCGAGTAGATGGCCACCACGGGTTTTAATCCTTCACAGGCCAGCCCTGCCGACAGTGTGACGGCGTGTTGCTCGGCAATGGCGACATCAAAATAGCGTTCGGGGTACTGCTTAGCAAATTCCACCAAACCAGAGCCTTCGCTCATGGCAGGGGTGATGCCGACTAATTTTTTGTCAATGGCGGCCATATCACAGAGCCATTGGCTGAAGACGGCGGTGTAACTGGGGTTGGTGAGTGAGGGCGTGCTGGGTTTTGTGCCGGTATGAGGGTCGAAGGGTGAGACACCGTGATAGACACAAGGATCTTCTTCCGCTTTTTTGTAGCCTTTGCCTTTTTTTGTTACCAGATGCAGCAGTCGTGGTCCCTTGAGTTTTTTCAGGTTCTCGAACATGTGAATCAGGTTGGGTAGGTCATGACCGTCTACAGGACCGAAATAATCAAAGCCTAATTCTTCAAATAGAGTTCCTGGAACCACCATGCCTTTCATATGCTCTTCCCAGCGTCGAGCAAATTGAACCATCGGTTTGGCGAGTACTTTTTTGCCACCCTCTTTGACACCTGAATAGACTTTGCTGGAGAGAATGCGTGCCAAATATTGGCTCAGTGCGCCGACGTTTTTGGAGATCGACATCTCGTTGTCGTTCAAAATCACCAGCAGATCGGGGTGGTTTAGGTGGCCGGCGTGATTGAGCGCCTCAAAAGCCATTCCAGCAGTCATGGCTCCGTCACCGATAATGGCGATGCTTTTGCGATCTTCGCCTTTGATGGACGAGGCCAGAGCCATGCCCAAAGCCGCGCTGATGGAGGTGCTGGAGTGACCAACGCCAAAACTGTCGTAGTCGCTCTCTGAACGTTTTGGAAAACCGGCTAAACCGCCTTGTTTGCGTATGGTGGACATCTGTTCGCGTCGTCCGGTGAGCACCTTGTGCGGGTAGCTTTGATGACCCACATCCCATACTAAACGGTCGCGGGGGGTGTCATAGACCTTATGCAGAGCGATGGTCAACTCGATGGTGCCAAGTCCGGCTGCCAGATGGCCGCCCGTTTTTGATACCGATTCGATTAAAAACTCGCGCAACTCTTGGGTCAGTGTTATGAGCTCCGCAGGCGAGAGTGTGCGTAACTCTGCGGGAGAGTTGGTGCGTTCTAATAACGGATAGGGATTTTTTAGTGGCATGAATTAACGGCGACTGAGAATAATCGAAGGATTATGGCGGGCGTTTCGACCCTATGCAAGTGCTGATTCTGGGGCGGTGCTGTGGTTGTTCGGGATGTTCAGATTTGTTTTAAAAGCGCCGTTGCAGAATGTAGTCCGCCAATGAGCGTAGGGTTTGGAAGTCGCCATCAAGACCTTCCAGACTCGTTAACGCCTGTTGATGCACCTGCTTGGCGTGGTGTTGTGCGCCCGCCAAGCCCAGCAGCGCGGGGTAAGTGGGTTTGTTATTGGCGATGTCGGAGCCTTGCGGTTTGCCGAGGGTTTGGGTGTCGCTGGTGACATCTAAAATATCATCGACAATTTGAAAGGTAAGGCCAATGGCGGCGGCGTAGTGATCCAACTGTTTGAGGCTCTGGTCGTCTATGTTTGGGGCGCAGAGCGCGCCCAGACGAACGGCAGCTCGAATCAGCGCACCGGTTTTTTTGCGGTGCATCGCCTCCAGATCGGCTTGGCTGAGTAGATTGCCCACGGCATCGAGATCAATGGCTTGACCGCCCACCATGCCGAGCGAACCGCTGGCGTGGCTGAGGCTCTGGATCATCCGCAGGCGCTGTTCGGCGTAGAGTGGGGCGTTGTCTGGATCTGCCAACAGCTCAAAGGCCAAGGTTTGCAGCGCGTCGCCAACCAAAATGGCGCTGGCTTCATCAAATTGTTTGTGACAGGTGGGGCGGCCTCGGCGCAGATCGTCATCGTCCATTGCAGGTAGGTCGTCGTGTACCAATGAGTAGGCGTGAATCAGCTCCAGTGCGCAGGCGGGTGCATCGAGGGTGTCAGTTTTAACGCCAAGAGCGAGACCTGTGGCGTAAGTTAGAGTGGGGCGAATGCGTTTTCCGCCGCTCATCACCGCGTAGTGCATCGCTTCATGCAGTCGTTGGGGTTGAGTTTCAATGCTGGGCAGGAAACGGTGAAGCGCCTGTTCGCTCTGTTGTTGATGTCGTTTTAGTTGTTGTTTGAAATCACTCACGGTTCAGTCGTCGCCAGTGAAGGGATGTAGATCCGCCTGTGCGTCTTTTTCAAGTAAAATAGCCACTTTTTGCTCGCTTTGACTCAGTTGAGTTTGGCACTGGCGCGCCAGTTGAATGCCGCGTTCAAATTCGCCCATGGAGTCATCCAGACTCAGATCACCTTGTTCCAGTCGTTCCACCAACTGTTCCAACTCTTGTAAGCCTTGTTCAAAATTACGCGCTGCGGTTTTTTTTGCCATTGCCCGTGCTCCCGTGCTCAGTGTCAGCTGTTCGCCAAAGGCGCAACGGTACCTGAGAGCCGCCTAATGATCAATTTAATAACTCAATGGCGTCGCTGAGGCGACTGACAGGATGGACAATCAAGCCTTTAATGGCTTTTCTGGGCTGATTGGCTTTGGGAACAATGGCTTGGGTAAAGCCGTGTTTGGCCGCTTCTCGCAGCCGCTCTTCACCGTTGGGTACGGGACGGATTTCACCCGCCAAGCCCACCTCACCAAAGGCGATCAGATGTGGGTCAACGGGGCGATCTCGAAACGAAGAGAGCACCGCCAGCAGCACGGGCAGATCGGCGGCGGTTTCGCTGATGCGCACCCCGCCGACGACATTAACAAACACATCTTGATCGTACATGGCGATGCCGCCATGACGGTGCAGAGTGGCCAACAGCATGGCGAGGCGGTTTTGTTCCAGACCGATGCTGACTCGACGCGGGTTGCCGTGGCTTTCGTCCACCAATACTTGGGTTTCCACCAGCAGCGGGCGAGTGCCTTCGCGGGTCACCATAATGACACTGCCTGCCACGGGTTGCTCGTGACGGGAGAGAAAAATGGCAGAGGGGTTGTTGACCGCGCTCAGCCCTTTGTCGCTCATGGCAAAGACTCCCAGCTCATTGACCGCGCCAAAGCGGTTTTTGGTCGCGCGCACCACACGGTAACGGCTGCCACTGTCCCCCTCAAAATAGAGCACCGTATCCACCATGTGCTCCAGCACCCGAGGGCCGGCTAGTGTGCCCTCTTTGGTGACGTGACCCACCAGAAACAGCGAGGTATCACTTTGTTTGGCAAAGCGCACCAGCCGAGCCGCGCTTTCGCGGATCTGCGCCACGGAACCCGGCGCACTTTGCAGTTGATCGGTGAAGACGGTTTGAATGGAGTCCACCACCATCACATGGGGTTTTTCCTGTTGGGCGGCGGCAATGATCTGTTCGACGCAGGTTTCGGTCAGCAGGCGCAGCCCCTCTTCTTGCAAGCCCAAGCGCCGAGCGCGCAGGGTGACTTGTTGTAAGGATTCTTCGCCAGTGATGTAGAGGGTGTTGAGCTTTTGACTCAATGCAGCCAAGGCTTGCAGCAGCAGGGTGGATTTGCCGATGCCTGGGTCGCCGCCGAGCAGCACCACGGAGCCGTGAACTAAGCCACCGCCCAGTACGCGATCCAATTCACCGATGCCGCTGCTGGTGCGCGGTTCCGCTTGTAGTGCTACATCGCTCATGGAGAGGATTTGGGATTGCCCTGCGTAGCCTTGGAAACGGCTGCGGCTGGTTTTGGTGCTGCTGGAGCTGGGGGGCGGCGCGAGGGTTTCCTCTAGGCTGTTCCACTGTTTGCAATCGGGACACTGGCCGTTCCATTTGGGGCTGATGGCTCCGCATTCTCGGCACTGGTAGTGTTGTTTTGTTTTGGCCATTTAAGCGGCGTTCTTTTCGAGTGGTGGTCTGTTTTTGATCTTGGGGTGAATGCGCACCGAACGCACCACATTGCCTTTGGTCTGGATGATCTCCACTGGGTGGGACTCCAGCAGCAAAGTGGTTCCCGTTTGCGGAATGATCTCCAGATACTCCAGCAGTAGGCCGTTGAGGGTTTTGGGGCCGTCGGTGGGCAGTGACCAGTTCAATTGGCGGTTGATCTCTCGCAATGGGGTGCTGCCGTCGGCAATGTAGCTACCATCCCCTTGGGGGTGCAGATGGGGGCTGAGGGTTTGACGGTCGGTGGTGAATTTGCCGACGATCTCTTCCAAGATGTCTTCCAGTGTCACCAGCCCCAAAATATCGCCGTATTCGTCCACCACCAAGCCGATGCGGCGCTTGTTCTGCTGAAAGGCGATCAGTTGTTGGGTCAGTGGGGTTTCTTCGGGGATGTAAAAAGGATCACGAATGCGGGACTCTAAGCTGTCGCGGTTGATCTCGTTGCGCAGGTGCAGGCCGCCCAATTTGCGTAGATTGAGAAAACCCACTACGCCTTCTAGGTTTTCACGGTAGACCAATAATCGGCTGCGGGGGCTGTTGCTTACTTGAGTAAGGATGTCGTCCCAACTGTCATCAAGGTCGATGCCGAGGATCTCCTTGCGCGGCACCATGACGTCGTTGACGGTAATGTTCTCCATGTCGAGGATGTTGAGCAACATGGCGCGGTGGCGTTTGGGAATCAGGCTGCCCGCTTCGTTGACCACTGTGCGCAGCTCTTCTCGGCTGAGGTTTTCATTGCGGTTTTTGTCCGCCTGTACGCCGATCAGTTTGAGCAGGTTGTTGGCTAAAATGTTGACCACCCAGACCAAAGGGTGAGCGATGCGCATCAGCGGGGTGTAGACGTAGGCGGCAACAAAGGCGATGCGTTCGGGGTGCAGCGCAGCCAAGGTTTTCGGTGCCACTTCGGCAAAAATAAGCACCACTAAGGTTAATAAGCCCGCCGCAATGGCAATGCTGGACTCACCCCATTGGCGCAGCGCGATCAGAGTTGTGAGCATGGAGGCGAGAATGTTGACAAAGTTATTGCCGAGCAGAATCAAGCCGATCAGACGGTCGGGGCGTTGCAGCAGAGCATCGACACGCAGTGCGCCTTTGTGGCCTTTTTTGGCCATGTGGCGTAGGCGGTAGCGGTTGATGGTCATCAGCGCCGTTTCAGAACCGGAGAAAAAACCGGAGAGAATGATCAGAAGAGCCAAAATGCCAAACAGGGCACCGAGGGGGATGTCGTTCACAATACAACCTTATGCAAAATAAAATACCGAGGCTATTTAGGCAAGAATCAGTTCTTGCACCAACTTGCTGCCAAAATAGGCCAGCATCAACAGCGCAGCGGCGCTGAGTGTCCAGCGTACCGCCAGCTTGCCACGCCAACCTGACAGGCGACGACCGATCAGCAGGGTAGCAAACATGCCCCAAGCAAACAGGGATAAGATGGTTTTATGCACGATGTGTTGGGCAAACATGTCCTCTAAATAGAGAAAACCGCTCAGCAGTGAAAAACTGAGGAGGATAAAACCAATGTTGATCATCTGAAACAGAATCACTTCCATCAAATAGAGTGGCGGTAGAGCGCGGATAAAACCGCCTGGATGATGGTTGTGTAAGTTGCGGTTTTGCAGCGAAAACAGCAACGCTTGCAGGGCGGCCAGACTGAGCATGCTGTAGGCCAAAACCGAGACCAAAATATGGATTTGCAGACCTTCTGAAAGCTGCTTGAGGGCGGCTCCATGATCGTCAAACGCCAAACTGGAGAGCACCGCTAAAGCGGTCAGGGGCAGCAGTCCAATGCCGAGATTTTCCACTGGTTGGCGTACGGATAACATCAGCATCAGGGCGACGATAATCCAACTGAAAAGCGACAGGGCGCTGAAAAAGCTCAGCTGCAAGCCCGCCGCGCCAATCATGTTTTGATACAGGTGCAGTGCGTGCAGTGCCAATGCCAGCAAGGCGGGCAGCAGCAAAGGTAATTTGCGGGTGTGTTGCCGTTGCCAGAGGCGCAGTGCCAGTAAAATAGCGGAGAGGCTGTATAAAAATGTCGTGGAAACGCCCACCACCACTGTATTCATTGTGATATTGCTCAATTGGTTAGGTTTTTAAGTCTATCTCTAAGAGGTGCATAATGACATAGGCGCGGCTGGGCTTGAAGCCCTTAACTTAATTTTATGAGCTGAAGAAGTTCCGTGTCCGACTCTATTTTTGTGAACGGGTTCACATTGCGGTAATAGGCTCTGCTGGTAGAGAATCGTTAATTTATGCTAGCATTCCTTGATTATAGGTGTGATTCTCTGGTGAAAAAAACAGTATGAATTTACGGGTTTTAGGTTGCAGCGGTGGCATTGGAGAGGGACTTCGGACCACATCGTTTTTGGTAGATGACGATATTCTGATTGATGCCGGTACGGGCGTGGGTGATCTGCGGCTGGAGGAGATGCGTCTGCTACGGCATGTGTTTCTTACTCATTCGCACCTTGATCACATCATGTCGTTGCCGCCTCTGGTGGATACTTTATTTGAAGATCTGGCGACCGAATCGCTGCTGGTCTATTCCCAACAGACCACGCTTGATACGCTTAAACAGCATATTTTCAATTGGCTGATCTGGCCTGATTTCAGTCTGTTACCAACGGAAGAGAAACCGGTCATGCGCTATCGAGAGCAAGCCATTGGTGAGGTGGTTGCATTAGGTCAGCGTGAAGTGGATATGATTGAGGTTAATCATGTTATTCCTGGGGTGGCCTATTACATCAGTGACGGTGAACATGCGCTCTGTTTTTCCGGCGACACCACCAGCAACGATACGCTTTGGGTGGCACTGAATCAAAAACCCCATCTGGATCTGCTGTTGATTGAATGTGGTTTTCCTGAAGCCAATTTAGACCTGGCTTTGCTGGCGCATCACTACTGCCCTAGTCTGTTGGCGGCGGATCTGCGCAAACTCAAACACCGGCCTAAAATTGCCATTTCACACCTGAAACCAGGGGCAGAACAGCAGACCATGCAAGAGCTCGCGGAGCTGCTGCCTGAATTTGATCTGATTCCGCTGAAAACCGGCGATACTTTCCAGTTATAATCCCCTCCTTAAAATATTGATACCCTCTTTGAATTGGCTTGATTGCATTGGCCACCCCATCTCTTAAAGTGATATTGCTATGTTTGATAATTTAACCGAACGCCTTGGACGGACGCTGGATCGGCTGCGCGGCCAAGGGCGCTTAACCGACGACAACATCAAAGAGAGTCTGCGTGATGTGCGCATGGCGCTGCTGGAAGCGGATGTGGCGTTGTCGGTGGTGAAAACCTTTATCGGCAAAGTCAAAGAGCGTGCCGTGGGTCAAGAGGTGATTAAAAGTCTCTCGCCTGGGCAGGCCTTTGTCAAAATCGTCCATGACGAGCTGGTCAGCGTCATGGGCGAGAGCTGTGAAGAGCTGAATTTGCAGGCGCAGCCGCCGGTAGTGATTTTGATGGCCGGTCTGCAGGGGGCGGGTAAAACCACCACCGTGGCCAAGTTGGCGCGCCACCTCAAAGAGCGGCACAAGAAGAGCGTCTTGGTCACCAGTTGTGATGTTTACCGTCCAGCGGCCATCGAACAGCTCAAAACCCTCGCCGCTGAAGTTGAGGTTGGTTTTCACGCCAGCACGATCAAACAGAAACCGCATAAAATCGCCAAAGAGGCGCTAAAAGCGGCGAAAAAACAGTTGGTGGATGTGTTGATTGTCGATACCGCCGGTCGTTTGCACATTGATGCAGAGATGATGGGCGAGATCAAAGAGCTGCATAAGGTCTTGCAGCCGACGGAAACCCTGTTTGTGGTGGACAGCATGACCGGCCAAGATGCCGCCAACACCGCCAAAGCCTTCAATGAAGCGTTGCCCTTGACGGGAGTGGTGTTGACCAAAACCGACGGCGATGCCCGTGGCGGTGCGGCGTTGTCGGTGCGTGAGATCACTGGCAAGCCGATTAAATTTATGGGGGTGGGTGAGAAGACGACGGCACTGGAGCCGTTTCACCCCGACCGGTTGGCTTCGCGCATTTTGGGCATGGGCGATGTGCTCAGCTTGG
Source organism: Gammaproteobacteria bacterium (assembly GCA_030949385.1). Lineage (NCBI taxonomy): Bacteria > Pseudomonadati > Pseudomonadota > Gammaproteobacteria > Gammaproteobacteria bacterium. The sequence goes on along the minus strand of JAUZSP010000004.1, from coordinate 2,629 downwards.
TGGAGGAGGCGCAGCAGAACGTTGATCAGAAGCAGGCGGCCAAGCTGGCGAAAAAAATCAGCAAAGGGCGCGGTTTTGATCTTGATGACCTGCGTGAGCAGATGTTGCAGATGGAGAAGATGGGGGGCATCTCTTCGTTGATGGATAAAATGCCGGGCATGAGTAAATTGCCTGCCAATGTGCGCGAGCAGATGAGCGGCGGTGCGGCGGGCAAGGAGGTCAATCGCATGGTGGCGATCATCAACTCCATGACTCAGCAGGAGCGCCGTCATCCGGCCATCATAAAAGGCTCGCGCAAGCGTCGCATCGCCGCTGGTTCTGGAGTGCAGGTGCAGGAGGTGAACAAGTTGATGAAGCAGTACGCGCAGATGAGCAAAATGATGAAAAAGGTCTCCAAAGGTGGCGGCATGGCTAAGATGATGCGCAGTATGAAAGGGCGTATGCCACCTGGCATGGGCTTTTAAGAATCCATTTTTCAGCAATTAAACCGTAAGGAAAGCAGTATGAGTACGACGGATAAAGACGTAGACGGGAACAGCAGCGCCATTTGGAAGAATCACATCAGCATTCCCGATACCCCAGCGGGTTTCACCCTCAGAACCACGCACCCCACCAACCCTGATGGGGTTGAGGTGATGTTGGAAAAATGGGACGCAGGCAGCGAAGAGCCACCGCACTCTCATCCGGGCGATGATATGACCGTGGTGGTGGAGGGTAAAATGGCGATTCAGTTTTACACCGCTTCAGAGTCGGGGTTGCTGGCAGACGGTGAGCCGTTGATCTTGAATCAGGGGGATACCGGTTACGTTAAGGCCGGTCGGATTCACGATGCCAAATACCTTGAGGCGTGTAAGTTGGTGTATGTGCATGATCGTGCGTTTGGGTTTGTGGCTGAAGGCTAGGGTTTGGGGGGTCATGTTTAGGCTGTTGCTGCGTGCCGTCCATCGGTTATCCGCAGCAATTAGCTCCTTACAATAACCACCTGCCAGTAACAAATAACCAACGGAGACACAATGGCGAAGAAGAAAGCAGGACAAGAAGAATCACTGGAAAAGCAACTGTGGAAATCGGCTGATAAGCTCAGAAAAAACATTGATGCTGCCGAATACAAGCATGTGGTTTTAGGGCTGATTTTTCTTAAATACATCTCCGATGCCTTTGAAGAGCTGTACGCCACATTAAATACAGGTGAAGGCGACTATGTGGGGGCTGACCCTGAAGACAAGGACGAATACCAAGCCGAAAATGTCTTTTTTGTACCACAAGATGCCCGCTGGTCACGTCTGCAAGCCCATGCCAAACAACCCACCATTGGCAAAACGGTGGATGAAGCGATGGATGCAATTGAAAAGGAAAATGCATCTCTAAAAGGCGTGTTGCCCAAAGTCTACGCAAGACAAAATCTTGACCCTACCAGCTTGGGCGAACTGATTGACCTGATCAGCAATATAGCCCTAGGCGATGCTAAATCTCGCAGTGCGGATGTGCTAGGGCATGTGTTCGAGTATTTCCTCGGTGAATTTGCCTTAGCAGAAGGTAAAAAAGGCGGACAGTTCTACACCCCTAGAAGCGTCGTTGAATTACTGATTGAAATGCTCGAACCCTACAAAGGGCGCGTGCTTGACCCGTGCTGTGGTTCGGGTGGCCTGTTTGTGCAATCGGAAAAATTTGTGGCTGACCATCAGGGCAGAATCAACGATATTTCCATCTACGGACAAGAGAGCAACCAGACTACGTGGCGGTTGGCAAAAATGAACCTTGCCATTCGTGGCATTGACAGCTCACAGGTGAAATGGAATAACGAAGGCTCGTTTTTAAACGATGCCCACAAAGACCTCAAAGCCGATTACATTATCGCCAATCCGCCGTTCAACGTCAGCGACTGGAGCGGTGATCTACTGCGTAAAGACGGATGCTGGCACTACGGCACACCGCCCACAGGCAACGCCAACTACGCATGGATTCAGCACTTTATCTATCACCTTGCCCCCAGTGGACAAGCCGGTTTTGTGCTGGCAAAAGGAGCCTTGACCTCGAAAACATCGGGCGAAGGTGAGATTAGAAAAGCCTTGGTCGAAGCGGGTTTGATTGATTGCATCGTCAACCTGCCTGCCAAATTATTTTTAAATACCCAAATCCCTGCATCCTTGTGGTTTATCCGTAGGAGCGAGCAGCCGTTCGCCCCAACAAATAATCAAATCCTGTTTATTGATGCCCGTAATATGGGGCATTTGATCAATCGCCGTACCCGTGAATTATCCAAAGACGATATACAAACCATCACCGACACCTACCATAATTGGCGTAATTCCGTAGGGGTTCCCCTTGTGGGTGCCCAAAATGATGCCGAAATACCAATGGGGCAACGATCAGAAAAAGGGCAACCACAAGGGATTGCCCCTACGGTAGATCAATACCAAGACATCAAAGGGTTTTGTTGTGCCGCCCCCATCGAGCGGGTCAAAGAACTGGATTATGTCCTCACCCCTGGGCGATATGTCGGGCTGGCTGAGGTGGATGATGATTTTGATTTTGCTGAACGCTTTAACAGCCTGAAAGCCGAGTTTGAGGGGCAGTTAAAAGAAGAAACCGAGTTGAACCAGCGGATACTGAAAAATCTGGCGAAGGT
>JAUZSP010000003.1:300000-584771 GCA_030949385.1 Gammaproteobacteria bacterium | reverse complement strand
CAAAATAAAGAGACTAAAGACCTCCACAAAGATCTCACCGGCAAAGACTGGATCTGGATCTATGACAAACTTGAGTCTGCTATAAAAGTCCGCCACTACTCTCCAAAAACGTGGCAAGCTTATCGAACTTGGATACGGAAGCTGCAAACCTTTACCAAAAGTCCACTAGACCTTTGAAACTCAACACTGCTCCCAAGGCAAGTTTTCAAAACGCCAGCCAGCCAAAGTGCTGCGATGATGACCCTCATCACGATCACCCTCAAAACCATCCAGCACGTTGTACACATCCCCAAAACCGGCATCGACCAGCTTCTGTCCCGCCAAAGCCGAACGTTTGCCACTGCGACAGATCAAGATCACCGGCACACAGCCCTCACCGTCACAGGCCGCACCACCGAGCATCAGCTCGCGCACTTCACGCACAAAGTTGGGGTTCACTTCCCAGTCGGGTTCATCAATCCAAGCGATGTGCATCGCCCCTTTTGGGTGACCAACAAAAAGAAATTCCATCGTCGAACGCACATCCAATAAAATCGCACTGGGCTGATCCTGCATCAATTGATACGCCTCTTTGGGCATTACTGATTTCAGCTTTTTTTCACTCATCTCACGCCTCCAGATGGGGCATTGCGCCCCTCCAAACAGAGAGCAAAGCCCTCTAAAAAAGGGCGAAAATGTTTCGCCCCTACGTTGCCAACAACAATTCTAACAAAGCTTTCTGTGCATGGAGGCGATTTTCAGCCGCTTGCCAAACGACACTCTTCTCATCGTCCATCAATGCCGCACTCACCTCTTCGCCCCGATGTGCGGGCAAACAGTGCATAAAGAGTGCATCGTTGTTTGCCTGTTGCATCATCGCCTCATTCACTTGGAAATCGGCAAAGGCCAATTCGCGTTTTTTCTGCTCCTCCTCCTGCCCCATGCTCGCCCAAACGTCCGTCACCAACAGATCGCTGCCCTGTGCTGCCGCCATCGGCTCACGGATGATCTCCACCCGATCTCCTGCCGCCGCCATAATTTCCGCGTCGGGATCGTAGCCTGCAGGACAAGCGATGCGCAGCTTAAAATCCAGCAAACGCGCCGCATTAATGTAAGAGTGGCACATATTATTGCCATCGCCGACCCAAGTGACGGTTTTGCCCTGAATGTCGCCGCGCTGCTCAAAATAAGCCTGCATGTCTGCCAACAACTGACAGGGGTGAAAACGATCCGTCAAACCGTTAATCACCGGCACGCTAGAAGCCGCCGCAAAACGCTCCACCACATCGTGACCAAAGGTGCGGATCATAATGCCATCCACCATGCTCGACATCACCCGCGCACTGTCTTCCAACGGTTCACCCCGACCCAGTTGCGTGTCCCGAGGCGACAGAAACAGCGCATGACCGCCAAACTGCGCCATGCCCGCTTCAAACGAGATGCGAGTGCGGGTGGAGGATTTTTCAAACACCATCGCCAACACCTTGCCTTTCAGCGGCTGAAACAGCTCGCCTCGATGCTGCATCTCTTTTAGTTCAATGGCACGGTGAATCAGTTGGCGATACTCATCGCTGCTCAGATCCATCAAAGTCAAAAAATGTCGAACGCTCATACTTACTCCTAAACTACGCTTCCGTAAGGACTGTTTTTATCAAGCTGCACACCCCTTCCACAAGAAGGTTCAGCTCATCATCAGACAAAATAAACGGCGGCAACAGACGCACCGTCGAACCGGCGGTAACGTTAATCAACAACCCCGCCTCCAACGCCTGTTGCACCAACTGCGGACAGTCCCGATCCAAGGTGATGCCCACCATCAAACCGGCACATCGAATCGACAACACGCCCTCCAACTCACCCAGCTCGGCTGAAAAGGCCGCAAACAGCGTCTCACCCATCTGTGCCACCCGAGCCACCAACCGCTCCTCTTCAATCGTATCAAGCACCGCCAAAGCCGCCCGACAGACCAGAGGATTGCCACCAAACGTTGAACCGTGATGCCCAGGCTGCATCAGCTCTGCTGCCGCACCGCGAGCCAAACACGCCCCAATCGGCACACCGTTACCCAAACCTTTGGCCAACGCCATCGCGTCGGGCAGAATATCGCTGTGCTGGAAAGCAAACCACTCACCGCTGCGCGCCACCCCCGTCTGCACTTCATCCAACATCATCAACCAGCCTTGCTGATCACAGAGGGCGCGCACCTCGGCCAAATAATCGGCATCGGGAATGATAATGCCGCCTTCGCCCTGAATCGGCTCCAACAGCACCGCCACCACATTTTGGCTGTTCTCAGCAATGGCTTGCAGTGCCGCCACATCGTTGTACGGCGCACGGATAAACCCCTGCACCAACGGCTCAAATCCCGCCTGCACCTTGCGGTTGCCGGTGGCGGTCAAGGTGGCCAACGTGCGACCGTGGAAGCTGTTCTCCATCACGATCACCGCCGGGTTCTCGATGCCCTGTTGATGGCCGTGCAGACGCGCCAATTTGATCAGCGCCTCGTTGGCCTCCGCACCCGAGTTAGCAAAAAAGACCCGCTCCATACCCGCCAACTGACAGAGACGCTCGCCCAACCGCTGCTGCACCTCAATGCCGTACAGGTTGGAAGTGTGCAGCAAACGGCCTGCTTGATCGCAGATCGCCTGTGTCACCCGAGGGTGAGCGTGACCCAAACCCGTCACCCCAATGCCACACAAGCCGTCCAGATAACGTCGTCCCTGTTCGTCCCACAACCAAGGGCCTTCACCCCGAGTAAAGGTCACAGGCAATTGTGCGTAGGTGTTCATTAATACGGGGTTGCTCATACATCACCATCAATTAAAAATTAGCTAAACCAAAAACGGCAGCCTGATGGCTGCCGCAAGAAGGGGAAGAGTATACGTGGCCAAAGGCCGTTAAAACAGTCTGTTTTATCCGTATAACGTCACCTTTTTAACAAAACAGAGGCAAAAGACCCTGTTTTTAGTGCTTTACCTTAGAAAGGCAAGCCGTGAGCCGCTGAACCCATGAACAACAACATAGGAATAGACAACGCCACATTGGTACGAGAAGCCAGCATAGCCACCCGTTTCGCTTTGACAATTTCATCGGCAGTCGCTTCGACCATGCCCAAAATTTTCTGCTGGTTAGGCCAAATGATCGCCCAAACATTGATCAACATAATGGTACCCAACCAGGCGCCCATGCCGATGGTGGCGAAATAAATGCTGCCACCTTCGATCATCATGCCGAAGGTAAACGCATCCGGTACGCCGCCTTTCAAGTACGCCACACCACTCAACCACGTCACCACCGCAGCCCAACGGAACCACAACAGAGCGCGAGGCGCGATGTATTTACCAATGGCCTTAGGGTCAGGACCGTCTTTGTCTGCCAAGGCTTCCGCCATTGCCGACATTTGCACGAAGTTAAAGAAGTACAACAGGCCAATCCAGGTGATACCAGAGAGGAAATGCACCCAACGGAAAATCGCTAAATCGTTAAATTCCATAATACTTCCCCTTAGCCCGCAATGGCTTTAATGACAAAGGTTAAAACCACGGTCAAAACGACCCCAACAGCAAATGTACCCCAAAGGGTTTGTAAAATATTCATGATACCTCCAGTCGATATCGATCAATAAAAAAACGGTTACGAAACCAGCTCCCTAGTGAAACAGCCCAATATCCGACTGTTTTCATCAAGCTTTATCCATTGCTGGCGGAGTCTACCGTCCAAAGCGCCCGGCGGCAAGATCCCATTCGGGCAACCAAAACCGACGCGGCCTAAATATTGCGGAACCGCTCTTAAACACGCAGCATCAGCCACAGGGACAAGCCAATGATTCAGAGCGACCTTTCAACCCCAACCTCCGAAAAACTCAAAACCGAACTCTGCTTATCCATTGAGCACTCAGAAAAAAAGTATCTGGCACGCAAACGGCTGCTGGAACACCTCGGTCGCCAGTATCAAAAATACTCGATCATCGTTCTGCAAGGCCAAACAGGACAAGGAAAAACCGTTCTCGCGCAGCAATTTGTCAAGCAAAAACTGCAACATCAAAACCACATCTGGCAAACCTTGACCCCCACCGACCGAGAACCAACCCACTTTATCCAGCATCTGCTCAGCCACCTGCAACAGGCGCTCAGCTACTTTCACCACCAGCAACAACCACAGCACAGTGCCGAACAAGCACTGGCAAACCTGCTTCACGATCTGGGTCAACAACTGAGCGAACCTTTTTATCTGTTGTTGGATGACCTTTACCAACTGATCGGCAGCGACAGCGAAGCTCTGCTGTTACAGCTATTGCAACATCGCCCCGACAACCTACAACTGATTCTCTTATCTCGCCATCAACTGCACAGCCTGCTAAAACAGCACCGACCACCGGCTCACTGGCTCGTGATCAACAACCAACAACACGCCTTCAACCACGACGAAGTTAAACAGCTCTACGCGCAACACTTTGAGATCTACCTCTCCGATGAAGAGAACCAACTCATCTACCAACACACCCAAGGCTGGCCACAAGGCATTGAAACCTACGCCCAAAACCGGCAAGAGAAAGAGATGAGTTTCAAGCAGCTAATCCAACAACTGGATCAGAGCCACTCTTTTTATGACACCTTCCAAAACACCTTCAATCAGCACATCTCCAGCGACCTACAAGAATTTGCCCTCAAAATTTCCTTTTTAGATCAGGTCACCCCCGAGCTGGCCAGCACCATCAGCGACGACGACCAGGCAGCCGAAAAACTCCAGAGGCTGCTTAACCAACATATTTTTATCGCCCCACCGCTGCTCGGCCAAGACCAACACCAATTGATGCCGCTGTGGCGCAGCTTTTTACGCCAGCAAGCCAGCCAAAAGCTGGGGCAAAAAAACCTCGCCAGAATCCATCAAAAAGTGGCGTACTACTGGCAACAACACAACGACCTACAGCAGGCGCTGCTCTACTACCTCAAGGCCCACGCCACCGAAATCATCGAACCTCTGCTAGCCAAAAAAGGCGCGCGCATACTCAACCTGAGTCAAAACCAAGAGGTTCGCCAAACCCTGCACCAGCAATTAGAAGAGCACAGCCAATCAGGCCCTTGGCTCGCCCTGCTGATGGGAGCCGAACTCAGCGCCAACAATCCCCCACTCGCACTGCACAGTTTGCAACACGCCATGCGGCTCTTCCAACAGCAGCACAACCCACAAGGAGAGTTACTCGCGCGGGTACAACAGCTCTATTTTCACCTCTGCATTGATGGCGACCAACAGCAGCTGCACACGCTTTTGCCTACAACGGAACAGCTCTTCAAACAGATCGAATCAGAACTCAGCCCGTATGACCAAATCTACAGCGCCTCTCTGCTCACCCTTGCTCAAACCCTGATACAGCCCACACACGCGAGCGTCTATGAACTGGATCGACTGATTCAGCTCAGCCACAGCCACAAACTGCATGAACTGGAGCTGCACCTGCACCTCTGCCGCCTGCTGGAGCAGATGCTCAAGGGTCAGCTGGAGTTGGCCAAACGGGATCTGGAACAACTGCATCTCGCTTTGGCTCAGCAGCAAGGCAGCGCCTTGGAACGCGCCCTGATTTTCACCACCATCGCCTTTTATCTCAGCCACACCGCGTCTTACCCCCTATTTGAACAGTTTTTACAGCAAAACAAACGCCTCATTGATCCAACGGTGCTGCAAAACAGCCTCTGCGCACCACTGCTGCAACTCTGGCACGCCAACGCCCATCTGGCTCAGGGACGGGAAGATCTCGCCATTCCTGCTCTGCGCCAAGCCATCGGCCTCTGCCAAGCGGCAGAAAGTTCACCGCTGCACCAGCACCTCAATAATCTAAAAAAACACCTAACCACGCAGGCAGCTCCGCTCTGTGACAGCAACACCACTCCCAACCTACTGATTCAAGCCATCGCACAGAGCCAACAACACGGCTCAACAGCGGACGGTACGTTTGCACAAGCAGCCCAACAGGCCAACGAACAACACAACGACTGGCTGCTCTCCGGCGTGCTGATGCACTGGAGCGCCCACCTTATTCAGAAGCAACAAAAGGAACGAGCCGCACAGACGTTGCATCAACTGGTGCCACTAAAACAGAGCCCCAGTCGCAGTTATCTGTTTATGCCCGAGGTGGCCAGACGTGTCTTCTGTTATGCCGTCACACATAAAATTGAAACCACCTTTTATCGCCAGCGCGCCACCCAACAAGTGAGCATGGGCTTTAGCGACAAAGGCGAAGCCATTCCGCTGCTAAAAATCCGCTCCTTGGGCAAACTCAACCTGCTATTTGATGAAGAATTACCCCTGCGTCAAAGTGAGCTAACCCCAAAACAGCAGATTTTATTAGCGCTGCTGATCGCCAGCAGCGAGCTGCATCTGGATCAAAGCACGGTGTTGCAAGCCCTCTGGCCCGAAACCTCCGAGGGCAATTCACGGCATAAACTTGACGTGATGCTGTCTCGTTTTCGCAGCCTGTTTAATAAGAGTTTTCAACCACAAAAAGCCAATCATTACATCAGCCTGAAACACGGCGTGCTCAGTTTGCACAATGTGGAGGTGGACATTCACCATTTCAGCAAAGCAGGGGAGTTGGGTCTCAAGCTCTACAAACGCGGCGATCACTGGCAGGCCAGTCTGGAATTACAGAGCGCCATTCAACAGTGGCGTGGGCGTTTTTGTCCGGGCATCGCCACCCTTTATTCGGTCTCCGATCTGCGCGAAAACCTGCTCACCCACTATCATCGTTACTGCATTGCTTTGGCGGACATTCACGAACGCTGTCAGCGTTACGAAGAGGCCAGCGAGCTGTTGTTGCCGATTTTCAACGCCAACTCAGGCGATGAGTCCTTAGTCGCCTGCACTCTACCGCCTATTTTCCAATATGAAACAGCGTCACAAAGCGGCGCAAGTGCTGCACAGTTACCGTGAGTTTCTGAATCAAAGTGGTTTTGATGACAACGAGACCATTTCATTGGTGATTGGAATGCGGGACAAAGCGCGGGAGGGGATGTTTTAAAGCCAGCTCGCCTGCCCTATCAAATCACACCCACCGTAGGGGCGCACCTAACTGTAAGGCATTGCGCCGTCTGTACATTCCAGCCATGCGCGTGGAATGACGATACACTTATTTTTCAAACCACTCGTGTTCCCCCATAGAAAATCTCCCCAGCCACCATCATCCATTGAAGAGGGCACCAGATACGCACTGTCAAACCTCGTACATCTTTGAATCCAGCTTCCCAATTGACAAAAGGGCGACCAAGGTCTGCCACTACTCATCATCCAGCCGACTAGCGATCACACCTACTGTGGGCGCACCATGTTCGTTCAAACCATCTGTACACCTTTCAAACCAATCGCCATAAAAATGCCAATCGCCATAAAAGGGCAGACACGCAGGTCTGCCCCTACACATCATCCCAAACAAACCACCGCATCATCACAAAATAAAATATTTATCCTGCTGCCATTTCACCGGATTGGTTTGAATGTATGCCGAAATTGCATCATAACTTCGTTCATCACGAATCACATGTTCATAATAATTTCGTTGCCATAATGATCCATCAAACACAGGCCATCCTTGCTCTTTAACACCACGAATATACGCATTGGTGCTCATGGTTTTAAACCACTGCACCATTTTTGACAAAGGCGCTTGGCGAGGAACCTCGGACGAAACAATGCGAATAATGGCATGAAAATGATTTGGCATAACAACATATTCACCTAAAATGATGGAGGGGAATTTATGCTCCATTTCACACCACCACCGTTCAAGCATCTCCCCAGCACAATTCACAACCATCATGTCCCGCCCAATATCACCCAATAAACACGCACGATTTTGCACACATAGGGTAATGAAATAAGCACCCCGCTGAGAATAATCAAATTTTTTCAAACGAATCGAACGACGATGACCATAATTACGCATTATTTACCCCTTTAAACCACCAACCATCACATCCACCAAAAAAGGGCAGACACACAGGTCTGCCCATCCGCTCGTTCGAAAACGATCAATAATCAGACCCTGTGAGAAAAATGTATTACGTTTCGTGAGCATTTTGTGACACGGCTTGGATAAGCTTCTTGCCAACCTAAAGGGAAGCAGCAAATAAGCACTTCTCTTCCAGGTCAACCGTAAAATTAACCGGTACAGAACAAGAGGTTAAGGAAGAGAGGGAAACCGCTAAAGCGGTGTTATTTTTCGGTCCACGGGGACCAACACAACGTAATTATCGACTCAAATGAGTCAGGAGAAATACCATGAAAAACTTCAAAATCGCAGTAGCAGCCGCAACATTGGCACTCGTTTCAGGTTATGCAACAGCCGCTACGGCTCCCATGACTGTAGGTGTAACATTATCAACACCCATGTCTCTCATGATCACCACTCCTCTCTCTATGCCAAGTCTCATCGTACCTGCTACTGGCTCTTCATCTGTCACCCTGCCTGCCGATGGCAGCACCATCTACATATACTGGCGGCGGTCAGTGCTGGCTTCAATAACACCTCAGGCACAATTGGTGTTGTTGCTGTAACTGGTGAGAGCAGTCACGTCTTTGATATTTCTGCCACAGCAACCCCACCAGCGGGATCCGGCCTAATACTGGATACCTTCACCTTTTATGATGGAACTTCTACTGCTTCTTCATTTTCCTTAAGCGGCGGTAGTGCCACTATTAAAGTTGGAGCAACTTTAACAGCATCTTCAAGCGCAACCACAGCTGCCATTCCTGTTGATGTTACCGTGGTTTATGCCCCATAAAACAAAGACGTGATACAGATGAAAAGGAGATTTCCTCTTCATCTGTTGTTAATGCATCATTTTTACCCATACTTTTGTGTATTGGCAAACATTCTGCCTAATTTCAACAATCAACCATACCTTAACCAACTTACTGAAAGGTCTTTTGAATGCGCCCTCTATTCAAAATTTTTGTCATCTTAACTAGTCTATCTTTCACCCCACCAGCCTTTACAGCAATAGCATCCGGTGGTCTCAGTGCCTTTCCTAAACGAGTAGAATTCAGCAGCCACCAAAAAAACAGTGTATTAAATTTGACCAACAACGGTAATAAAACCACCAAATATCGCATTCAATTGGTCGATTTCATTCACGATAAAAAAGGGAACCTGCAAGCCATTCCCACCACAAAACTCCCTCCTAATTACCACTCTGCAAAAAAAATCGTGCGTTACTCCCCTAGACAAATCACCATCCGCCCTGGGGAGAGCCAAGCCATACGCTTATTGGTACGCCGTAGTCGCAATCTAGCAGAAGGAGAGTACAGATCTTTTATTTATTTTCAAGCACTTCCAGACAAACAGAAAACTGCTAACAACATTCAAACATTAACCCAAAGCGATACAGATTCAGTACATATAACTCCCATTGTATTGCAAAGCCTCGCTCTGCCCATTGTAGTTCAACAAGGTAAACTCAGTGCGAACGCACAAATAAAAACATTAACTTTAATCAGAGAAGACCCCAAAAACCCCAGTATCAAACTTCACCTTTCACGATCAGGTAATCGATCTCTCTATGGGGAAGTAGAAATTAAACAAGGAGACAAAACGGTCGGGCTGGCCAAAGGCCTAACCCTCTACAACCCTTACAAAGAACGCACCTTCAATGTCCCTCTTGATGCCGACAAACTTCAATCAGGAGAAATACTCACCGTTACCTATCGTGGCCTGGATCGTGATGCAGGTACTACCTTCGCCACTGGAGAGATCATCGTGCCATGAAGTCATTTCAACGCCACTGCTGGCTGCTCTGCTGGGGGCTGCTCAGCCAGAGCGGCCACGCCGCACCCAGCGCCGAAGCCCTACTGCAAGCCGAGACCATCTTCCAACTTGCCCTCGGGCGACAGGTCATCAGCGACGGCCTCTTCGCCTACCAACTCGAACAACAGAGCTACCTGCCTCTTGGTGAACTGACCCGCGTGCTGGAATTCCCCATCATGCTCGGCCCCGATGGCCAACGCGCCGAAGGCTGGTTTATCAGCCCCCTCAACACTTTCTCCCTCGACCTCAGCGCCCAACGCATTGAAATACGCGAGAAACAGATCCCCTACACCAGCGCCGACCTCTTCAGCAGCGAAGGGGAAATCTACGTCAGCACCGAACAACTGAGCCGCTGGTTCGGGCTGGAGTTCAACGTCTCCATGCCCGCCCTCAGCATCACCCTCAGCTCCGAACAACCGCTGCCGATGCAGCAACGCGCCAGCCGCGACCAACGCTACGGCAATTTCAGCAAAGGCTTCACGATCAAATCCGAACTGCCCTACACACCGATGCCCTACCAACTCATCGCCACCCCCGCCGCCAGCATCAACCTCGACAGCAGCTACGCGCAACAAAACGGCCTCGCCCGCAGCAGCTACAGCGCCCAACTGCACGGCGATCTGCTCTACCACAGCGGTCAACTTTTTCTCAGCGGCGACGACCAAAACGGCCTGCAAAACCTCCGCCTGCAACTGGGCAAAGACGACCTCAACAGCCAACTGCTTGGCTCCCTGCACGCCAACCGCTACCGCCTCGGCGACATCAGCGTACAGAGCCGCGCCCTCATCGGCGGCAACTTCTCGGGGCGCGGCTTTCAATTCAGCAGCATCCCGAAAAACCAGAGCAGCGAATTCAACCGCATCACCCTAGAAGGCGATCTGCAACCGCAATACGATGTCGAGCTGTACCGCAACGGCGGCCTCTACGAGTTTCAACGTGCCTCAGAAACAGGCCGTTATAAATTCGAAAACGTACCGCTGTTTCAAGGCATGAACGTACTCAAACTGATTTTTTACGGCCCACAAGGACAGCAGTACGAAAAAATCCAGCGCCTCTACTCCGACGGCGCAGCGGCCAAAGCGGGCAAACTCAACTACCGCTTCAGCCTAACCCAACCCAGCCAAACCCTCTTCAACGTCGGCGATCAACTCAGCGACGACCAGAGCGTCGCATGGCTCGCCTCCGCCAGCTACGGCCTCAGCCGCAACCTCAGCGCCACCGCCAGTCTGGCGCAATACGAAGAGGAGCAAGAACAGCAGAGCTTTGCCAACCTCGGCCTGCGCGGCACCCTCGGCGCTTTTCTGGCACAGAGCGAACTCGCCCTCGATCAAAACGGCCACAGCGCCGGAGTCTTCGGCCTGCAAACCGAATGGAACAACATCCGTTTTGATCTCAGCCACAGCCAATACAGCCGCGATTTTCGCAACGCCAACCCAAACGGCGACCCACTGCAACAGAGCAACAGCCTAAGAGTAGAGGGCTCCCCGCTGCGCCTCGGCGACCGTGCCTCCACCTCGCTTTTCAACCTCAACCTTAGCCAAAACCGCCAATTCAGTGGCCGCCGCAGCAGCAGCGTCGGCCACAACTTCTGGCTCTCCGTCGGTAGCTTGAGCCTCAGCAACGATCTGCGTTACCAAGAAAACAGCAGCAGCGACGCGACCCTCAATGGCAGCGCTCGCCTCAGCTTCAACGCCGACAAACTGCTCAAAGGCTTCAACCTGCGCAGCAACGTCGATTACAGCATCGACCCCGAACAACAGACCCAAAACGCCAGCCTCGGAGCCAACTATCGTTTTGATCAAAGAACGCAACATCAGCCTAATCGCCAACCGCAACTACCAAACCGCCAACGATCAGACGGTCTACTACAGCTTGGGTTACAACCAACGCTTTAAGGTACTCAACTTCGGCGCGACCCTCAGCGGCAGCCAGCAAGATGACCTCTATCATAGGGGCAAAACTCTCCTTCAGTGTGCTGCCCGATCCGGTTCGCAACCGCCCGCTCTTTTTTGCCAGCACCGCCAAAGCACAAGAAGGTTCCGTGCTGGCACAGAGCTACCTCGATGAAAACCGCAACGGCAAACGGGATTTTTGGGAACAACCGGTACAAGGGGTGGGGTTTATGCTCAATCGGGGCTACCGTCCTGGTCTGAGCAATCGCCACGGCAAACTGCTGCTCTCAGGCCTCAACAGCGGCGGCAAAGTGGACATTCAACTCAACCCCAGCACCTTGGGTGATCCTTATCTGATCTCCAGCAGCGAAGGCTACGGCATCACACCACGACGCAGGACACATCATGCAGTTCGAATTTCCGCTGATCAGCATCGGCGAGATCGACGGTCACGTTTATTTGCTGCGCGACGGTGAGAAAATCGAAGCGGCCAACGTCAGTTTGGAACTGAGCCACGCCGAGACCGGTGAATTGGCTACTATTTTACGTTCTGAATACGATGGTTATTTTTATCTGCCCAACGTCATTCCCGGAAAATATCAACTGCGAGTAGAGCCTCATTTAATCAAACGACTTAGCCTACATGCACCCGCAGCGTTTGATATTGAGATCCACGATGAAGGTGATAGCATCACAACCCCTGATATTGTTTTAAAGAAATTGGAAAAACCCAGTTCAATCGAACCGTTAGCAAAAAGGAACAACCATGAAAATAATTAACCTGATATTATTAACTGTTTTATTTATAGGCAGCACACCAACCAAAGCACTGTCTATTAATTGCGATAAAAGTTTACGGTTTGGAACTGTTATTGCGCCTACAAATAAAACAATACCAATTTACGCGACAATACAACATAACAGCGATGTTCTAGACATCCATTTTTCAAACGCCGCAACTCGCAGCATTAAGAACACAGCATCTTATAAACCTCCGCAGCGAGGCAGATGCACCGTCACAGGAGAAGCTTATAGTAAATTTAACATCACTATAATCCCTCAAAATACCTCACCGGACACCCTAACTTATTTACACCAACCCAATGGTCAACTGGACATGAGTGGCCAACAAACCATTTATATCGGTGGCAGACTCAATCTCGCACGCTTGTCCTCAAAGAATCAAAATCACACCATGCAAATCGAGGTTACCTGCGATGCCAAAAATTTAACCTGCTAACCATATTTAGCTTATGTCTCCCAAAAAATGACAACAAGCAGTCTGGAACAGCACAACAAAATCCAAGATAAACTCTAAGGTGCATTCCATACAGGCTACAGACTAAGTAAGAGAGGGGGACTTTACTGCCCACTCATCAGAAAAACAGCATCGCTTCTAAAAAAACCAAAGTAACTCAATCAGTTAATGATTTTTTCTGTGAAGCGATTGGCATAAAACATGTGACCCAGGCCTCAGCACACCCTCCGCAGCGTTTATAAACTAACCCCATCGAACGACGACGCACCAACAACTGGCATACCCTTGAGGATAATAAAAACATGAAACAACAAAACACCGCTCTGCTCTGGACCAGCCGTGGCACCTTCTTACTCCTGACTCTTATCACCATCAAATTTATTAGCAGCGTCATCAGCAGCCTGATTTAACGTTTACAAAAAAACCGCAACCACAAGTAACCCGCCACACCTGCAAAAAGCGACGCAAACAAAATCCCCGTCTTTGCCAGTAACAATTGATCTGGCATCGACTGAAAACCCAGCTCCGCAATAAAGATCGACATGGTAAAACCCACTCCTCCCAACAGCCCTAAGCCAATGATATGTCGGCTGTTAGTTCCCCGTGGCAGCTCACCAATGCCCAGCTTCACTGCTAGCAGCGTCATCAATCCAATACCAACAAACTTACCCACCACCAAACCCAACACCACCCCCTGCGTCACTGGCTGAGCGAAGACATTACCCAATTCGCTGAAATTGATCGGAATACCCGCATTGGCCAAGGCAAACAACGGAATGATCAAAAACGCCACCGGCATGTGCATACTGTGTTCCAAACGTTGCAGCGGTGTCTCTACCTTATGAATGCCATGTTCAAAGGTTTGCAGCAGCGCATGTTGATCGGGATTGTTCATCAAATTCGAACCGCCCTTGCACGCACCATCAAAGCGATCCAACAACTCCCGCATGTGCAGGCTGAATTTTTGCGGTGACGACTTAGATCGAGCGGGAATCGTCCATGCAGTCAAGATGCCCGCCAAGGTGGCGTGTACACCGGACTCCATCATCGCCAGCCACAGGCACAAACCGACAATAAAATAGGGCAGCGGCTTAGAGATGCCAAAACGGTTAAAACCGATCAACAGCAGCAACAGCAGCCCCGCCACCAGCAACGGCATCCAGAAAATCTGCTCGGTGTAAAAAATAGCGATCACCATCACCCCACCGAGATCATCCACAATCGCCAAACCGACCAAAAAGCTCAACAGCGCACGGGGCACATGTTTGCCCAACAAGACCAAAATCCCCACCGCAAAGGCCAGATCCGTCGCCATTGGAATGCCCCAACCGAGCACAGACGCATCACCCAACGTCATCCAGACAAACAGCGCCGCCGGAACCACCATGCCACCGATGGCAGCCACCACCGGCAAAATGGCCTGCTTCATACTGGAAAGCTCCCCCACCAGCACCTCGCGCTTGATCTCCAGCCCCACGACAAAGAAAAACAGCGCCATCAAACCGTCGTTAATCCAGTGATGCAGGGTGTGCTCCAAGGTCCAACCCGCCACCGAAATAGAAAAACTTTGATGGAAAAAATGCTCATAGCTGTGTGCCAACGCCGTATTGACGCAAATAAGAGCGATCACGGTACAGATCATCAACAGCAGGCCACTGGAGCTCTCTTCGTGAATAAACTCCTCAAACGGCGTCACCACCTTATCAAAACCCTGCTCCCAAGGAGCCGTATGCTCAGCGGCTTGCGTTGTTGCTTCTCTGTTACTCATGATCTCTCCACCTCGTCTATTTTTGTTGGCACAGTGTAACAAACCCCCTCATGGCTCACCCAAGAAGCTAAGTTTTGCGACCAACATCAAAGTTTAAGATTTAAAGGAGCCATTTTTGTGAAGCGGTTCCCATCAAACCAACGTGAATCTGCTTAAATAAGCTCAACAGCAAAGCAGAAAACACAACAACAGCTTTGCAGATCAAAGGAAGAGGGAAAAACATGAAAAACATCGTCCAACACATTTTAGTCCCTGCGTACAAAACCTATCAAATGCACGGCCTAAGAACCGCCGCTCCCATTGCCATCGTCTGGTTAAGCGGCTTAGTGACCATGGTGCAAGGCCTGCACACCCTGAGCGAGCTGACCGCCGGTTTGGGTCTGTCACTCTGGATCGTCTCTCAGGCGCTGGGTTTACTCGCCACCAGCGTACCGAGCCATAAAACAGCACACATAAACAACACCTCCTACAGTGAAGACCCCTTGGCGATGGTTCAGGCTACAATGGGTCACAGCACGGTACGTTTCAGCTACCGTCGTTACCTGAAACTGAAAGCCAGCGCCGTTTTGCGCAAAGGGTTGAACAGCAACAGCTTTCCCTCCTGTCCTGTTGCGTATTAAAATCTAATGCATATAAATCGCATCAGCCCTTTTCTCAACCCAGTAACACAATAATCTAAAAACCACCCCATCACGCTCATCCATCGGGGCGGCCTAACCTCCCAATTTTACCCCACCAATTAAGTTCAATAACCTTAAAAAGCCGACTCACTCAAACAAACGCCATAAAACCTCATCAATAGGATTGTGTATTTCATTTTCCATGCAATACAAGTATACTATGGTTTTTAATTCTCAAAGATGAAACATGGCGATAAACAATCAAGTGGCTGTGATTGGCGATGCTCGTTTATCCCATCAAACCGCCATCACAAGAGCACGTTCCGTAGGCAAATGCATCGCCCAAAACGGTTATCATCTCGTTTGCGGCGGGCTAGGTGGAACCATGCAAGAGAGCTGTCATGGCTTTAAATCCGTCCCTGAAGCAGGACACACCATCGGCATCTTACCCAGTTACGAAAGCCACAGCGCCAACCCGTTTATTGACATCATCATTCCCACCGGATTGGATGTAGGGCGAAACCAACTTGTGGTTGCCAGTGGTTTTGCGGTTGTGGTACTCGGCGGAGGGGCTGGCACCTTAAGTGAAATTGCTCTAGCCAGCCAAATTGGCAGACCCATTTTACTACTTCAAGGCTCCGGTGGCTGGGCCGACCGCCTCCAAGCAGGTTATCTCGATCAGCGCCAAACAGCGCCACTCATCCTCATCAACACATTAGAAGAGCTCGCTTCCCAACTTTCATTTTGGGCCAAGAAACAAGACAACGCCGCTACAATTCAAGCCACCCCGCAAAGATAACTCCCTCAATTAAGAACCGCTCACATATTAGACTCTATGAACACGTCCCTCACATCCTCTAAAAATCAACCCGTGATCTATATGTTGCATCGTGTCTTGAAAAAAGAGCCCTCCAATCACTATTATTTTCAGCGTCAAACTGCCATAAGCTGGCCACGATTCATACACCTGTTGGATGAAATTGAAGCCAACAAAAAAATAACCAAAACCTTATCCAAATTAAACCGCAGCAATACTGACAACACCGTCTACATTAGCTTTGATGATGGCTACATCGACAACACCCACGCTCTAGATGAGATACTTCGTCGCAATATGGTCGCCACCCTTTTCCCCGTAAAATCATTTATCCAACAAGGTTTTTCTGTCATTGATGACATGGCGCATCACTTAATTCTCTGTAACGAAGTACACCCAGATCAACGCCGCAGCCTCACCTCTGGCAAACTAAAAAAAATACTACGGCGTGTAACCCCTCGGCGTTATCGTCAATTACGCCAAGCCTGCTTTAAAATCAACAGAGATGCAGAATCGCCCTCACTGTTCATGAGCGAAAAAAAATTAAAACATTATATAGCTCAAGGTATTGAGGTCGGAATTCACGGTGTCAGTCATCGTATCTTCACTTGCCTAAGCAACAAATCTCTCAGAGCTGAATTACACGAATCCCAGCAGTGGCTATACTCACTGGGTGCGCACGGAGTGCTGCCCATCTGTTTTCCACACGGCGCACATGATGCAAGCACCGTCACCACCTGCCTGCAAATGGGCTCACCTTTATTGGGTGTCGATAGCCCACCCAAACACACCTCTGTCTGGCAAAGAATCTGGATCAAAGAAAAGAGCTACTAAGCATGGATTTTGATAACACCTACCGCAGCGGACTGGAAGATTGGTTAAGCCCAATTCAAACAGAACACTTTCTAAACACACTGCACATAAACGCACGCGATGTCAGTTTAGAAACATTGCGCACCGTCATTCGCGCCATTTACGCCAACATTCCCTTCCAGAATCTCACCATGCTTTGCCGCCCTGCAGAACCTCCCACAAAGCAACAAATTATCTCTGACATGATGAAGGGCATGGGTGGCCTATGCACCACAAGTAACCCTTTTCTCTGTGCATTGTTACAAACTATGGGGTTTAATGCAGGTTTGCACATCGTCTCTATGGAAAAACCCGACTGCCATATTGGCCTCATTGTACAGCTCAATGAAAAAAAGTATTTCGTCGATGTTGGCAATGGGTTTCCATATTTAGAACCTCTAGAGCTAAAAAATAATTCACAGCATCGTGTATTAAATTTTGAATACCAACTCATACAAACAGGGGAGAGCTGGGCAATCCAACAAACCGTACTCGGCAGTAGAAAAAAAATCATTGATCAAACCTTTTCAGCAAAACTATGTCACTACTCCGCTTTCACAAGAATGCGCAAAAAACATTACACCGAAGTCAACTATGGCCCTTTCCTAACCAGCATTAGAATCAATCTTTGGAGCCATCAAAATGGTTTCATGCTCCGCAATAAAACCGTTCTCAATATTCCAGACACCAAATATAAATTAAAAAATGAAACCGAGGCTTTACTTTGGCTAAACACATACCTTCCTAAACCGGAGCCTCTGCAAGCCTTATTAAAAAAAAGCTGGAGAAAAATCTTTGACAACTAAAACCATCAACGCCATTCAGTACCCACGTCTAAACGATGAGGCATTGTCATTTTACCGAAAAAAAGGATGGGTTATTTTAACTGAAATAATTAAAAAAGAACAATTAGCCCAACTTTCAAACCAATGGCAGAGCTTAATCCAACGCCATGCAAAAGAGATCGGCTGTGATCTAACAGACTACACAAAAGTCATATCACAATGGCGAGATCTATGGAAAACATTGCCAGAATTTAACCAAATCATCAAAACCCCACTCTCACAACTTGCTGCCACCAGCTTTGAGTTATCAGGGGCACGCCTGCTGCACGATCATATTATCTGCAAAACAGCCGGTGCAGGCAACGGCATCATCCCTTGGCATCAAGACTCCATGTATTGGCCGGTAGACCGTACCGGCATGTCAACATGGATGAGCTACATCGACGTACCCGTTGAATCTGGCTGTCTTGAAGTGGTAAGCGGCTCTCATTTATGGGAAGCTTCTGCACCTGTTGATTTTATGTCTGAAAAACAAGCCCTTTATGAAGAGACACCCAGCGTGTTACTGCCGGTTAAAGCCGGTAGCATTATTTTATTACACAGCCGAACATGGCATAGAAGCCAAAAAACAAACTCAACACAACCGCGCCCCGCCCATATTGTCTTATGGGTTCCACCGGCCACACGTTACTGGAAAGAAAATGCCTCATGGCACCCTCTAAATGAGCAAATTAGCGTAAACAAAAATCAACTGCTCAATGAAAATGAATTCCCTATTTTTGGCAACAAAAATCACACCACAGGTTCAAGCTTTGAAAATAAACATCAAGGGGTACCCAAACCATCCGGTATGTTTAATGCCCTAGATCGAGCAAAACAACACATATGGAAAATTCTTAACAAACAAGGTCAAATCAAAGATCTACTAAAATCAGCCCATTCACGCGCCACATTATCAAAAAAATTAATGCAATCAAACCCAAGCCTAAACCCCAAAAAAGCCCAGAAGATCATTTTAAACTTATGGATCAGTGGCGCATCATTTGAATTGCACAAAGCCAGAAACGTATTCAACTCAGCTTATCAAGAGTGGGAGACACTAACAAAAAAAACACCCACAAAAAAGGACAGCTAAAACATGCGCAACAGAGACAAAATAACACTAGAATTAAAGAAGTTTATCGCCCTACGCTCACTTTCAAATAATGAAACAGAGAATACAAAGGCACTCCAGTTTCTAGAAAAAAACCTGAAAAAGATAGGGTTTTCAACCAAAATAAAAGGGAAATCAACATCAAACCAACCCAGCATAATCGCACACTTAAAGCCAAAAAATTCAAGCAAAAAAGCAATTATTTATGGTCACTATGATGTCGCCCCTGTAAAGCCGATGCACAAATGGATTAGCGGAGAGCCTTTTTTACTTAAAGAGAAACAAGGTCGTTTTTATGGCCGAGGAGTAGCTGACAATAAAGCGCCGCTCATTATGCGATTGCACGCTATTAAAGAAATGGTTGATGAAAAACAAAGTAGACCCGAAATTTTATGGCTAATTCAGGGTGAAGAAGAGATCAGCGCAGGGATTCGCGTTGCACACGAAATATTTAAAAAGGAAATAAATCAATTCAAAGCCGATATATTCATCGAAGAAACTGGATTTAACGACCTCGATTCAGGCAAGCAGATTGCTTTCTTATGGTCTCCTAACCGCAAAAAAACTCATCTAAAAAAATGGATTAAACTGTTAAACTCAAGTCTCAGAAATCCAAAAATAGAGAATCGGCACCTAAACAAACTGAATGGCCTAAAAACCTGTCCCTTTATAAGCAACCTACCAGACGATGCGATCTACATCGGTTTCGGCCCCAATGACAAACTACACAACATTCACGCCACCAATGAATCATTGGACATCGAAAAATGCTTCATCCACAAAGAACAGTTCAAGCATTTTCTTACCCTTTTTTCTCAGGACAATCTAGCCTAATGGACATCACCCTTAATATTGCTATCACTACAGCATATCCTGCCGTTGCAGATCGGCTGTTATCCAGTATAAAAAACAAACTCCCAACTCTGCCCATTAATTTTTTTATACTGCACATTGGTCACAACCCAATAGAAACACCACATTCATGGTCTGAAAAATTCACTTACATTGCTCAAACAAAAGACTACCTTTCCATCTTGCAGTCAAGAAATTTATGCCAAGATTTTCTAAAAAAAAGAGGCCACGCATCTTCCGACATTGCCATCCTATTGGATGATGATCTCGTCTGGACAATGCCAGAACTAAAATTTAGATCACTTGTAGCTGAGCTAAAATCTACACAATGCGACATGGCTTTTAGCAGCCTGCACGGAGACCCACCAATCCCTAAAGAATACACACGCGCCTCCCCCTTATTGGATCTATTGATTTCAATCGACAAACAACACACTCCTAAAAACAAGGAAATACAGGAATTCATTAACAGTGTAAGCATACAGAAAAAGCACTTATTTAAGAAAATAGAAAAACATGCACACCACGATAACTACGCGTTTAACAAAAATAATTTTAACCCAAAAAAAATAAACACACATAAAATAAACTGGGTTGATTTCATACTCAAGCTACACAATGGAAAAACAACCACACGCCCTATTTCAACTCCAAAAAAAATTGAACAAGCCACAGGCCTAGATCGTGGTGGTGCTACCTTCATATTCAATCCAGTTGTGCTTACACACAAAAATAGCTCCATTAAAATACTCAACTGGGTCAGTAGACGCAGCGACATGATGATGGCCATAGAAGCAGAAAAAACAGGCCATAAACTCTACCTAACCCCTCCCATTCTATCACATGAAAGAGAAGAGTCCTTTGACAGCCATAAAACAAAAAAACTTATTGAAGATATTTTTGGTGTCGCGCTCATTTCTAGCAATGGCAAAAAAGAACAGTTCATAAAATACTTCCATAAACGTATCGCAAAGATTAATTTTATACTAGAACAAAGCAATAGAATGCTACACCTACTGGATCAGTGGCTAAGAAAACATAACAAACATAATAAAACAACAAAACACACCCTCAAAACAATGCAACAAGAAAATCGTGCCACACTGCATGAATTAAAAAAAAATAAATAAGCTATCACTCGAAAAAATAATTCCTCAGGATATCACTCAAATTCAGGTAATTAATTGATCGCTTATCAACATAAAGCCAACAGTATTTTCTAAAATCAAACTGCTTTTTTTTGCTAAGATAACCCTTCCTCTTAACCAAAAAAAAGCGTAGACATCCGCATGAGCCAAAGCCATCTGCTAGGACAAATATCCAATCTGCACGACTCCCTCAACCACCTTTTAGAGCCCTTGCAAGACAGTGATTGCAATCGCCAGTTTCACCCGCAGCTCAGCCCCATCGGTTGGTATTATGGTCGCTCGGTCTACCTTGAAGCCCTCTACCTGCAAGAGATGATTCAAGGCGACGATCGCTACACCCGCCCCGTACAGACGCTTTTCACTCCCGGTAAAACATCGCTCCAACGGCAAGGCACAAAGCTGCCACCCAAAGATCACCTACTCAACTGGGGGCACGAACGTTTCGAACAACACCTCATGTGGCTCGCCAATCCCAAACAATTGCCCCAGCACCCACTGCTGGAAAACGATTTTATCTACCACCTGATTCTGCAAGAGCTGAGTAAAAACTACGAAGCCATTTTGGCCGTATTGAATCAAAAAGCGCAGACCAACGCCGAACCCTACCAAGCCAAAGAAGCCCTGCCCGCACAAACACCGCCGACCTACTTTAAAGAGGTTCCCCGTGGCGTCTACCTGATCGGCAATAAAAACGCAGCGGAAGCCTACGACAACGAACTGCCCGTGCAGCAAGTGGAATTAAGCGCCTTTCGCATCGCTACTCACCCGATTCACAACAGCGCCTACCACCTCTTTATCCAGCAAGGCGGCTATCAAAATCAACACCTCTGGAGCCAACAGGGCTGGCAATGGCAGCAACAAAACAAGGTCAACTCCCCCAATCACTGGCGGCAGGACAAACATCAGAATTGGTACGCACTGGGGATCAACGGCCCTTACGAACTGG
Source organism: Gammaproteobacteria bacterium (assembly GCA_030949385.1). NCBI lineage: Bacteria > Pseudomonadati > Pseudomonadota > Gammaproteobacteria > Gammaproteobacteria bacterium. The sequence goes on along the minus strand of JAUZSP010000003.1, from coordinate 562,905 downwards.
ACGGTTTAGCGCCGGTGATGGGCATCAACCAGCACGAATCAGAAGCCTTTGTAAATTGGTTAAGCGAGCGTTACGAACCGTTCCAAGGGGCGATTTTGCCCCACGAGTTCCAGTGGGAGATGGCGGCGCGCAGCGGCGAGTTGCAAGACACAGGGCGCGTTTGGGAGTGGTGCAGCAATTCCTTCCATCCCTACGAAGGCTTTCAAGCCAAACCCGATACCCATCTATCAAAGGTTCATTTTGGGCAGAACAACGTCACCCTCAAAGGCGGCGCACTGCACACCCAAAAAGCCCTGCGCAGAGCCAGTTATCGCCACTTTGCCGATCCCACAAACCGCACTCTGTTTGCCGGTCTGCGCATCGTTATTCCACCCAGTGGTGAAATTGTCCCCACCCCCGATCAGATCAACGTCAGCTTCCAGAAGTAGGCGATAAGAACGCCTCCGTCTGCTCTTTTGGCATCGAACGCAGGTGCAGATCCTGTTGTGGGTAAGGGATCTCAATGCCATGCTCTTTAAAACGATCCCAAACATTGAGCAGTACCTCACTGATCAAATTGCCTCGGCCATTTTCGGGGTCTTCCATCCAGAGGCGCAGCTCCAGATTCAAGGCGCTGTCACCAAAACCGCGTAACTGGCACGTCGGCTCAGGATCAAGCAACACCCTCGGCACCATTTGCGCCGCTTCCACACAGAGCTGCATCGCTTGGCGCGGATCGGTCTGATAGGAAACACTGACGGGAATTTTTAATCGAATAAAATTATCCGTATGCGTCCAATTCTCCACTCGCTGCGTAATCAGCTCCTCGTTGGGGATCAAGTGCTCCACCCCATCACGGGTAATCACCGAAACGTAACGCGCCCCCAAGTGATTAATCCAGCCGTAAGTTGCACCCAGAGCAATCACATCACCCGGTTTGATCGACTTATCCAACAACAGAATCACGCCACTGACCAGATTGGAAAAGATCTTCTGTAAGCCAAACCCCAGCCCCACCGCCAACGCACCGGAAAAGACCGCCAAAGCGGTTAGATCAAGGCCCAAATTATCCAGCGAGAAAATAATCGCCGCTGAAATCAGCGCGATACGAACAAACTTACTGATCAACACCCGCGCAGCAGGGCTGATGGAAGCGGAGCTGCGCAGCTGTTTTTCAATCACTCCAGTCAGGCTAATGGCCAGCCAGAGCAGCAGACCCATGACAATAAAGCCCTGAATCACGGTTAAAGCAGAAACCCGAATATCACCCGCACTCAAGGCCACACCGTCTAACAGGGCTTTGGCTTGCGGCAACAGCGCCAAAATATTCAACGCCGCAATGCTCCACGCAACCAGAGCAAACAGGCGTGACCAAACGGGGTTATCCAACCAATGAGAGGCGAGGCGAATCACCACCCAAGCGGCCAGAAGACTGCTAATCGTGGTCATTAAGGAGTGCGACCACAACATCTGTTCGGCCACCGTAATGGCCAACCACTGCATGATCACCCAGATCAGCGGCAAGCTGATGGCCATTAAGGCCGTCATTAAGGTTTGAAAAGCGGGCAGATCACGGCCACGCTGTTTGAGGCGAGCCAGAAATTGATTAACCGTGGGTTCTAGGCGGCGAGCGACCAAAAAGCTAATCACCATTAAAACCAGCTGGATTAAGGTGGCGGGAACCATCACCGTCTGCACCCACCACTGCATCGCCAGTTGATAAAGTTGCTGCCACCACTGCGGCTCTAACCACTGCTCCATACCCTGCCTCATCGTTGTTATTTGCCATGATGGTTACACAATCACAGGAAAAAACAACGTACTCTGTTCACTTGTCAGTAGGTTGGGGTGGCAACCCCAACATAAAATACCCACGATGGATGTTTGTTGGGGTTATCACCCCAACCTACCAGATACATCCAGTGAATTAGCACCGATTCACTCCAATTTACGCTTGATGAAGTGGATGCTAGCACTGGTCATTGTTGTTAACGTTCACGCTCTAGGGTTTAGTTCTATTTCTCTTTAATTCCGTACCCGCCAACTCCATCAACATTCTCAAGGCATGATTCACCGCTTCAGAATCCTTAAACACCTGAGCAATATCTGCTTCCAAAAAAACCACATTTACACCTTCACTATACGATTTATGATGTTTGCCACGCACCGCCTGTGAAAAATCGTATTCTGCTCGAATTTCATCATCAATGTTTTTGTGCATAATATTTCTGCTCTCGCTGTGTTGCTGATCGCGCGCTGATAATTCGAATAGAGTCCAACTCCCTTTCAGTATATGACACTATCAATAATCGGCCCATTCTGGATTTTCCAATACTGATAAAACGATACTCGTCTGAAGAGTGATCTGGATCTACAACGGTCAATTCAAAAGGATCAGCAAAAACACTACTGGCTTCTGAAAAACTAACCTGATGTTTTTTCTCGTTGCTCTGCGCCTTATTTTTATCCCATTCAAACTTCAGCATTCAGCCCCACCTCCAACAACCACACCTGCACCTCTCCCATACGTTTCTCTTTCAAAATCTGCCAAGACTTAGGAAACACCAACTGAGTACGCAACGGCTGCTCAATGTAAATCAGCGCCCCTTCCGCCAACCAGCCCTGCTCCAGCAGGGCAAAAATCTGCGGCAAAATATCAAAAGCAAACGGCGGATCGAGAAAAACAAGATCAAACGGTGTTGGAGTCTGTTGCAAATAATGCTCGGCTTGCATGTTTTGTAGCTGGACTTGATCCGCCTTTAACAACTCGATATTGGCCGCCAAACTGCGCGCCACCTGAGGATTCGCCTCCAGCATCACCACCTCAGCGGCGGCACGAGAAGCGGCTTCAAAACCCAAAGCACCGCTGCCCGCGAACAGATCCAAGCACCGCCCCTCGGCTAAATAAGGCTGCAACCAATTAAACAGAGTTTCGCGCAGGCGATCCCCCGTCGGCCTCAGCCCCAGAGCATCAGGAAAACTCAACTTACGCCCCCGCCAACGCCCACCGATGATGCGCAGCCGATTGCTGCCCCCCGCAGAGGTTCTACTCGCGACGCGCTGTTTTTTGCTCATTGGCCACCTCAACCGTTTGATCACCCACAATCACCGTCACCATTTTGTCTGGGTGCAGGCGCTGCTGAAACGCCGTCGTCACCTGTTCCAAGCTCACCGACGTAATCCGCTGATCAAATTTATCCAAATAATCCAACGGCAAGTGATAAAAACCGATCATCGCCAAGTACTGCACCAACTTTTTATTGCTGTCGATGCGCAGCGGCGCAGCGCCGGTAATGTTGCGAATCGAGGCATCCAACTCCTCAGCACTGGGGCCTTCTGTAATGAATTTTTGCAATTCACGATTCACAATCTCCAGCGACTCCTCCACCTGATCGTTGCGCGTTTGCAGACCCATCTCAAAGGGACCGGCCTGCTCCATCGGTGAAAAATAGCTGTAAACACTGTAAGCCAAACCGCGTTTTTCCCGCACTTCTTGCATCAAACGCGAACTAAAACCGCTGCCACCAAAGGTGTGGTTGCCCACATAAAGAGGGTAAAAATCAACATCGGTACGGCTCATGCCCGCTTGACCAATGCTGATGTGAGACTGCTTGGAAGGGAATTGAATCCGAATCAACTGTGCTTTTTTCAGCTCTGGAATGGGCGGCAGCGCAGCGGCTTTTTCACCCGTCGGCAGACCCGAACTGATGCGCTCAGCCAGAGCTTCCGCTGCCGCTCGATCCAGATCCGCCACAATCGCAATCACGGCATTTTTAGCCACATAAAAACGCTGATAAAAAGCCAAAATCTGTTCGCGCTGAATCACCGGCAGACTCTCTTCCGTACCCCCTGGAGGAGAAGCCAACGGATGGGTGCCGTACACCGCTTTATAAAAGGCTTTGCTGGCCAAGGCGGAAGGCGACTGCTTGGCATTTTTTAGCGAGATCAACATCTGCTTGCGAATGCGATCAATCTCACTCTGCTCAAAACGCGGCTGCTGTAAAATGGTGTTAAACACTTCAAAAGCCGGTTTAAAAAACCGCTCCTCACGCAAGCTGCGCAGACTCAGCACCGCCATGTCACGCAAGGACTCCAAACCCAAACGCGCGCCAACGCCTTCTAATTGCGTGGCGATCTGCTGCGCGTTGAGGTCACCGGCAGCCGTATCCAGCAAATTATTGGTGAGCTTCGCCACCCCAGAAAGACCGTTGTCACGCACGCTGCCTGCGGCGAACACCACCCGCAGATCCACAATCGGCAACGCCGTGCTGGGGACAAACAGCACCTTCGCGCCATTTTTCGTCTGCCAATGCTGAATCTGCGGCACTGCCACAGCCAAAGGCGCAACCAACAACAGCGTAAAACTCAATAAAAGGCGCTTCATAATTTATCTCCACGTAAGCCAGCACGACTGGCAGGCGGCTTTTTCGCCGTTTCCAGTGGCAGCGGCTCAAGACGTGCCACGGTCAACTGTTCCATATTCAAGTACTCACGCGCCACCTGCGCCACCTGTTTAACCGTCACCGCTTGAATACCGGCCAAATACTGATCCAAGGCGCGATAACCCACGCCATTGGTTTCCAAAATACCAATCTGCATCGCCTGATAAAACATCGAATCACGCTCATACACCGAACTGGCCAAAACACCGGCCTTTACACGGTTCAGCTCAGCGGCAGAAATTTTGCCCTGTTTAAGCAACTCCACCTCAGCCAGCAAAGCCGTTTCCAGTGCATCCAAATCATGATCTTGAGCGGGAATGCCATCCAGCACCAACATCGCATCGAGACGACCGTGCAGGTTGTAACTGGCACCGGCACTGGCGGCCAACTGCCGACTGCGCACCAAACGATCACTGAAACGGGCGCTGTCACCGCCGTCTAAAATACCCACCAACACCTCTAAGGCATAGGCTTTCCAAGGCTCATCGACGCTTTTCAAAACGGGGGTTTTATAACCCATAATCAAGTAGGGCAGTTTGGCGGGCAATTTTAAGGTTAAACGTTGCGTGCCGTGCTGTTGCACTTCTGCGCGAGCTTTAATAAGGGGCTGTTTAGACGGTTTCAGCGCACCAAAATGGTGTTTAGCCAGCGCAAAAACCTCAGCGGGTTTAACGTCCCCCACCACCACCAAAGTGGCGTTGTTGGGCGCGTACCACGCCTCGTACCACGTTTGCGCGTCTTCCAGCGTCAGCGAATCAAGGTCTCCCATCCAACCGATAACCGGATTGCCATAAGGGCTGCTGCTGTAGGCCACCGATTTAAAACGCTCGTAGGTCAGCGAACGGGGTTTGTCGTCGGTGCGCATCCGGCGCTCCTCTTTGACCACATTGACCTCTTTGGCAAACTCCGTGGCATCCAGACGCAAATTACGCATCCGATCCGCTTCCAATTCCAAACAGAGGCCAAGGCGATCTTTATTAATCCGTTGGAAATAGGCGGTGTAATCGCTGCTGGTGAAGGCGTTTTCTCGCCCCCCGTTTAACGCGATGATGCGTGAAAACTCACCAGAAGCGTGTTTTTCCGTGCCCTTAAACATCATATGCTCCAACACATGAGAAACGCCCGTGATACCGCCGTGTTCGTAGCTGCTGCCGACCTTGTACCAGATCTGCGACACCACCACCGGCGCACGATGATCTTCTTGTACTAGAATTTTCAAACCGTTGTCGAGCTGAAACTCGTGTACCTCAGTGGCCTGCAACACACCACTGACAAACATCAGGCTTAACGCCCACATCCACCCTCTTTTCACAATTATGTTTCCTTTAACTTTGGTCGTACCCACACCGGTGGTAGGATACCGCTTTTATCACCGCACTGTTTCACAGCCAAACGCCCATGAGCCTATTCAGTTTTCGCAGAAAGAAAAAAGTTCCAGACGAATCATCTTCTCAATCAGCAGAGAAAGATCTTAGCAAGAAGCTAGGCAAAACGCGCTCCCGTTTCACCGATGGCTTGCTGGATTTTTTTCTCGGCAAAAAACCCATCGACGATGACCTGCTCGAAGAGCTGGAAACCCACCTGCTGGTGGCCGACACCGGCGTGGATGTCACTCAACGAATAATGGACAAATTAGGCCAGAGCATCAGCCGCAAACAAGTGAACGACAGCGAGGCACTAAAAGCGCTCTTGCAACAAGAGCTGAACGACATCCTCATCCCTTGCGAACAGCCTTTAGAGATCAGCGAGAGCAAAAAACCCTATGTCATTTTAGTGGTGGGGGTGAACGGTTCGGGCAAAACCACCACCATTGGCAAACTCTCCAAACGGCTCAAAGAAGCCAACCTCTCCGTCATGTTGGCCGCCGGTGACACCTTCCGTGCCGCCGCCGTGGAGCAACTGCAAGCGTGGGGCGAACGCAATCAGATTCCCGTCGTCGCGCAAGGCAGCGGCGCCGACTCCGCTTCGGTGATTTTTGATGCGCTGCAATCGGCCAAAGCCAAAGGCGTTGATGTACTGATCGCCGACACCGCCGGACGGCTGCACACCCAAGCAGGTTTGATGGACGAGTTGAAAAAGGTCAAACGGGTATTGACTAAGTTGGATGCCGAAGCTCCCCATGAAACCCTGCTGGTGCTGGACGGCGGTACAGGCCAAAACGCCCTCACTCAAGCGGAGCAATTTCATAAAGCCGTTGGCCTGACCGGACTGGCCATCACCAAATTGGATGGCACCGCCAAGGGCGGCATCGTCTTTGCCATCGCGCAGAAACTGGCGTTACCGATCCGTTTTATTGGCGTTGGGGAAAAAGTTGAAGATCTACACACCTTCAGCGCCAGTGAATACGTTAATGCCCTACTCAAAACCGATAAAAACTCATGATCCGCTTTGACCACACCAGCAAACGCTACCCTGGTGGACATGAGGCACTCACCAACCTCAACTTTCACATCGCCAGCGGTCAGATGGCGTTTCTCACCGGCCACTCGGGGGCGGGCAAAAGCACCCTGCTAAAACTGATTGCGGCCATTGAACCCAGCAGCCGAGGCCAAATCGTCATCAACGGCATGAACCTCTCCACCCTGCCGAATCGAAAAATCCCCACCTTGCGCCGTCAGATCGGCATGGTGTTTCAAAACCATCACCTTCTTTACGACCGCAGTGTCTACGACAATGTTGCGCTGCCTTTGATCATCGCCGGTTACAAACACCGTGAAATTGGCCGCCGAGTGCGAGCCTCACTGGATAAAGTCGGCCTACTGAATAAAGAGCGCGCCCTGCCCATCACCCTCTCCGGCGGTGAGCAACAACGGGTCGGCATCGCCCGTGCGGTGGTCAATCGCCCCCCACTGCTGCTGGCCGATGAGCCAACGGGCAACCTAGACCCCTTACTTTCAGAAGAGATCATGCGTCTGTTTATTGAGTTCAATCAGATTGGCACCACGGTGCTGATCGCCAGCCATGACTTAGAGTTGATCCGTCGTCTACAGCAGCCCATTATGACCCTCTACCAAGGGCGTCTGATTCAAAACGGCCTCAACCAAGGAAAACGCGCCGATGAAATCGCGTAAACAAGCACACGATTTTAAAATGCAGCGCGCCAAAGAGCATTTTTTTAAAGCCTATCTCTTCAATCATCTGCGCTCACTGCTCTTCAGCCTCGGCAAACTCTACCACGCTCCACTCGCTCACCTCACCACCATCAGCGTCATCGGCATTGCACTGGCGCTGCCCACCGCCCTCTACGCCCTGCTGATCAACGCCCAAGAGTTGAGTAAAGATTGGGACAGCCCCACCAGCATCTCCCTCTACTTGAAAAAAAGCGTCAGTGATAATGACGCGCAAAAACTGGCTCGGCAACTGGAAAAACGCGAAGAGGTGGTCTCAGTGCGTTTTATCAGCAGCCGTGAAGCCTTGAGCCAGTTTCGCCAATACCCAGGGTTTGGCGAGGCCATTGATAGCCTAAAAGAAAATCCACTGCCTTCGGTGTTGGTGCTCTACATTGCTCAGAAAGCGGAGAGCGAACCTCGTCTCTCGCTGTTTGCCCAGCAACTGCAAGAGCTGAAAAAAGTCGATCAGATGCAACTTGATCTGGAGTGGGTCAAACGACTGCGCGCCATCATCGCCATCATGCACCGTGGTGTGTGGCTGATTGCATCACTGCTCGCCATTGCCGTGCTGCTCATCATCGGCAACACCATTCGCCTCGACATTCAAAGCCGACGCGCTGAAATCGAAGTGATTAAATTGATCGGAGCCACCCACAGCTTTGTCCGCCGCCCTTTTCTCTACGGCGGTATTTGGTACGGTCTGTTGGGTGGCATTGTGGCGCTGTTTTTGGTCGAAGGTGGCCTGCTGCTGCTGCAAAACCCCGTTCATCAGCTCACACAGCTGTACGGCAGCCAATATCAACTTATCCGTTTAAATGGCGTTAACATCCTCAGCCTGATTATGCTCAGCACCTTTTTAGGCCTGATCGGCTCCTGGCTTGCTGTGCGCCGCCATTTGCACAGCGTAGAACCTCATTAAACAGTGATCCTCATGCGTAAATTCAATCACATTTTGATCGTCGATAACTCAAAAACCGCTCGCAAACTGCTGGCTCGCCGCATCCAACAAGAGCTGCCTAACATTCGCGTCATCTCTTGCGGCAGCGCCGCCGAAGCAATCCGACTGTTAATGGTCAATACCTTCGACTGCATCACCACCGCGATGCAACTGCCCGACGAAAGCGGCCTTAGTTTGGCGACTAAGGTACGCCGGATACCCAACTACCTCACCACCCCTGTGATTCTAATCTCCGGCGATACCGACCATCATTTGCAGCAGAAAGGGTACGCCGACGACATCACCTACTACATTGACAAATCAGAAGGCTTACAAAGCTACATTGAAGCCTTAAAAGGGTACTTGCCCAACAGCAACGCTACCCTGAAAGGACGGCGGGTGCTCTATGTGGAAAACAGCGCCTCGACCACCGCCGGTCTCCAAGCGATTCTAAACACCTTCGGCATCGCCGTCACCTACAGTAACGATGCCCGTCAAGCTCTGGAGATCATCACAGAGCACCAGCCCATCAAAGGCCAAGCCTTCGATCTGATCATCAGCGACCTCAGCCTGAGCGGTGAACTCTCCGCTTTGCAGTTGGTCGGATTGATCCGTACAGATTTAAACTACTCACCTCAGCAGTTGCCGGTAATTATTCTCTCCGCCAACCCCAGAGACGGTCAGCAGGTCTCCGAAGCCTTCAAAGCCGGAGCCAACTACTTTATTAACAAACCCATCTCTGCCGAGGCCTTAAGAGAACGCTTACAAGGCATTTTTTGGGGTTAGCCCTCGTTTCACACCCATGAACAGTGCTAATATCAAACAAACGCAACACGTTAAGGTAGGAGATTCATGAGCACGGCACTAATAAATTCCAATTATCACACCGCTATGCCCACTCCCGCAGGTGGCAACTTGGGCGGTTATCTGCAAACCATTGCCGAGATTCCGGTTTTTAGCCTTGAAGAAGAGCAAAAGCTGGCGCGCAAATTACGCCACGACAACGATCTGGAAGCGGCTCGTCGTTTGGTTCTCTCCCAGTTGCGTTTTGTGGTTCACATCGCGCGCGGTTACAACGGTTACGGCCTGCCACTGGCAGATCTAGTCCAAGAAGGCAACGTCGGCCTGATGAAAGCGGTCAAACGTTTTGACCCCGATGTCGGCGTGCGCTTGATCTCCTTTGCCGTACATTGGATTCGCGCTGAAATTCATGAATATGTCATTCGCAACTGGCGCATCGTCAAAGTCGCCACCACCAAAGCGCAGCGCAAACTGTTCTTCAAACTGCGCAGCTCCAAAACCCGTCTCGGCTGGCTGAACCACGCCGAAGTGCAAGCGGTGGCCAAAGATCTGGGTGTCAAACCGGAAACAGTGCTGGAGATGGAGTCTCGCCTCAGTCATCAGGACACCCCTTTTGATCTGGGCAACGACCAGAGCGACGACAGTCACAGCATCTCACCCTCCTCCTATCTGCAACAGGAAAACGCCGATCCCGCTCTACTGTTGGAACATCAAGATCACCTGCAGCAGCAGCAAGCGCAACTGAGCGACTCCCTCAAAAATCTGGATGAACGCAGCCAAGATATTCTGCAACAGCGCTGGTTAAGCGAGAAAAAAGCCACCCTGCACGAACTGGCTACCAAATACGGTGTTTCTGCGGAGCGCATTCGTCAATTGGAAAAAAGCGCGATGAAAAAATTGCGCGGCAGCATCGAAGCGTAAAACAAAACAGACTTACACTCTGTTAGGCAGCCGTAACAACGCTGCCTTTTTTGTGCTCAAAAAAAATGACTGGCTAGGTTTTTGCCTACATTCGTTTCAACTATGGAACATAAAACCTTATCAATGGTGGCCGACATCACCCAACAAAACGACGTCGATTCACTCAACCAGAGCTTCCTCATCGCCATCGCAGAATTGACCCCCTGTCATTCCATTTCGCTCTACCAAGCCTTCAAGGAAGATCTAAATAACGGCATTGAAGAGCTGTTGCGACTGGATAATTTGAAGAAAAATGACGCTTTTTTTTGCCATCAATGGAACACAAAAAGCACACGCATTACGTCCGACCCACAGTTAAAATGCAGCTTTCAAAAAAGCGACATTGCCTTCTATACAGAAGATCAACGAGCGGTTGCTCTGTTCCCCATTGTGCTGGACAACAAAATAACCTCTGTAATCAAAATCAGCAGCACAAACCCACTGACAACCCAATTAACCCTGATCAAAAATCTGCTAAAAATTTACCAAAATTACCTTTTTATTCTGAATGAAAGCGAACGTGACAAACTCACGGGCATTTTTAATCGACGCACGTTTGATAAAAAACTGCTGCTGCTGCTCAACCGCCAACGCACTCAACAATACGAATACAAAAGCGATCACCAACCACGCAAAACAGAACAAGACAGTACTGCTTGGCTGGCTATTTTGGACATCGATTTTTTCAAACGGGTGAACGATGACTATGGTCATCTGTACGGCGATGAAGTTCTACTGCTTCTGTCGCAACAGATGAAAGCCTTTTTTCGCAGCAGCGACCTGCTGTTTCGCTTTGGTGGTGAAGAATTTATTATTATCTTAGAACCGATACCTGAAGCCATGGCCGCACAAACACTGGAACGGTTCCGCATCGCCATCGAGCAGTTTCAATTCCCCGCCGTGGGTCACATCACCATCAGCGTCGGCTACGCAAAAATCGGCGCAAACGACTATCCACCTACGGTCTTAGAGCAGGCCGACCAAGCCCTTTATTACGCCAAAGAACATGGCCGTAATGCGGTGTTTGGCTACCAACTGTTGATTGACAACAATTTGCTCGCTCTGCCGCAGCAAGACGAGGGCAGTGTTGATCTGTTCTTTTAAACGGACACAAAAAGACCCGCTGTTAGCGGGTCTTTTGATAACGCCAAAGACGTTTATTTATTGGTATTAATACCAAAGATCAAATACGTCGGACACCAGCCCATCGCTGCCGTCACCCACGGCACCGCTGCCATAAGCCCCCACCAGCTCTGAAACAGCACGCCGCCGAGAAGAAAGACAAAACCCAACACCACACGGAATATTTTATCCGTTTTTCCAACATTTACGGTAACAGCCATAATATTCACCTCAAAAAGAGATCGCTATAACGGTTCTTGATGACGCTGTGCGCCCAACAACTCAATTTCATATCCATCGGGATCTTCAACAAAGGCAATGATCGTCTGACCGGCGTTCATCGGCCCCGCCTCACGAAGTACTTTACCGCCCTTATCTCGAATTTGACTGACCGCCTGATAGACGTCGTCCACTTCCAGAGCCAGATGACCAAAGCCCGTACCCTGAGTGTAGCTGCTGGTGTCCCAGTTGTAAGTCAACTCCAAAACGGCGTTGTCCTCTTCAGAGCCATAACCGACAAAGGCCAAGGTAAACTCCCCCTTTGGATACTCCTTACGGCGCAAAAGTGTCATCCCCAACACCTCGGTGTAAAACTGAATCGAACGATCCAGATCACCAACCCGCAACATGGTGTGTAAAATTCGCATCAGCTTAACCTCGACGATTGGCGGCAATGCGCAAGCGCAGCGCATTGAGTTTAATGAAACCGTCCGCGTCTTTCTGATCATACGCACCGGCATCGTCTTCAAAGGTCGCAATGTTTTCATCAAACAGCGAATCGCTGACGGACTGACGACCTACAACCATCACGTTGCCCTTATAGAGCTTGAGACGCACGATGCCGTTAACGTTCACCTGCGAGGCATCAATCAAGGCTTGCATAGCGGTGCGCTCAGGTGCCCACCAGTAACCGTTGTAGATCATTTTCGCGTAACGGGGCATCAGCTCATCTTTCAGATGCATCAATTCACGATCCATGGTCAACGACTCCATCGCCCGATGTGCCTTGAGTAAAATGGTGCCACCTGGGGTTTCATAACAGCCGCGAGATTTCATCCCCACGTAACGATTTTCAACAATGTCATCTCGACCAATGCCGTTTTCACCGCCAACTTTATTCAAATACGTCAGCACCTGCGCCGGGCTCATATCTTCGCCGTCAATGGAGACCACATCGCCCTTTTCAAACCCCAGCTCGATGTAAGTGGCTTGATCAGGGGCTTGCTCAGGAGAGAGTGTCCAGCGCCACATCTCTTCGTCATTGGCCTCGACCCACGGATCTTCCAACATGCCACCTTCATAGGAGATGTGCAGCAGATTGGCGTCCATTGAATAAGGGGATTTTTTACCTGCTTTGGCGTAATCCACTGGGATACCGTGTTTGGCAGCGTAGGTCATCAATTTTTCCCGCGAGAGCAGATCCCACTCACGCCACGGTGCAATCACTTTGACATCAGGCATCAAGGCATAGGCACCCAGCTCAAAACGGATCTGATCGTTGCCTTTACCCGTCGCACCGTGGGAGATGGCATAGGCACCGGTCTCTTGAGCGATCTCCACCAGACGTTTGGCGATAAGCGGGCGGGCAATAGAAGTACCAAGCAAGTATTCACCTTCGTAGATGGCGTTGGCACGGAACATGGGATAAACATAATCACGGACGAACTCTTCGCGCAGATCTTCGATGTAAATCTCTTTCACGCCCATCGCTTCCGCTTTGGCACGCGCCGGTTCAACCTCTTCGCCTTGTCCAATGTCAGCGGTAAAGGTGACCACTTCGCAGTCGTGCTCCTCTTCCAACCACTTCAAGATCACGGAGGTATCCAGACCACCCGAGTAAGCTAAAACGACTTTTTTTGTATCCGACATTGAACAAGTTCCCCTAAAAGGCTGAGATAGGCGTAAAAACAGTGCGAGGATTCTACACCAAAGCGGCTTGCTGTGGTGAGAGGGGGAAAGAGCCAGAACCTCTCTACCCAGAAACGGGCAAGCCTGCTATTCTGCCACCATGAATACAAACCCCATTCAATACATCGACACCCCCGCCGCCCTCGAACAACTCTGTCAACAGCTGCACGATGCCCCTTGGATCGCACTGGACACCGAATTCTTACGAGAAAAAACCTACTACCCACAGCTCTGCCTGCTGCAACTGGGGACCACGGAGATCACCGCCTGCATTGATCCCCTCGCGCTGCCCAACCTCGACCCATTGCTACCGCTGTTTGATAACCCCAACATCACCAAAATTTTTCACGCGGGCAGCCAAGATCTGGAGATTCTCTTCCAGCTCAATGGTCGCCTGCCCAGCCCGCTGTTTGATACCCAAATCGCCGCGCCACTGCTCGGCCACAACGAACAGATCGGTTACGCCAATTTAGTCAATGAAGTGCTCGGTGTGCAGCTGGAAAAAGCCCACTCCCGCGCCGACTGGACCCGCCGCCCACTGCCCGAAGCGCAGATAAACTACGCCGCCGACGACGTGATCTACCTAGGCCAGATCTACAAAAAACTGCAACAACAGCTGCAACAGAAAGATCGCCTTCAATGGCTCGACGACGACTTTCAAGCCCTCACCGACACAGGGCGTTATCAGATTGACCCCAACACCATCTGGCAAAAACTGCGCGGCTTGGAACGCCTAAAAGGAGAATCCCTCTCCATCGCCCAGCAGCTCTGCATTTGGCGTGAAGAGCAGGCGCAGAAAAAAAATCTGCCGCGCAAATGGCTGCTCAAAGACGAAGTCGTGCTTGATCTGGCGCTGCAAAAGCCGAACAACCAAATCGAGCTGGGGCACATTCGTGGTCTCACAGATCGGTTTGTTAAACAGACCGGCAAGGTGCTGCTGAAACTGCTCAGTGAAGCCCGTCAGCAACAGCCTCAACCTCTGCCAGCCTTTATGAAAAAGAAACGCCCCAAAGCGGAGCATGAAGCGGTTGCCGATCTACTGATGGCGATGGTGCGCCAGCGAGCAGAAGAACAATCCCTCAACCCCAATGTCATCACCCAACGCAAAGAGCTGCTGAAATTCATTCAAGGCGAAACGGACCTGACTCTGCTCAGCGGCTGGCGCAATAAAATGATCGGCGCCGACCTGCAAGCGCTGCTCAATGGGACAGCCAACCTGTCGGTCAAAGGGGGAAAACTGACCCTCAACCGTAACCCAGAGTGAGGTTGTATTGATGACAGATCAGATCCACCCCAGCGCCATCGTCTCCAGCAAAGCGCAACTGGGTGAGCGGGTAAAAATCCACCCCTACGCCATTATCGACGATCATGTGATCATCGGTGACGACTGCGAAATCGGCCCTCATGCGGTCATTCACAACTTCGTTCGTATGGGCAAGGGCAATAAAATCCACGCTCATGCGGTGCTGGGTGATCTGCCACAAGACCTCAGTTTTGACCAACGCGAAACCTGGGTCGAGATCGGCGCGCACAACGTCATTCGTGAAGCCGCCACCATTCACCGCGCCACCTCTGATGAACGTCTCACCCGCGTTGGCAACCACTGTTATCTGATGGGCAACACTCACGTTGGTCACGACTGCACGCTGGGGGATTACGTGATTATGGCCAACAACGCCGGTTTGGGTGGCCACACCCACGTTGACGACCGCGTTACTCTCGGTGCGGGCGCACTGGTTCATCAATTCTGCCGCATTGGTGCCTACTCAATGATCGCCGCCTTTACCGGCACCCGCAAAGACATTCTGCCCTTTACCATGAGCGCCGGTCAGCCGTTGAAACATTACCGCCTCAACAGCATCGGTCTGCGCCGCAACGGCATCAAAGGCGCGGCCTTTAAAATCGTCGAGCAAGCCTACCGCCTCATTAAAAATGGCACAAAAGATTTGCGTGAACTAGAGCAGACCGCAGAGATAAAAAAGCTGCAACAGTGGTTGGATTCACCCTCAAAACGCGGTCTGTCGGGGTTTTTATAAGCACTCCGATAAGAGTGGCACTTAAACTGTAGTATTACGATTAATAGCCTATTTTCAGGAGCCGTTCGTATGCGCAGCAGCAACCCCCTCTCTTTTATCAGCAAACGCGCTTTATCGCTGCTACTGCTCAGCAGCCTTGTTTTATTGGCGGCTTGCTCGCCCAAATACGCCATCAAAGACCTCTACCCAGACAACGCGAAAAACTGCCTCTACAAAGCAAAACAGGTAAATTTACGCTGCCGTACCGAACATAAATCACAGGTGGATGTCTGCAAAATCAATCACAGCCAACTCTATCAAGAACAACTCAATCACTACAACCACGCTCTGCTGGATGCCACCGAAGCCTACACCAATTGCGACCATCATTGTGCTGAATTCCAGCACCAAGAGACGCAGCTCTCCTACTTTTTGCAACAAAATTGTGCGATCAATAACGGTACTTTTTCCTGTTCACGTCAATTTAAACGCAAACAGCACGAATACCAACAGGCTAAAAAAGCATACCTGCACTGTTCACACGGCTGCCAACTGCACCAAAATAATATCGACCAGATCAACCAGCAAAAACCCGTTTCAAAAGAAGCCGCCTGCAATGATTATTACGCAGCTTGTGTAGCCGAGTTTGATAAAAATTCAACACAGTGCGGTCGCTATAAAATCAGCTACTGCCAAGAAAACTGCGACAAAGCCGATTATTTGGTGAAATGCATTGAAGGCGACTGCCCAACTGAAGTACTGAAAAAATGGCAACATCGCATTGAGAAAAAACGCTGATCAGAAGAGGGGCTTTAAATCGAACCACGCCCCTGATAATCCCTCACCGACGTTGTAAACTCGCTCGCCAAGCGGGGTTTTTATCGCCCGTAGCCAACTTCAAATAACGCCCCACTTCGTTTTCATACCAGTAACAATCACCCTCGTTTGGCTCACACTCAAAGCCCCACCAAACCCCATTTTCATCTTGAGCCAACCACTCAATCCAAGCCGGTAAATCATCTCGATCAACAACCATGTGTTCCTCCAAAGATCTTAAGGGAAAGAAGCGCGTGTGAAACTCATCACATTTTCAGGTAAGCTTGAAAAAACGTCAATCTTATCGAGACAGGGTTAAGAAGGTTTTCTAAGTTGTTGTTCATACAAGAAAAAACATAAAGAACAACGCCTCTCTCGACATCTATGAACACGGATCAGTCATGATAAAACACTGTTTTTACAAGAGAAATACCGCTTTATTGCTGATACTCATCACTTTTATGCTGTTAGGCAAGGCTCATGCAGCCACCTCAACAGTGGAAAACATTCGTCTGCTCACCAAAGAGTGGCTGACAGAACAGACTCCATTTTCACAGCAAATTGACTCCCTGCACGTTCCAAACACCCTCAAACAACTCTATCAACAACGCCACTACCAACCCATCTGGTTTGATCAAACGGGCTTAAAACCCGAAGCAAAAGAGCTGCTAGTAGCGCTCTCAATCGCCGATGAAGAGGGTCTGTCACAGCACGATTATCATCGCCTTGGCATCCAGTGGCGCAGTTTTTCCGGCAAAAACAAACCACGCCTGCAAGCCGAACAAGAGCTGTTGCTCAGCGACGCCTTTTTTGGTCTTGCCAACCACCTCTACAGCGGTATTTTTACCGCCACAGAAAGTGATGGCAACTGGCATATCGATGCCCCAAAATTCGATGCACAGGCGCTGCTTACCGCACTGCAACAAGGTCATTCAATAAAAGAGCTGTTGCGCGCCCTCACCCCGCCACACCCTGGCTACCGTGCCTTACGCTCCTCTTTAGCCCGCTATCGACGCATCGAATCCGCCGGTGGATGGCCACCTATCGCTCGTGGCTCAGCCATTAGATTAGGAGCAAAAGACCCACGTTTAAACAATCTCCGTGACCGGCTGCTGATCAGCGGCGATCTAACTCTCTCCGCAGAGATCAATAACAACGTCTATGACAAAACCCTACAACAAGCGGTGAAAAACTTTCAACAACGAATGGGGCTGGAACCAGACGGCAAACTGGGTCCCCAAACCCTGCACGCCCTCAACACCCCTGTCAGCAAGCGCATTGAACACATCCAGCTGAATATGGTGCGTTGGCACTGGTTGCCCCGAGAACTGGGTAAAAAACACATTTTTGTCAATACGGTCAGTTTCGAATTGGATCTGATCGACAACTACCGCCCCGCACTGAATATGAAGGCCATCGTTGGAAAAACCTACCGCAGCACGCCCGCGTTTAGCGAAAAACTGACCCACTTCGTGCTCAACCCCTCTTGGTACATCCCCGCCAACATCCTCAGAAAAGACATTCTGCCCGAGGTCAAAAAAAATCGTGATTACCTACAATGGAAAAACATTCATGTGCAAAAAGTAAAGGGCGATAAGGTTGAAGAGATACCCTTAGAAAAGGTCGAATGGACAGAATTTTTCTCCAACAAATCCCCCTATCGGCTGCGCCAATCGCCCGGCAAACACAACGCTCTAGGGCAGGTAAAATTTTATATGCCCAACCCTTACGGCATCTACCTGCACGACACTCCCTCACGAAAGCTGTTCCAAAAAACCGTGCGCACCTTTAGCTCCGGCTGCATTCGCCTCGAACACCCCTTGGCTCTGGCCGCCTACTTGCTCAAAGACGAAGCCCAATGGAATCAAGCAAAATTGCACAAAGCCGTAAGCCAAAAACAGACTCGCTGGGTAAAACTGAGCAATCCGATCAGTGTCTATCTAACCTATTTCACCAGCTGGGTTGATGGCTCAGGACAGGCGCATTTTCGCCAAGACATGTATAAACGAGATCGGAAGTTACAGCAAAAACTGTTCGGTCAAACACTGCAAATGGCTCGGTTTTAAGACACAATAGAATCAACACGCAAGGAAGCCTTTTTTCATGAACCTGAATCACTACACACAAAACCGTCGCCGTTTTTTACAATTTGGCACTCTGCTGGCCGCTGGTTTTATCAGCACACCCACTCTGGCCAAACGTCAAACTCAAGAGCGAACATTGCATTTTTATAATCTACACACAGAAGAGAAGCTCAGCAGCACCTATTGGAGTGACGGTCACTATCAGAGATCCGAATTGAACGTTATAAACCGTCTGTTACGCGACCATCGCACCGATGAAATCACCCAGATCGACCCTCTGCTGCTCGATCTGCTGCACCACACCCAACAAAAACTCGGCAGTCGTCAGCCACTGCACATCATCTCCGCTTATCGCAGCCAAAAAACCAATACCAAACTGCGTCAACGCAGTCATAAAGTAGCCAAACGCAGTCTGCACACCCAAGGACGCGCCATCGACTTCTTTCTACCGGATCGTGAGCTGCATCAAATTCAACAAGCCGCGCTCAGTTTGCACGGCGGCGGAGTGGGTTATTACCCCAGAGGAAAAATACAGTTTGTGCATATGGACACGGGGAGAGTGCGCCGTTGGTAAAACCGCCTTAACGCAGTTTTTCCCGCAATAACTCGACTCGTTTTCGATTCACGCCAAAGTCCGTACGCCCAATTCTCGATGCAGATCGCACAGCGATCTGCTTCTCGTCAGGGTACAGTTGCAACTCCAAATCATCCACAAAACGAAACAGAAAACTGCGGCACTCTGCTTTCAAGTAAAACTCATTTTCAGATACAATTTTACAACGAGGCAGCACCAATACCGCCCGTTTAACTGTTTTCCAGGCTTCTTCTGCGGAAGCGGAAAAAACCAATGGAGCAATGTAATGCTCCGTGTCATCCGCTTGAGCAGCAGTAGAAACACAATTGGGCGAATCAGGGCAAACAGATAACGCTGACGGCTTGCCTCCCCTCTCATTAGCACTCACTGACGACATCAATAAACTCCCTAACAACACACCAAACAGTGGCAAAACCCGCATCATCCACTGACAAATCACACTAAAAACTGTCCCAAGAATTTTTCTTTTTAAAACGCAAACGAGGCAGAATCAAACCCAATAAAATACCGCCAAACAGCACCCCAGCGCCGACCATAAACCAGTTACGCTGCGACTCATCTTTGAAGGTTTCATTCTCTTTTTTCACCCGACTCAACTCCGTTTCCAACTGAGCAATGCGTCCTTTTAACTGATCGTTTTCACTGTAAATCGCCAAAGTATTGGCAGCGGTACGTCGAATGTCCGTCAACGCCTTGTTCAGCTCAAGGTTTGTTTCCTTGCACAGGCTAAGCTCTTGCTGCAACTCTTGCTGCTCTTTCAAGAGGCTTTCGCTCTGTTGATTAAACAGCCGATTCTCCTCTTTCATACTCGCCATTCGGCTTTTAATTTTTGCCAAACGCTGTTCTGCCACCGGCCGTTTGATCGTCATGCGTTCCAGCACCCAACCTTCTTTTCCCGCTGTTGTTTTAACTTTACTGTAACCCCTTTCACCTTTTTTCATAACATTCAAACGGGTACCACTGGGCAACATACTAATGATCTTATGCCCTGTGCTCTGCCCCGAACGCAGCGTAATTTCGCACTGATCCGTAACATAACGCGTCTCAGCCCAACTCCATGACGAAACCGCTAATGCCGCCAGCAACACAAGAACTTTGTTCACAATCACTTCTTTAATCCCCTATAAACCGTCTATTTTGTTCAACAGTAAACGTACTCACACCACATTCGCGCCACAATCCTAGATATTGGCCTCAATGTAAAGCATTGGTTACAATCGCCCTCTTTTTAACTCGGAACGCCCATGCGAAATCCGCTCCACCAACGCTGGCTTAATGGCAGTCGTTTCCATCTCAATGCCGCCCCCAAAGCCCTCCGGCCTTGGTTGCAAGAGAGCGGCAGCCTCACGCAAAAATTGCTCAATGGCTGCAACAAAACCTTCAGCGTGCGCGTTTTAAAACAGCAGATTCGTTACGCTCAGCAAAAGGAAGCCCAACATTTGCAGATTCCCCTCGGCTCGCGTCTGATTGAGCGTGACGTACATCTGCTCTGCGGCCAAACCCCTTGGATCTACGCCCACACCCTATTGCCACTTTCCAGCTTAAAGGGCCATCAGCAACGTCTGGCCGCCATCGGCAACCGCCCGCTGGGGGCATTGCTGTTCACCGACCCCAGTTTGCGACGCGGCGCTCTACAGATCATTCGTATTCCCGCCAAACAAAGCCGCCAAATCACACACGTTACTCATCACAGCACCCTCTGGGGACGGCGCTCTCTGTTCCAAGTAGGCCAACACCCTCTGCTGGTCAGTGAATTTTTTCTCTCTGCCCTGCCGCTTGATGCCCACTCAAGCCCTTCCTTACGCCCTCGACACCTCAGTAAAAACGGCCGTCGCTAGCAGAACGGTTTTTAATTCTCAGCCACAAAAGCAGCGCCCCCAGCAGCAAACCCGTCAAACTGCCATAAAGGTGCGACTCCACCACCACCGTCATCCCCGAAGATTCCGCCCCGGGCATCGCGCCAATGGTGAGTTCATATAACAAGCGCCCAAACACCAACACAAACAGCAACAGGCCAAATTTCCATCCCTGTTGCAGCTCCAACATCGCCCCCACCACAAACGCCCCAAACACCGCCCCCGACAGACCGACATACCAACCCAACTGCGGCATAAAAAAGTACAACCCCAAACCCACTCCCAACGAACAAATGGACAACACCAACCACCAGCGCCAACCCTGTAGCAGAGGGCCAAACAAGCCTTGAATCAACGCCACTCCGGCCAAGTTCCTAAGCAAGTGCATCCAATCAAAATGAACTAAATTACCACTGTAGAGCAACCACCAAGCACCGCCATCAATGGCTTGACGATCAAAACGAATCACCGTGTTCATGCCCGTCGCCTGCAATAAAATACACAACACCGACAACACGATCACCCAAGCCCATCGACTCCATACGTCAGCCATCACCTCTCCTCAAGTCAATAAAATTATCATCATCAATCCAAATACGAGACGCAGCTTACAAAATCTCGATTCTGCTTAACAGCGACCAGCCAATAAGCCAACAAGCATGTTATTCTCTCGCCCATACTTATTTACTGTTGGAGCTGCCTTTAAATGAACCTCACCCATTCACGCCCTCACGCCCAGCAAGCGGGTTTCACCCTGATTGAAATCATGGTGGTCGTCGCCATTCTCGCCATTCTCGCCTCCGTGGTCATCCCACGCATTATGAGCGAACCGGACAAAGCGCGCGTGGTGAAAGCCAAACAGGACATCCGCGTACTGGAAAGCTCACTCGAACTCTACAAACTGGACAACTTCACCTATCCCAGCACCGATCAAGGGCTGGAAGCACTGGTGACACGCCCCAACGACGCCAACAACTGGAAAGAGGGCGGTTACGTTAAAAAACTGCCCAAAGATCCGTGGCAGCGTGAATACCAATACATCAGCCCAGGCGAACACGGTGAAATAGACGTCTACTCTCTGGGTGCCGACGGCATACCCGGTGGCGACAAATTTGCCGCCGACATCGGCAACTGGGATCTATAACTGATTTTCAACCCGAGCACCTTGTGACTCATCCCACCCCCCACTCAACCCACAGCGGTTTTACTCTGCTGGAACTGCTGGTGGTGATGACCTTAATCGGCATTCTCACCACCTTTGCGGTGCTGCGCATCGACTTTGGCAACCCCGCTGAACGGCAACAGAAAGAAGCGCAACGGTTGCTGCAACTGATGCATCTGGCCTCCCAACAAGCGCTGCTGCAATCCCGTCAGCTGGGGCTGCGTTTCGAAGCACAGCAGTACCAATTTTATCAACTCATCGACGGCAAACGCTGGCAAACGCTGCAAGAAAAACAGCTGCGCAAACGTGAACTGCCCGAAAATTTAACCTTTGAAATTCAAATCGAGGGGCTGAGCATCTCACTGGATGAACCAAGAGATGAGCAGCAGCAAAAGAGCCGCAAACCGCACATCTTCCTGCTCTCCAGCGGTGAGATTCTGCCCGATTTTGCCATTCTGATTCAAGATCAAGACTCCCGACTCCAGTACCGCATCGAACCCGGGGTGGAAAAAGCACTGCAACTGAAACGCGAAGGCGACTCTTTGTGAAAGCCCATGACGGTTTCACCCTAATCGAGGTAATGGTGGCACTGGCGGTGTTGGCCGTCGCCTTAGGTGCGCTGATCAAAGGCGCAGCCGACACCACCGCCAACAGCGGCTACCTACAGCAAAAAAGTTTTGCCACTTGGGTAGCAGCGAATAAAATCAGCGAACTGCGCCTGAAAAAAAAGTGGTTGGACAAAGGTAAGAAAAGCGGCACCGAAGAGATGGCCGGTTACAAATGGCACTGGAGCAGCGTCGTCAAAGCCACCCAGAGCAAAGAGATGCGCCGCCTTGATGTGGACGTTCGCCTGCACGCCAATGATGAAAATCCACTGGTCAAATTAGCCTCCTTTATTATTGACCCCAGCTTGAACGCCAAAGCGCCTCAAGCCGCCCCCGTTCCCAGCGCGCCGACACGATGAATAGAGTTTCACAACAGGCCTTCACCTTAATCGAGTTATTGGTGGCCATCGCCGTCTTCTCTGTGCTGGCAGTGGCCGCTTACAGTGGCCTCAGTTCGGTGTTGCAGACCCGCAGCATCACCGCCGAACGCTCCGATCAACTCAACGCCCTGCAACAGACCTTCTACTACTTCAGCGACGATCTGCAACAGATGATCGACCGCCCCATTCGGGATGAACTCGGCAGCCAACAGGCCAGTTTTATCACCAACCAAGGAGACTCGCTCATCTTGGCTTTCAGTCGCAGCGGTTGGCAAAACCCGCTTGGTAGCCCGCGCTCCCAACTGCAACGGGTCAGTTATTTACTGGAAGACGACACACTCTATCGCCAATATTGGCAGCATCTGGATCGCATCCAAGGTGCAAAAGTGCATCGTCGCCTGCTGCTCAGCGGTATCAAAGAGGTCGAATTGCGTTTTATGGATCAAAACAGCCGCTGGCAAACCCGCTGGCCCGATGCCCGTTCGGGCAAACCTGTCCCCCTGCCGCGCGCCATTGAGATCAAACTCACCTTAGAACCTTGGGGCGAAATCACCCGTCTGTTTGAGGTGCCCGGCTGATGCACTCAGCCTTTCGTTGTCAAGGGGTCGCGCTGATCACCGTACTGTTGGTGGTGGCGCTGGCCACCATCGCCACCACCGCGATGGTCTCTCGTCAGCAGATGGACATTCGCCTCACCCAAGCGCGCCTGCTGCTGGAGCAAGCGCGCCATGTGGCGCTGGCAGGGGAAGGCTTGGGCCGCGTGCTGCTCTCCCAAGACCGAAAAAAGAATACAACCGACGACCTGAGTGAAGATTGGGCCATGAGCACGCCGCCGCTGCCCATCGACAACGCCCAGATCATGGGCTGTGTCATCGACCAAAACAGCCGCTTTAACCTCAATAATTTAATCACCGCCCAAGGCAAACTGAACCCCGCTGCCAGCGGCCAACTGCAACGCCTGCTGCAACTGCTGGAGTTAGACCCCGCCCTCGCCAACGCCATCGAAGATTGGCTCGATGCCGACATCAACCCCAGTGGCAGTGGCGGCGCTGAAGATGATTTTTATTCCAGTCTGCCGCAGGCCTACCGCAGCGCCAACCGAGCCCTGCTCGACCTCAGTGAACTGCGCGCCGTGCGTGGCATCACCCCTGAGATCTTCACTAAACTCGAACCGTACCTGAGCGCACTGCCCAGCGTGACTAAAATCAACGTCAACACCGCCAGCGAACTGAATCTGCAAGCGTTGCACAGTAAAATCAGCGCAACGGCGGCCAAAACACTTTTGGATCAACGGCCAACGGCCAACAGCGCCTTGCCAGACGCAAACAGCCCAGTGGATAACAGCACCTCACAAGACGCCTTTAAAAACATAGACAACTTTATTCAACAGCTTGCCAACAGCGGTGTTAGCCTCACCATCAACGACAAAAGCCAGATTCGCCAGAGTGCCGATGTCAGCAGCGACTATTTTCAGACCCGAGTGATCGTCACTCTGGGCGCAGCACACTATATTTTATACAGTCTGCTCTACCGAGACGACAAAGGTGCCACTCGCGTTTTGCAGCGAGCAAGGAGAGAACAGCTTGGCCAAACCATTTGTAATCCGTTTTAACCCAACCCAACCTCAACAGGTCAGTTGGCGCGCGCCACAGAACGAACAGCAGGAGTCGCCCATTCAGCACGGCAGCTTAAATGACGCTGCGCTGCACGCACGCGGCCAAAATGTGCTGCTGCTGGTGGCGGGCAACGAAGTGCTGCTCACCCATGCCCGCGTGCCGAGCAAAAACCGCAGCCGCGTCTTAAGCGCCATCCCTTTCGCCCTTGAAGAGAGCCTGATCGACGATGTGGACGAGCTGCACTTTGCCATCGGCGAAGCAGAAGGCGATGAGTATCCCGTCGCGGTGATCAACAAACGCTATCTGGAAGATCTGCTAGAACAGCTCAACGCCGTTGGCCTTCGCCCTCAGACCCTGTTGCCCGAACCCTTAGCACTCGCTCAAGCCAATGAAGGCTGGTCGCTGCTGGTGGACGAGCAAAGAGCCATCATTCGCCAATCTGGACTGAAGGGCTTTAGCATCGAAACCGAAGCGCTGCCCGAGCTGCTCAGCAGCGCCATCGACTTTGCCGACACGGAAGCGCCCCAACGCTTAACCCTCTACCACTGCGCTGAAGGCGACGACCTGAATCTGAATACATTGCCCTTGGCCATTGACTACCACCGTTGTTCACACCCACTGGAACAACTCAATGACCGCTTGGAAAAACCGGCCATCAATCTACTGCAAGGGCAGTATCGCCGCCAAGACCCGCTGCAAAAACTCTGGCAACCGTGGAAACAACCGCTGGCCATCGCCGCCCTGCTGCTGCTCACCAGCAGCGTCGCTACGCTGTTGCAGCATCAGCAGCTCGGTGAACAAGAACAGCAACTTCGCAGCGAAATCGAACAAACCTTCCGCGCCACCTTTCCCAGCGTCAAACGAGTGGTCAATGCCCGCGCCCAGATGAAAACGCGGCTGAAAAAACTGCGCAGCGGTCAAGGTAATCTGCAAGGCCTGCTGCCACTGCTGGTCAGCAGCGCCCAACCGTTGGCGCAGGCGAAGAACATTCAGCTCAACGGCCTCAATTTTCGCAAAGGTTATTTGGATCTCGAAGTGAATACCGCTCAACTGCAAGCATTGGACAGCCTAAAACGGCAACTGGAACAGCGCCAACTGCGGGTCAAAATTCTCTCCGCCAATACCGAGAAAGGTCAAGTTAAAGGTCGCTTGCGACTGGAGGCAGGCTCATGAAACTCTGGTTTTCTCAGCTCGTACCACGAGAACAAAAATGGGTGCTGATGGGCGGCTCTCTGCTGCTGCTCACTTTAATCTACTTGCTGCTGATCGAACCTGCTCTGCTCGCACGAGAACAGCG
Source organism: Gammaproteobacteria bacterium (assembly GCA_030949385.1). Classification (NCBI taxonomy): domain Bacteria; kingdom Pseudomonadati; phylum Pseudomonadota; class Gammaproteobacteria; species Gammaproteobacteria bacterium. Next base: position 537,220 of record JAUZSP010000003.1, on the reverse strand, counting down.
CCAAAACAGCGTCAAGGCGCTGCAACAAGAGCTGCTCTGGATGCAGCAATCCCAGCAAGAAGCCCTCTCTCTCGGTGCTGGACAAACCAACAGCGGCACGCGCAGCAATGGCCAAGCACCCTACATTATTGTTGATGCCGCCATTCGCCGTGCGCGCCTCGGCACGCCGGAGCGCATTGACCCACAAGGAAAAAAAGGCACCAAAGTGCAATTTGCTCAGGTGGACTTTAACCAACTGATGAACATGCTCGCGGATCTGGAACTGAACCACGGCCTGCGGGTCATCAGCGCCAACATCAGCAAAATGCAAGCGGGCAAGGTCAACGCCCGCATCAGCGTAGAAAGGGGTGATAAATGAAGCTTCGTTACCTGCTGCCCCTGTTGCTGGTCAGCTACCTGCTCGCCCTGCTGATCAATCTGCCCGCCAGCCGTCTGCTCGGTTGGGTCGATATTAACCCTCTGCAACTGCACGGCATCTCCGGCAGCCTGCTCAACGGCCACGCCAATCGCCTGCAGATCGACCCAGAACAAAAAATAGACAACCTAAATTGGCACATCACCCTCAGCAGCCTGTTCAAAGCCCGTCTCGGCGCACACATGGAGTTTGGCTACCTCGGCGGTCAAGGCAACGGCCATGGGGCTGTTTCAGCCAGTCAGAGCCTGTACCTAAGCGAGACCCGTTTTGAGATCGCCGCCAAACAACTGGAAGCTCTGCTGCCGCTGCCACTGGCCACCTTCTCCGGTCAGATCAGCGCCGTGATCGACAATGCCATTATTAAACAGAGTGGCCCTGAGGCGATCAACGGTCGCCTCTTCTGGAGCAAAGCCAGTCTCACCACACCCATGCCCGCCACGGTCAAGCTGGGAGATGTACAGGCACTCATCAGCACCGAGAACGAATTGATCCAGCTGCAACTGAGCAACACCGGCGGTGACCTCTCTCTGAAGGGCAAGCTGACTCTGACACCTGCGGGCAATTATGACCTTGATCTGAAAATCACCCCCGCTCGTAACGTTTCCAGAGCCATTCTCAATGGCCTCAGCCAGATGACGCGACGGCAGTCTGATGGAAGCTATCGAATCAAGGACAAAGGCCAGATTAAGGAGCTGCTTTAAAGCATAATTGTCACGACTTTTGCTTTCTCAACGGCACTGAAGGTGAAATCAGTGGGCTTTTTCACAAAAAGTCATGAAAACACTGTTCTCACTCTCGATAAACCTGTGTTAGTATTCTCCTCGCCCTACAGAACATAGATCTATCTTATGCAACATTTGTACTTGTACACTTCTTCACACTGCTTCACTTTATGTAAGCGTGATGTCCTGAAGCGTCACCCTCAGATTGCGATTATGAATGATTCTACTTTCGGGCTCTGAGGCGTAATTTTACGCACATCCATTTTTTTACAATTTTCAGGAGACATTCATGTCTAACGTAACTGGTACGGTTAAGTGGTTTAACGAAGAAAAAGGTTATGGTTTCATCTCTCAGGACGACGGCGGCGCTGACGTTTTCGTTCATTTTCGTGCGATTTCTGGTGAAGGCTTCAAAACCCTCGCAGAAGGCCAAAAAGTGACCTTCGAAGTTGAGCAAGGCCCTAAAGGTCTGCAGGCTGCTAACGTAGTCGCTCAATAAGTTTAGTTTGCCTTTTTAGGTTTTCTAAACAAGAAAAGGGTGCCTTCGTGGCATCCTTTTTTATGTCTTTCATTTTATTTTATTGCACTATAAAAAACAGTAATACACTCTTGTGTCCGATTATTCAGCGACTAAAATTATTCCCTTAGAGACCAAATGCACTCTCTGCACCCAATCTCTGTGCTGCAATTACATTACCCAAAAGATCAAAACACCGCGTTCCAAACTCGATTTTGAACATCTGCTTTGGCAGGTCTCACACAAAAACGTAAGCCTCTTTAAAGACAAAGACGAATGGCTGCTCTGTTTTAACAGCCCCTGTGAGCATCTGACCCATGAGGGCAATTGCGGCATCTATCATCAACGCCCCACCATCTGCCGCGAACACAGCAACGACTACTGTGAATACGACGCACCTGCCGAAGAGGGTTTTGAGTTCTATTTTCCCGACTACGAAAGCCTGCTGCTCTTTTGCAAAAAACGCTTTAAACGCTGGAACGTCACCGCCCCGTAGGGCGCATTAACCAAAGGGCAATGCGCCAAAAAACATACAAAAGCAAATCCCCCTCAATCCCCCTTTCTAGTTCCCACGCTCCTGCGTGGGAACTCATACCCCCCTACGCCGCCTCACAACGATTTTTCTAGTTCCCATGCTCCTGCGTGGGAACTCATACCACCCTCTTTCGTAGGGGCGCATTCCATATGCGCCCTGTTTTTTTACCCACAAAAAAAGCCCCTAAACAGGGGCTTTTTTCACAAGAGGCAAAACCAACCCCCCTCGCATCCTCATTTAATTGAGGCTATTTCTGCACAGGGGCGGAAAATATTCCGCCCCTACGTCTTAATCCCTTCTTCATCAGGGCAATGTTTCAAACGCTCAAACCTAGAGTATTGCTACATGTCAGCCAGTCAAGTCTTAATCCCTTCTTCATCAGGGCAATGTTTCAAACCTTAGAGTCAAGGTGATGCAGTAATTCGACATACGTCTTAATCCCTTCTTCATCAGGGCAATGTTTCAAACCATTCACCTGCGTTAGTTGTTGGTGTACACCCTGGTCTTAATCCCTTCTTCATCAGGGCAATGTTTCAAACGATAGCATCGTGTGCATTACGATTGCCGGTGTGACTGTCTTAATCCCTTCTTCATCAGGGCAATGTTTCAAACGTAACGGTGACTGGTAAGGCACTACCGTATAAACTAATCGGTCTTAATCCCTTCTTCATCAGGGCAATGTTTCAAACATGGTAGACGTGTTTAACAGCAACGGCGTGTGTCGTCTTAATCCCTTCTTCATCAGGGCAATGTTTCAAACGATAGACATATTACACCTCTACGTTTACACGGTAGTCTTAATCCCTTCTTCATCAGGGCAATGTTTCAAACAGTTTAATGACGTGGAGATGCCCATGTAATCGTAGTCTTAATCCCTTCTTCATCAGGGCAATGTTTCAAACACCTCGGCTCTAATTCCTCTTTGAAAACAATAGCTTACAAAGGGGGTCTTAGGAAATAAAAGTTTTTGAAAAGTTAACTGCTTTTTCATGGCCTAAACCCCTTAGTTAACCTCTCGCCGAGCTGCAAGAACCGACGTTATTATTCGCTCTGTTCTTGAAAATGTAAAGCAGTTTATGCCTCCCAACGCAACACATTATGCTCACCGTCCAACAGCACAATATCATCAGGAAACGGCTCACGTCCCAACACCGTAATCTTGCCCCGCTTCGGTACCGGATAGAGGCGCACATCATCCTCATCGGCCTTAATCAACCCCGCCAACTCCTGCAACAACGCCACCCGCTCCACCACCGACAACGGCAGATAAAAGAGCGAATACTGCATCCGAATCCCCACCTGAGAAAGACACTTCGCCACCCGCCGCAACCGCTTCGAATCCGCAATGTCATACGCCGCCAAATACGCCCGTCGCTTCATTTCACAACCTCCATCGCCGTCAACTCCTTCGCCAAAGCGTAACTCTGCTGACGCAAATAACGCCGCCACAACCGAGCCGCCACCTCAAACCTAGGGTAAAATTTCTGCCGCCCCTCCTTGTTCAACAAACACGCCCCCTTATCCCAGACAAAATGCTCCGGCAACAACACCCGCTGCCGAAACAACCGCCACACCCAGCGATCCAAACGCGGACGCAACGGCTCCATCACATCACACGCCAACGACTCACGGCCATAACTCGGCTCATGATAAAACCCCAACAAAGGATCAAGCCCCGCCCCGTGCGCCGACCGTTACGCGCACTCAAACAGAGCAACGCCACCCCCGCCTCCGCAAACACCCCCAACAACGTGCTCTCCATCTGCGTCGCATGACGAATCACCACCCGCTCCAGCAACTTCAACGGAATGCTGCGTAATTTAGCCTCCGGCTCCCGCACCAACAATTGCCCACCGCTGACACTCAACTGCACATTTTTTCGATCCAAATAAAGCGTACTCATCAGCCTAACCTATCAAATAACAATCGGAAGTCATCACCCGAGAAGCCAACCCCAAAGGGTAGCTGCCCTCTTTTGCCTGCAAAGGCAGCAACAGAAAATAATCCTCCTGCTGATCCAACACCGCCGCCAAATCCGCCATCAAGCTCTGCTTCTCACGCCGATTTAACAGACACTCAAACACCGACTTTTGCCGTCCGATGGCGTGCGCCTTAATCAATTTCAACGCCCGCCGTGAACGGCTCGGGCTGCCAATGTCATAGGCCAAAAGGTACAGAGACCGCTCTTTCATCGTTGCTCCTCATGCAAAACAGTAATTCGCTGATGTTACGCGCTAAAAAAGAATTTATATCCCTCAGGACGAACCTTGTGTTCACCCTGTTTGTGAAACGTGAATTTTAAATAAGAGGTTTATTTTTCGCTCGTCATTCCCGCGAAGGCGGGAATCCATAGGCTCTTGTCATAGATTCATGTGGATTCCCGCCTTCGCGGGAATGACATGGGTTTAGATTTTCTAGTTTTCTAGTTTTTTCTAGTTCCCATGCTCCTGCGTGGGAACTCCCCTACGCCGCCTCACAACGATCCAACACACCCTGAGCCGAAGGCGCTAAAAACTCCGCAAACCGCTCCGCGTCACCCACCACCGGCCCATCCACCGCGTAACGAATGCCATCGGCACCAACAAACAGACTTCCATGATCCACGTTATGCTCAGCCCCACACCGCTTGGTAAACAGTTGATGCCCTGCCGCATTGCTCCAAACGCCATCCCGCTGCCAGCGATACCCCATCCGCTCCAACTGCAACGCCGCCAACGGCACGCTGCGCTCATCCTCAAACAGCTCAATGATTTTGCAATTGATCCCCAGCGCCGCACTTTTTCTGATGAAATGGCGCGTACTCTCAACGGCCATAAACGGGTGATTAATGCAGAGCTGAATGGGGAATTTCTGCGCCAGGTCGATGCTCTCCAACACCGGAGCCAACGCAATGCCCATGCTCCGCTGCTGCTCGGCGGCATCGAAAGAGTCGAGGTGAATCTTCAACTCATCCAGATGAGGCAACGCCGCCGCCAGCAATTTAGGATGCCCCAAGTGCGAATCCATCGACAGGTGATCCGTATGCACACGACACAACGCCGCCACCTCAGAAAGCTGCGAATGCAACGTCGGTTCACCACCACTGAGCACAATCTCATCCAAGCGTTGCCCTGCCGCCGCCAAGTTATCCAGAATGTCACGAATGGTCTGCAACGAGAGACGAGAACGCGCCGCCTGTTTATCCTGCCCTTCGTTGTGGCAATAATCACAACTCGCCGTACAGCGGTTGGTAAGCAGCAAGCGCAATTTAATCGCCTTAGTGGAACCCTGAAACATGACCTTATTCACTCTCTTCATTTTGTCGATGAGCCATTAAAACCCAAACACCCGCAGAGCGGATAAACAACAAGCTTGCAAGTAAATCCCCGCACACCCAAACGCTGCTATTAATTCTAAGGACAAAAAAAAGCCCCAAAAAGGGGCATGGAAAAAACCTCAACAGCACCAAGCCAGAACGATCCTAGCGTTTACAACCCGTTGCTATGACGATGACAATCTTAGCGATTTCACACCACATATCACACTCTCCTTAACATTAAACAAAAACAAACAAAACAACAGTTAAACCCTACCGATCTTTACGATCAGAGTTCGTCAACGTTGCAGACAATGAACCCACCAAAAAAGCCAATCCACCTACAATAATAATCAAAAAAAACACAGTTACTGCTCCTAAAAATTCAGATTCAAACCACCCATAACACCCTTCAACCAAGCCCCGAAGGGCAAACCGACCTCAGTCGTCGCTGAACAAGCTAAACACACCCGCAACCACACCCACCGCAATCAACGCCGGAGCCGCCACCGTCACCCCAACCCAACCCGCCGCGACCACCGTTGCTACCCGTGCACCGTTACCCGCACTCACCGCCTTAACCCCTTTCTTCGCCATACACTTCACATCATCAAAATCAGCCATGTTTTTACCCTCTAAAAAAGAACCCCATTAAAACAGATTAAAACCAACCCAACGAAAATCACAAGCTTGCAAAACACCCCAACGTAGGGCGCATTAACCAAAGGGCAATGCGCCAAAAAACACACAAGAGCAAATTCCCCTTTCGTAGGGGCGCATTCCATATGCGCCCTGTTTTTTACCAACACCCCTCGCATCCTCATTTAATTGAGGCTATGTCTGCACAAGGGGATTTACGCTTCTTGCCCGTAACCCCATTACCTTTACCCTCATCCTCATCTAAAAAAAAGGCAAGCACACACTCACTTGGAATTTTCTGCACATATCAAGCACCTACGATTGACTCAGCAGACGTTTTTTCAACACCGCTCTCTATCACAAATTCACCTCGCTGATCCAACTGGGTTACCAACGCCTTCTGACTCATAAACCACCTCACTGATAAAAAATAAAAACCAACCGAGCTTAATCGTCAAATATATCATCCAACAAATCCGTCACTTCCGTCACTGTCTCAGCCACGACAACAACGACCTCAAAAACCTCTTCCAAAAAATCAAACATTGCCTTGCTCCAATATAAAAAATATAAAAAAATATAAAATAGGGCATCCTTGCCCACACCGATTCAACCACGCAACCAGCGATAAATCCCCACCGCCGCTGCACCCACCGCCAACGGAGCCGCCGCCGTCACCACCAAACCAGCAACCATACCGCCACCCACAATACCGCCCACCGCAGCCAAACCCGAAGTCACACCCGTGGCACCCAAACCAACCACACCGCTCGCCGCAACCGCGCCCAAAGAACCCGCCGCACCCGTTGCTGCACCTGCCGCAGCCGCTTTATTTTCACTCATAACATCTTCCTCACTGCATTAAAAAAATAAACGACCTTCTGTCTGCTTTTGCTAACAAACAGACCGCTCGTCTTCTGGAATCGCATTTTAGAGGAAAAAAATAAACATACTCATTTGACAAGCTTGCGGCCAAAAAAAAGCCCTTCATCAGGGCAATAAAATCAACTCTTTGAGTTGCACAAAGTAGGGCGCACTAACCAAAGGGCAGTGCGCCAATCAAATAAATTCCTTACCCATCAAGGTAATTCAATACTGTCTCACAGTGCTTTTTCTGCTTTACTTTGGCTTTGTTTTTTCCCGAAAAATCGGGGTTCCACTTTTTTTCAGCTTGCCAAAGAGAACGAATTTTTTCTGCAACAAGTCGCTGATCCTCTGGGCTTTGCCACTCTCCCGCGTCCAGCTTTTTCAGCAACGCTGAAGCAGGGTTGTTCCCCTTGTGCTTTTTACACACCCCCTCAATATCACGTTCCACAGGCGATAACGTCGCCAAATAAGCCGACTCTTCCTCTTCTTGCTGCTGCTCCTCCAACTCTTCCCGGTGCGCATCTTCTGCCCTCAGATCCCGCTTCATCGCCCCATAACCCACCGCCGTTTTCGCGCCAAATCCCAGCCACTCAAAGGCATGTTCAAACGCCTCTTCCAGCAAAGTCTGCCACTCCTGTAACAGGTTCGGGGCAACACGGTGCAACAACGTCTCATCACAGACCACATGAAACACAAAATTCGTCGTCGCGGGTACGGTCACAAAGTTAATCGGAATCGGCTGTCCCGAATCGTGAGGCTGATCAGCGGCTTTATAATAATGCCCCTGATGCGGGGTCATCACCTCCACCTCCAACGCCTTCAAATCAGGAATCACATCCCAAAACTGCAACGCGCCACGCTGGGCATTGTTGCTGTCCTCTTTGCCAAACAGGGCATCCATACAGGCCTGATCCCACCTTGACTCAAGCTCCCATTCGTACTCACCCAGCCCCGCCAGCTCCCGCGCCGCTTGACGCAGCACCCCCTTCACCCCACTGCCCGCCAAATAGGGCAGACCGTACGGGTTCAGAAAGGCAAAGCCATTTTCCAGTGGGTGTTCATTGCCTAAGCCAGTGGAAAAAGGCGCGGTTGATTCCGCCTCCAACCGACACAAACGCTCCGCCGACAGCATCTTTGCCATCGCCGCTTGTCGCTCCACCAGCCTCTTCACATGCTGTTTATCAGCCTCGGTAAAGGCACAGGCTTTTTTTAGCGCGTCGGTTTTATCCTCCAACCGCTTAAAGCTCCCTTCCATCCATAAGGGTAAGTAATAGCCAAAGCGCATCCCAGGCGAAGCCGTCTGAAATTGATCACCCAAATACTGCGGTACTGCCGCCAATCCCTTACTCATGACTCGAACCCTTATCATCACCCAGACGAGCCGCCGCCATCTGCCGCAACCAGCGCAACCACGCATAGGCTTCACGGTTGTAGCTTTGAAACTGCTGTGGTGTGGCCTCAAACAACTGCTGCATAAACGCCTCAAACGCCTCAGACGTTTCGTACTGTAAACTGCAACCACTGGCGCAGATGCAGAGACAACAGTTCATGCCGCCCGCCTTTTTGCTGCAAAAAGGCCAAGGTCTGCATTAAACCGCTGTTCATAATCAGTGCAGGTAACCCCTTAACACTGTTGACGTAATCCTTACCATGCAGTGCCACTCCCTCTGCCGATTTAGTCCAAGCGTGCTCAGCACGTTTCTGCTCCAAGGTCTGCTCCAAGGTCTGCTGCTTAGGCGCTGATTTTGCCGGTACACGCTGACTCACCTTCACCGCCGGTTTTATTTTAGGCGGTACGTTTTTCTTGTATCTGCCCATCGTCTTAAACCCCCTCGACTCGAACCACGACCAAACCCCGTCCCGTGGTGGCATCACCACCCAACTGCACCAAGCGACCTTTCTCACAACCCAGAATATTTCTCATTGTCAGATAAACATTTTCTGCGCTCATCGCCTCATCAGAACGGCTTTGACTCGCCAATAACGGCGCAATCAACAGCGACTCTGGCGGCAAATTTTCAGTGTAAAACAGCCCGCCATCTTCAGCACTGCCCGTCTGGGGATCAATACGAACGTGCGGTTCAATCACCGTGGCGTTTTCCACAAAATAGTCAAAATCCGTATCGCTCAGCACCACCAAATCTTGGCCTAATTTTTCACGGAAAAATTGAAACTCATCACTCTTTGGTAAGGCGCGATCAGCTAAATTTTCCGCTAAAGCCTTTAACCCATCTTGCTCAGCCTTTTGCTCATATTCAAAGGCTTCCAAATGCAGTTTTTTATCATCACTCAATAACGCCTCGTTCAGCACCAAACACTTCCCCTCATCAACCTTGGGAATCGTCCAGTTAACCGCATTACCCGTCAAGGCCAACAGCCGTTGCGCTCGTGCAAGAGCCTGTGGCGAGGTGATGTAAACAAAACCGCCGCGCAAACTGCGCACCGGAAACGCGATCAACTGAGCATCACCAAAACTCAATGCCCCCGCATGAAGATCATCACTGCTAGGTTCAGGCCCAAAGAGCGTCTTGATCAACGTCGGATCACCACCCAACGCCTCGAAACCGTGGCGCAACGCCCCCTTAATCCCCGAACCGGCAAAGCTGGGGTGGTTGCTGTGACCTTCTCGTTGAATGGGGCTATCAATCACCCCTGTTGCCGTACCCGCGCCCATGTGAACCGGACTCACCGAATAAAGAAACAGCACCGCTTTTTTTTCAAACATTATTTTTTTCCTTCATAAATCGCAAATTGGAACCGATTAAAGCCCTCGGCTTGGCGCGCTAAATCCACTTTTTCATCCCAAAGACCCTGCTGGAGCAGCCCCGCCAACGCCTCTGGGGTCGCCTCTAAATTTTCCAACCAATAGACGCTGCCGATGCCCGCTGATCTCAAGGCTGTTTTTGGGCAACCTTTGGCCAAATCCCAACCAGAGACCACCTCAGAACGGGAGAGCGCCGCCGAACAGACCGTGCCCTTCACCCCGCGCAGCTCAAACGCACCGTCCTCCGCCATGCCGGGCAAACGCCAACCGTGCTCAAACAAACCAGGCGAGGTCAACACCACACGACACCGCTTATCCCGCAGCATTTTTTTGTAATCAGGCAACGGCGAAGCAAAATCCACCTCCGCCGTTAATTCAGCCCCACGACCATCGCCGCCAAAACGCAGATGGCTGCTGCTGACCTTCACTCCAGAAGTCGCCAGCAAAAAACCAACATGCTCTGCAAAGGCCACCCCCTGCACAGTAAAAAGATGCCCCTCTTTCACCGCCCCCCTTTGCCCATCCAGCGCAATGCCGGTACGCTCTTGCATTTTCCACAGCGCGTCGGTTTTAATCAGCTCATCAGCCTGAGGTACTTTGCCCTCCAGATAACACCACCAACCCGCTTCTTTCACCCAATAACTCGAAGAGGGTTTACAGCGTTCAGGCTCCACCAGCAGCGGCAATTTGGCCAAAGAGAAAGAGCTGCTGACCCCCTCAGGGGCTTTGCTCGGCGTGAGACGACTCACCGTGACCTCACCGCTCTCTTTCTCGCTGACCACCAAATCGACGGGCATGGGGTAAAACGCCTCAATGTTCCCATCCGTTCGCCGTGCCAAACGAAAATCTGTGACCCGAAAAGAACCAGGGTTCGTTGGTGTACCCAATTCATGATGCGTCACCTTGCCCTTTGAAAACGCCTTCAGATCCACCTTATCATGCAATAAAATGGAGCTGCGTACCGCCCCAGCGGCCACCGAAGGCCACGGTGGCACCTGTGATTCACCGTAGCTGCCCGCCGCACCAAAGAGTTTATTGCCGCGCAGAAAAAGCAGATCCAAGGGTTCAATAAAATGATAGGTGCTCATGCCTCTGCTCCTCTGTTTGCATCGTCTTTGCCTCGCCCTTCACGGGCTAAAAATTCCGCTACCGCCATAAAGTTGGCCAGATACGCCAGCCCCAAAGTACGTTTTTTCTTCTCTTTTCGAGCCTCAGGTTTTATTCCAACGAGCTTCTTTGTCTGCGCTGCAATATCGTTGTAACAGGCAGCCAAACGTGCCAAATCCTGCGCCAAGCCGTCCAAATTGTGATAATCACTGACCGATTTTTTATCACCGGCTTGCCGTTTAAGTTGATAGGCCAACAGAGTCGCTAACATCTCCGCATCGCCCTGCGGTTCGGGCAGATCTTTCATCCACGCCAAGCTGTGAAACACCGCTCGCCGTGAGACCGCCTCATCGCGCAGATAGGCACAGAGTCGCAGCAGCAGTTTCAGCGGATGCAGGGCATAAGAGGCTTGCGTCACCGCCCCCCAAGGTAAAGTCAATTGCAGTAAGTTGCCGGAACGCTTGATGATCTTCAGATGAAAACAGTTCCGCCCTGCCTTTTTCGCCGCCGTCTCCGCCGAATGCAACACCGTCATGGCCTGCTGCAACGGCGCTTGATGATGCACCACCACCAGCCCCGCACTGACCGTGGCGGTGGAACCCATGGTTCGATAGAGCACGCCGTCTAATAGGGCAAAGCCGCTGTCGAGGATCAAACCTTTGAGTTGCGAATCTTCTGTTTGCTCACCTTCAGCGATCCCCGAATAGGCTTGCCTGAGCCGATCCGCCGCAGGCAACAGATCCGCCACCGGCAACATCGCCAACACATCATCGCCACCCGCGTAGATCAGCTTACCCAGATGCTCCTCCTCCACCACATAACGCACGATTTTCTGTGAAAAATCATTCAATGCGCCTGAAATGGCCATGTGCCGACTGGGAGAGACCGCCCGTTTTTGTTCTGCATATTTTTTTAAGGACTGATTCTTTTTTACCTCGGCATTAAAACCCTCTTTCATTGAACGATGAAAACTCTCAGCATAAGTCATGCTGTGCTGCTCATCCCCTGAGAGAATTTTGCCCATGCGATCACCGTCCATCAGCAACAGGCTGTAATAGGTCTCCTGACGAACGCCACTGTCCAGCGCCTCGCCCAAGGTATCCGCCACCACCGTTCGAATCTCTTCGGCTGTGTTCGCCTCATCAGACTCCGAGGCCAATTCCAACAAACCCAGCAACTGCTTGGCCTGTTTTAATTTACCGCCACTGCGATGACGCTCCACTAAACGTTTTGGCAGAGCAATGCCCGTTGCAGGTCCATGCTCCTCACAGGCGCGTTGAAACGCTGTTGGCGGCAAACCCGGCAGCTCCAACCAGCGATCCAGTTGATGCACCAGCGCCATGCTGTGGGTGGAGACCACATAACGATCAACGGTTTTACGCCTCAAAACCCGCCCCACCTCTTCGGCAAACAGCGTCGGCCAGAGCCGTTTCAGCGCGGGCAGCGCCGCGAGGTGTTCGCCTTTTTTTGCCCAAGCGGGGCGTTCTTTAGCAATCTTTGCCCATAAGGTATTCTCTTGTTGGCGATAGGATTTTTTCAACTGCGTCTTGTCGGTGGTCAACCACTCTCCCTCACCACTCAAAGAACAGCGCCAGCCTTTTTGCTCCAACTGATCAAATTGACGCAGGGATTTGGCCGAGGCCAACACCCGCTCAGCCAGATCAAACACCGCCGGATAAAGCACCCCAGGGGTGGGAACAATAAAGGAGCTGCCGTCTTTCCAGACCATCTCTTTTTTCAGGGTTTGCCACACCTCTGTATCTAAAAACCCACTCTCTTCATTCTCAGCAACCCCAAACAGCGGAGCCATGCTGGTCTGCAACGGCTTCGTATCCAGATCCGTTTGCCGCGCTTTATCTTGTACTTTAATCAGTGAAAAAGGCACCGCCGACCAATGCACTTCGGGGAAACCCGCCAACTGTTCGCGCATCTGCTGATAACAATAAAGAGACTCATCTTGCCTCTCATCCACCTCTTTCAGCAGACGATCCACCACCTTTTTGCCTTTGTCCTGCAACCACTGGCGCACATGCGTTTCGCACTCTTCTGCCAGTGCTTTTGCCTGATCCGCTGGCACCACCGCCACAAAACGGTTCGGCAAGGCGGCGGAAAAGAGCGGATTAGAATCATTCGACTCTTGCTGCCAGTCACAGGACTCAAACCACTCAGCAGGCAAGTCACACTCATCGCGCAACCAGAGATCGACCAAAGGCACTCCGCGCAGACGCGGGAACAAAATGGCATCAGGCCCCAGTGCTTTAACCACTGGTTTCATCGTCTCCCAAGAGAGTCGCGCCAACAGGTGCGACCCTGCCCATAAATCAGAGGTGGAGCGAGCAGCGGCAATAAAAGACTGCACCGGTCCGATGGCCAGGGCCAGCAGGGCTGCCCCTCCTTCTGAATCTTGGTTAAACGCACCAGCAAAAGCGGACGTAAGGTCGCTGTGATCCGCCACGCTGTGATCGGGCACTCGACCATCGGAAGGGGTCATGCGCCACAGTGCGGCTAATTTTTGCGCCGCCGGATCCTCAACAGAAAAGAGGTCGGAGCTAAAACGCCACAGCGCCAAGTGACTTTTGTGTGCATCGCCGTCCACACCTTTGGTCAATTTTTTAACGTGTTCCACCACCGCGTTGGTCACGCTTTTTTCATCACAGCTGGCAAAACCCAGCTCGCTCAGATCCAGTTCATCTCCACTCAAGGGGTGCAGTAAATGGGGCTCTTCGTTCCAGTTCAACTCTGTCCAAGGCGCTTTGAGCCATTGGGGACGATCAGCAGCTACGGCCCACTTTTCGGCGTAATCAATGGCATCTTCATTGGCTCCGTCCAATTTCAATACCTTCGTCAGCGGCTCGGTAAAGGGTTCGTGCAGCCGCGCTTTTAATTTTGTTTTCCATAAATCACTCATACATCAATCCTGCGTAAATTATCTTGTTGATCCAAAAACCCATGCACGCTTTGCCAAAGTGAGATCAGCGTATCTTTATCAGGCTTAAAATCAGCCGGAGGCAGGCAGGGCATGTGGAAAATAACACCATAAAATTTCTTGTTTTCATCCCGTCGTACTTTGAAGCGCAAACTGTTGGGTAAACGCCCATTTTTTTCCCAAGAGCTAACGGAATGATGTGTCACAGGGTAACTTAGCCAATGGCGTAACTCGGGCGAATGCGCACCTTTACCTGTCGTAAATTTAAACTCTGTACGCACCCCAATCTTTAGTTTGGCCAATTGGGTCATTAAACCCTCCCATGACTTAACAGAATCCGTGCGCCAAACAAACGCGCCTTTTTCATCTTGCCCAATAGCCGATGCCCACTCTCGTTCTAAACACCAAGCCAAGGTTTTATCGGCTGAAAAAATCTGGGTTAATTCAGCATAAGACTGCGTATTGTGGCCTTCAATGTCTACAGACCCCCAACCATTTCGGCTACGACCGCCCAAGGTTCCATAAGCGTGAAAGAGCTGCATTGCAACCTCAATGTCTTTTATGTGTTTTTCAGGCGCGGCAATGTTTAAAGTGCATCTACACTCCGCCTTTATGGCTTTTCGAGCACCCTCTTTTGAGCCTAAAAAAGTCGAACCTTTTTTATAAGACAGAGCGCCATAACCTAAATAAAGATGCCCACCTAAAGAATTTGTAACCTCTGGGTGAGAAATTTTCGGGTCTTTCCCCCACTCCGTCATCTTCCCAGCATCCCATTTATCCAAACGGATTCGAACTAAACTTTTACGCCCAGATACTTTTTTCCCTTTAGTATCTTTATCCGATTCAAGCCAAGCGTGGCCAAACAACCGCCCTTCTTCTTCACGGATCTCTTTGTGCTGATAGTTAAATTTTTTCGCTACCGCCACCCGCCACCACTGGCGCAAGGCGGCCTTAAACGGCGGCGTGCGCCACTGGCCATTTTGTTCGGCATTGCCTAAAAAAGCTGGGGTGTTGAAACGAACCGTGTACTGTCGAGTGACCATTTTTTCTTTACCCATACTCACGCCCCTTAAAGTCCATTACCCAGATCAATGTTATTCGGCTCAACGGTCAAGCCAAAATCACCAATCACATACGGAGCCGCACCATTCAAACCGAGCACCTTCTCAACTGCGGTTTTAATGCCATTTTTTCGCTGTTCAAAACTCTTACTTTTAATCACAACAAGCTTAACTTTTTCACGCAAGTTACGCTTATCAACTTTTGTTTCACACAGCTCATCTGAAACATAAGTATCACTTGATTTAAGATTTGCATAAACAGCATCTAAAAATTCAATGTCTTCCGCACCATGCTCACGCCACTCACATGCAACACCGTTCTTTTTTCTTTTCGACAACCAGTAATAAAAAGTGAAATCAATCGGTTTCATTTCGACCTTTTTGCCAGACAAAAAAACCTCTTTTTTATCCCAATCAAACTTGATGTCCACCGCGTCAAAGTCGGCCTGCGCCACTTGAACCGTCTCTTCATAGCCCATCTTCTTTCCAAACACCGACCCCGATTTTTTCATCACCGCCCCTCGCAATCGTACAAAAGGAATGTCTGCCAACATAACCTCCGCATCACGAGTTTCTATAATCTCCACCTCATTGGTTTGAAAATCTTTTGACTCAAGGGTTTTATTTTCAATCGGAGGGAAAAAGAATTCACGATGACTTTCAAAACCTTTCGTCACCAAAACATGCGACAAACGATCATCACGATGCGCAAACAAGGTCATCGCATGACCGAGAAAAAAGCCCATCGTTTTACGCCCACCTGCAATGGAAGCATGAATGCGATTAAGCGGCTGACCGTCTTTCGTCTCTGCCGTCAATCTACGCATCAAATCCACCGTCTCATCTGCCAAACGACCGTTATCCTCAATGGTACGAATGTCATCCAGATCATTGCCCTCTTTATCGCTAATCACATGGATCGTTTCAGCATTAAAACAGATGTTATCCGCCACCAACTGGGGATACTGATCACACAACTGGAAAAACTGCCCTGTTTTTGGAGTCAATAATAGTTCTTCAATTTTCTTCTTACCCGTTACTGTGGTCAAAATATGCACCTCATCCACCACCACGGGATCATTTTTATCCATCGCCAAAGCGTACAACGTCTCAGTCACAATCTGCGGGGATAAACCCGACACACACACCAAAATATTTTTCATGTTTTTCTCTCCGCTCATGCTCAATGATATTTCACTGCAAAAAATTAAAGGCTTAAAGAATAACGCCCCAATCCCATACTGCTGCCTTTGCCCGTGTGGGTCTTCTGCCCCAGCCATAAATAGGGCCAAAGCAGCGCCAACTCCGAACTGTGCAGCTCAAAAGAACCCACAATGCCACCCATTGGAATAAAACAACGCTGCCGATTAGAGTAACGCCGCCACTCCTGCCAGCGCAGCTCAGGTGCCAACAAACGCACCGATTGAGCCAGCGCATTCAAACGCACAAAATCCGTCTCCAGCGGTTCATCGCTGTGAAAATAACTCAGCAAGGAAAGACGACGCAACAAACTGGAAAAAAAATGGCCAAACTCAAATCGCTCAGGACGAATGTTTTTGCCCTCCGAACGCAACCGCAAAGGCGTATGCAAACGCACCGTCACCCGCTCTGGCGGCTTTGGCAGCGGCGCACAAAACAGCGGCAACGGCTGCAACGCCTGCCCCTCGGTATAAATACATTGATGTTCATCAGCAGCCACCCGTTGCTCCACCGAGCAGAGTTGAAAGCGCCCATTATTACGCCCAATTCCGCGCTCACCGGCCATTTTCAAGGTCTGAATAAGGTAAGCTAAATGACGATTACCGTGACCAAACAGAGTCAATTCCAAGCAGTACGTTTCATTGACTTGAATCTCTTTTGTCTCGTTGGGTACCAGCAAATAAGGGTGCGGTGCGGCCACGTAATTACGCATTTTTTCGCTGTTTAAGGGTGGCGGAGTTTCAAACAGATAACTGTAAACACAGCCCCGATACAACAGACAATCAGCGCAATTTTTCTGTTTGGTCACACAGGCCAAGCGTTTCAAAGCATGACCCAGCACCCCGCGCCACGCTGAGCCGCTGTAATCCGGCAAACAGATACGTTCCAAAGCACGCAGCGTCACACGGTACTGCGCCAACGGCAATGTGGGCTCTGATAACGCGCTTGATAAAGACATATCACACTCCGTGGTTAAACAATGCACAGCAGCCTACCCCAGCCAACCAGTATTTAAAAGGATAATTTATTGGACAAATCTTAAAAAACAACATTTGTCAGATACAAACGCCCTCTCCAACCAACGCCCTAAAATAGCGGTATTAGGCCAGATAGGCGCACTCATTATCTGAAAATAATGACGATTTCTTTCACAAAATCCAACATACCAGCCTCCTTATTTTTTAGATTAAACAGAGCCCTGCAAAGGGCAACGAAACACAACGATCTCAGTCGTCGCCGAAAAAGCTAAACAAGCCCGTCACCACACCCACTGCAACCAACGCCGGAGCCGCCACCGTCACCCCAACTGCCGTTGCTGCCGCAGCCGTCACCATCCGAGCACTGTTGCCCGCACTCACCGCTTTCGCGCCTCTTTTCACCGTATCACGCATATCATTAGACATTTTTTACCCCATTCATAAACATTAAAACGCATTAAATCAAAAATAGTGCCCTGCTTGTCAGTCGCTAAGATACCCCAACGTCAGGCCTTAAAGTGCTTCCGAAAGCTTGCCGGTTATTTCATCCACCTCTGTCAATAAGGGAGAGAACCAATCGCTGCTGTTTAATTTCAAAAAACTCATCTTTTTTTCTCCTCGTTGTTCGATGAGTGAAGTATAGAGATGTTTATGAGACGTATGGATTTGGCAAGCTTGTCTTATGTTTTGTCCCTGATAAAAAAAGCGATACCCCCTTTCGTAGGGGCGCATTCCATATGCGCCCTGTTTTTTTACCCACAAAAAAAAGCACCGTAGGGCGCATTAACCAAAGGGCAATGCGCCAAAAACACACAAGAGCAAATCCCCCAAGACCAACCACCATCGTGAATTCAATCACCACAAAATTCAAACAATACGATCTGGTTTCCCCTCTTTGACAAAGAGGGGCTAGGGGAGATTTTCTTTCAGCAACAGGGTTGAAATGGATTCAACCCCTACAAAACAAAGCGATAACCCCCCTTTCGTAGGGGCGCATTCCATATGCGCCCTGTTTTTTTACCCACAAAAAAAGCCCCTAAACAGGGGCTTTTTTCACAAGAGGCAAAACCAACCCCCCTCGCATCCTCATTTAATTGAGGCTATTTCTGCACAGGGGCGGAAAATATTCCGCCCCTACGTCTTAATCCCTTCTTCATCAGGGCAATGTTTCAAACTAGTGACGATGTAGGCGTTATCGAAGCTGTATGTCTTAATCCCTTCTTCATCAGGGCAATGTTTCAAACCTCTGAGGGAGCGCATGAGTCACTTCGTCGTCTTAATCCCTTCTTCATCAGGGCAATGTTTCAAACGTCATTGTACAGACGTTTAGTATAGGCTGGAGTAATGCGTCTTAATCCCTTCTTCATCAGGGCAATGTTTCAAACGATATTGCAGATAGTCAGTCTTAATCCCTTCTTCATCAGGGCAATGTTTCAAACGTGAGATCCATAGGGGCGGTCTTAATCCCTTCTTCATCAGGGCAATGTTTCAAACATTAAACTTGATGCGTTACTGATGGTCTTAATCCCTTCTTCATCAGGGCAATGTTTCAAACCCATGATAGCTACGGTCAGTGATCGTCTTAATCCCTTCTTCATCAGGGCAATGTTTCAAACCCCTCGGCTCTAATTCCTCTTTGAAAACAATAGCTTACAAAGGGGGTCTTAGGAAATAAAAGTTTTTGAAAAGTTAACTGCTTTTTCATGGCCTAAACCCCTTAGTTAACCTCTCGCCGAGCTGCAAGAACCGACGCTATTATTCGCCCTGTTCTTGAAAATGTAAAGCATTTTATGCCCAACGCAACACAATATGCTCACGGCGTAACATCAGCTATTAAGCAAAAACCGACTTAAACAGACTTTTTAACGTGCCCTTCAAAGTCAGCGCATCAGCAATCATTTTGCGAATGTCTTTATCATCCGACTTCACCCCATGCGCCAACGCATTCCGCACACGATTCAACTTTTTAAAGCCGTTCAACGACTCCATTAAAGTCTTGCGCTGCTCCTCACGCGACAAATAATCATTCAAATCCTTGCCCTGCACACGACTCAAAGCCAAACTGATCGCCCCCTCCAAACCGTACATCGTCGCCCGAACAAAATCTTCTTTCTCCAGATATTCATAGGCCAAACTCTGCTCCCAATCAGCACGGTTTTTGCCCTTATGCCACGCCACCCGCTTTTCCAACTCCGGCAAAAACAATTTCGCAATCGCAGAACACTGCTCCATCCGCCCCTTTTGACTCTGCCAACCCGAAAGCGCCTCCCGTGCCTTGACCGGATTGGTGGTGCGCTCAAAAAAAGCCGCCTGTTTCAACTGCTCGTTTCCCTCCCCCAACAGCGCCGCAAATTGACCGTAATCCCCATCGTGGTCGTAACGCTCCAAAGCCGAAACCCAATCGGCAATCTTCAGCAGACCCGCCAGATTCAAAACCGGTGCAGGCGCATCTACGCTCTCCTTCATATCCAGAGCAGCGTAGTAAATCTTCTCCACCGAAACGCCCCGCACACGGCTTAAATACAACCCCGCCAACAAACCCAACATCGGCAGATGCCGGAAACCGTGGGTCACATCCAGATGCAATTCATCGCCCTTTTGCACCTGTTTATCAATGATTTGTAACAACCGCACCTGCTGTTTTTCCGTGCGGCAATACGGAATCAACTGCAAGCGCAACTCCCGCACCCCCAACTTCTGCGCCAAAGGCTGCTGCAACGCATCCAACTGCTGCTGCGTCACCTTTTTCTGCTCGCACGCCTCTTGCAGCGCCAAACGCTCCTCTTCCAACTCGCTGCCAAAATCCAGATCCAGCTCAAACAGGCTGTCCCACATGCTGCCTTCCGTACCCAACAGCACCAAACGCTCAGGCTGAATTTTGCGCTGCAACGCCCAACCAAAAAAGGTCACATCCTCACTCAAGCTCTCATCATCAAATTTATATTGTGCTGACCGATAGCTTTGCGCTTTCTCTTTACTGCGCCCCAACAAAGTAATCAATACGGTATCGTTTACGCTCGCATTCAAAATAACACCCTCTTTTTTAGTAAAAAATCGCAAAAAAGTTAACACTTAAAATACCACCCCGCAAGGGATGAGATCGAAACACACCGACAAACACACCTTAACCATCACAAAAAATCATCGTCACCTACGCCCAGCCCCTAAAAGGCAGACAGCCCTTACGCGCAAAAATAACCCCCTGACCGCTGTTCACCAAACGGAATAAACTCGCCTTAAAATTATCCATTGAACGGTAATCAGAAGGAGTCTTTGGCATCGGTATCCAATCGCCCGACTCCGTGTTACGCACCTTGGGGTGTTTTTTACCTGGCTCCAGCACCACACACGTTGGGCTAAACCCCTTGGCCTTCAACAACCCAACCAGACATTTTTTTAACTTACGCATCGCAACACCTACCCATAAAAAAAGAAAAAAACCACCCCGCTCAAGGCCGAATTAACGGCGACTTTTGCAGATCACCACAATCAATATTGAAACCACTTTCCACCACACAACCCTTCTCCTTAGTCAGAAAAAAAATCCCACACATCCGACAGCAGATCCAAAACGTCATCCACCTCCTCGACTACCTCCTCCAGATCAGACAACCCTTCCAATATATCCTCTAACAGGTCAAGCATGATTTACCCCTTAAACAAAGAACGCCATTTAAACAGACAATGACCGAGCGCAACGGAGCGACACGCCTTTCTGCCAACCACTCACAAGCCATGAGGGCGAATATTACAAGAAGAGAGAGAAAATAGAGAAAACACAAGCTTGTGAAAAACACCCCTTTTTTTCCACACGTCATCACGATAAACGATCAAATTTTTCTAGTTCCCATGTTCCTGCGTGGGAACTCATGCAAATGAAGAGGGGTAAGGGGAGATTTTCTTTCAGCAACAGGGTTGAAATGGATTCAACCCCTACAAAACAAGGCGATACCCCCCCTTTCGTAGGGGCGCATTCCATATGCGCCCTGTTTTTTACCCACAAAAAGAGCCCCGTAGGGCGCATTAACCAAAGGGCAATGCGCCAAAAAACAAACAAAAGCAAATCCCCCTCAATCCCCCTTTTTCAAAGTGGGAAGCCCAAGACCAACCACCATCGTGAATTCAATTTCTAGTTCCCATGCTCCTGCGTGGGAACTCATAAACCACCCTTTCGTAGAGGCGCATTCCATATGCGCCCTTTTCACACATCACCACGATAAACGATCAGGGCAGGCACAAGGCCGGCCCCTCCCGGTCAAAATTCAGGCAAAAAAAAGCCCCGAACAATCAGGGACAATTTTGCTCTCTTTTGTTTCACTCCTTTTTTCTAACCCAAAGTCGCAAACGCACTCAATGAAAACTGCGGCAACGTCTTAGACTGCAACTCCATCGCACTGATCTCATTCACAATCTCAATCAGCGCATAAAGCGTGGTGTAATCACGAAAATGTCGTTGCTTGATCAATAAGAGATCGTTTTTTTTATCCCAACGCAAGCCTGAAATCAGCCCAGCCGAACGGCTTTTCAACTCTTTAAAGGTTGCTTTTTTCAGTGGCTGTTTCAAATCCAATTCAATCACATGCCGCTTTTTATCGTAGACAATCTCATTCAAATTACGATAAAAACGCTCCACAATGTCCACCGCCTCCTCAGCGGTACGGGCAAACTGAAGAATCTGACGATCCGGCTCAGAAACCGTACCACGGGCAATCATATGATCCAGATCGGCACGCACGGTCTTCCAAACCTCATCATCCCCCACCGCCACCAGCGGATGAATCGGCATTTTCCCTGTTTGAATCAGACAAAACACCTCCCACAGCTCATCCCGAGTGCCGCCGCCACCTTCCAGATAAAAAAAGGCTTTGGAATACGCCACCAAGAAAAATTTACGAATAAAGAAATAGTGGAACTCGGTATTGGTACCGATAAAATCGTTGTGTCCCTCTTCAAAGGGCAAGGTGATTGAGCAACCGACAGAGAATTTTTCTACCGCTAATCCACGCCGCTTGGCCTCGGCATACGCACCTTGATTGGTACACAACATAATCCCAGAGCTGCCGCCGGTCACCACGCCAAAGCCGCGCCGCACACACTCTTTTGCCAGCGCCGTGGCCAGACGACCGCTGTCGGTGGAATTGTCCAACCGAGCGGAACCAAAGACCGTTACTAAAGGTTGTTCTTTAAGGGGGATAAACGCTTCCATCGCGTTCAAATATTCGGCCATGATACGCACCCCACGGGCGGTATCGGAACCGCTTCTGTCGATGTACTCTTTTTGATGTTCTCGCATCCTCTTCTCCTGAAAAAATGGCTCCATGAGAGGGGAAAACAGCACCATGATGCTTTTCATTACATCAAAAACAGTCACCCCTTTAACTAGAGATTAGTAGGCAAGTATGACAAAAATAGGACAGGCTAATTCAATTAGGCTCAAAGACTACCAAAAAACCAACAATAGGATCGCGCCTAAAACAAAGCGATAAAGCACAAAAGGAAACAGCCCCATGCGTTGAATCCACTTTAGAAACAGATGGATACAAAGATAGGCGCTCAAGGCCGACAGCACAATTCCCAACCCCAAAGCAAACCAATCCACACTGATATTGGACTCGATTAAATCCAAGGTTTTCAGACCACCAGCAAGCAAAATCACCGGAATAGAGAGTAAAAAGGAGAACCTCGCCGCCGCTTCACGAGTTAAACCCATTAACAGCGCAGCGGTCATGGTGGCACCAGAGCGGGAAGTCCCTGGAATCAGCGCCATCGCCTGCGACAGACCAATAAACAGCACGTCTTTCCAGTTCAATTCATACTCATCGCGCTTCTGTTTCGCCACCGAATCGGCCCACCAAAGCAAGGCACCAAAAAAGATCATTGCCACCGCAATCACCAGCGGTGAACGCAAACTGCCTTCGATAAAATCCTTGCAGAGCAGCCCGATAATCCCCACAGGAATCGTCCCCAACAGCACCGCCCACGCCAGCTGAGAATCGGGCGTTGCGCCTTTTCCCGTGACCGAACCAAGCCAATCGCGGCTCATCAGTTTCAACTCGGTACGAAAATAAAACACCACCGCCAGCAAAGTGCCCACATGCACCGCCACATCAAAGGCCAGCCCTTGATCTTCCCAGCCGAAAAAGACCGGAGTCAAAATCAGGTGCGCTGAACTGGAAACGGGTAAAAATTCGGTTAATCCCTGCATTAATGCGAGGGTCACAATCTGTAGCAAATCCATTGGCTATTGTTCCTCTGGTTGTCTATTGCATTAAAAAAAATCGCTAAAAAATCACAAACGACGACTGATGTCGTTGTGGCTAAACCCCTGTAGATGCTGCGTTAATCCCTTCGACAGCCCCATCACTTTAAACCGCTCCCCCATCTCGCTGGGCAGAGTTAAGGTTTTTACCGCTTGGCTCAATTTCAACAGAGCCACCTTATCCAAACCCTCTGCCGCCGTTGCAACCAGTTGATCAAGATCGTTATTGAAGAGGAAATTGGCTTGCGTGACATACCCTTCCAGCTCAAAACCGGCCTTAGAAGCCGCCTCAACCACAGCGGTAAACTCAACGGAAGCGGTCACGTCCTGCACCCCAAAACGCTGGTACGGGTCATCGTGTACGCGATGACGGTAAAAACAGCTCAGCGTCCCCGCCGAACGCTCCGGCTGATAAAACTCGCGCCGTGCGTAACCGTAGTCGATCAACAACAGCGCGCCTTTTTGCAGCGACTCTGACAACGCGGCAAACCAGCCTTCAAGCTGGAGATTCACCTCGGAGCAAAAGCCCTCCGCCAAGGGTGCTTCTAACTCCTGTTGCAGCCCTTCAACCGCCTCTTTTAATCCAATCGGCGCTGGGCGATAGGCTTCTTTTAATGCCCCCGCCTCCAGCACCAGACCGAGCTGCTTAATCTCTGCATCAACGATCTTAAACCGCTCCACCGGCATCGCATCCAACACCTCATTGGCCAACACCAGACCAACAAACCCATTCGACCAACGCTGCAACCACACCACCCTATCCAACAGATGCGGCGCTTTTTGCAACAGCGTCTCACGCTGGCGCTGCTGCAATTCGGCACTCAGCTCCAAAATAGCGTAGCGCAGCGGCAAACAGTCGAGCCGTTCCAGCTCCAGCAGCAGATCCGCCGCCATCTTACCGCTGCCCGCACCCAGCTCCAGAATTTCAGCCGCACCCAACTCCTGCAACACCGGCTGACACTGGCGTGCCAAAGCACGCGCAAACAGCGGTGACAGTTCCGGTGCGGTGACAAAATCCCCCTGCGCGCCAAACTTCTCCGCTCCGGCAACGTAGTACCCCAGCTCTGGCTCGTACAAAAGACTCTGCATCACATCAGAAAAAGGCAAAAACGACTGCGCGGTTATGTTTTCTTTTAATCGCGTTTGCAACGCATCGCTGCGCTCCTGTTCCGCTGCCAACAATTCGGGTAATTCACTATCCACAACCGATCTCCGTTAACGCACCCTCAGCCTGACAGGCAAGAATTAAAGATAACTTAAGAATTCAAACCGCTGATCCGCTCCGCTCTCAGCGCAGCCTCACAACTCAGATTATTGTGAGATAATCGCCGCAACAATCGGAGAAAAACCATGACACACAGCACCTCACTCAACGGCCAAGTGGCGCTCATCAGCGGAGCCGCACGCCGCATCGGCGCAGCAATTGCCCATACCCTGCACCACGCGGGCATGAACGTCGTCATTCACTACCGCAGTTCGGTCAAAGACGCAGAACAACTGCAACTGGCACTGGAAGCCCAGCGCCCCAATTCGGTTTTACTCTTACAAGCCGATCTGCTGCAAACCGAGACGCTGCCCAAATTGGTCAAAGAAGCCACTCAGAAGTGGGGACGGCTCGACCTGCTGGTGAACAACGCCTCCAGTTTCTACCCCACCGAAGTCGGCCAGATCACCGAGGCACACTGGGATGACCTGATGGGCAGCAACCTCAAAGCGCCGCTGTTTCTCTCCCAAGCCGCCACCCCCGCGCTGCAAAAACAGGGCGGCAACATCATCAACATCGTTGATATTCACGGCCTGCGCCCGCTCAAAGGCCATCCCCTTTACTGCGCTGCCAAAGCGGGCTTGGCCATGTTGACCCAATCGCTGGCCAAAGAGCTCGGCCCCGAGATCCGCGTCAATGGCATCGCGCCAGGTTCCATTCTCTGGCCTGAAGGGGAAGCGGAAGTCAGTAACGCCGTGCAACAACAGATCACCGAACAAAGTGCGCTCAAACGTCAAGGCGGTGCTGAAGACATTGCCAACACCGTGCTCTTTTTGGTGCGCGATGGCGGCTACATCACCGGACAGATCATTGCTGTGGACGGTGGCCGAATGCTCAGCGAACGTTAGCCTAAATTAAGTCGGCGCAGTATAACCAATAATCGAAGCTCACTCTTGCAGAAAAATGGCCGACAGCTAGGGCAACCATTTCGTTCATATTACAAACGTGCCCGCATCATCATGAAAAAACTTAATTTAGCGCAACAATTTTGGCTGCTCGGTGGCCTGTTTAGCATCGTGCTCTGCTCGGCGATGGGCTTTCTTTTTATCACCACTTCGTCTATTAGCCAGCTCAGTTGGCGCACCGCCCATCTGGACATTCCCGCTCTCAATCACGCCCACCTGATTAAGCTGAATGTGATCCAAGTCCAGCAGTGGTTGACCGACATCAGTGCCACTCGCGCTCGGGACGGCCTTAACGACGGTTTCAAAATCGCAGCGCAAAGTGCTGAGGCATTTCATAAACAAGCCCAACAACTCCAGCAGCTTTACCCACATCACAGCGACGAGCTTGAGCAGATGGAACAGAGTTTTGATGCTTATTATCAAACCGGAAGAAATATGGCACACGCCTACATCAACGGCGGCCCCGAGGCGGGCAATTTGATTATGAGTGAGTTTGATCGTGTTGCCGAAACCCTCAGCGAGCAGGTTGATCTGCTGCTCAAAGAAGTCACCACACGCACCCAACAAACCGCCGAAGAGCAAGAGTCTGAACTACGCCATCTACACGTTGCAGTAGCCGCCAGCTTTGTGCTGCTCGCCACCAGCATGATTTTGATCATTGTGGTTATTTTACGCGCTTTTGGCGCGTTTCCGATCATTCTTAAACGGCTTAAAATGCTCGCTCAAGGCCATCTTACCAGCGATAAATTGAACATCCAGCGCGACGATGAAGTGGGCCAACTCGCCCGCAGCGTTGAAGAGACCAGTCACAGCCTAAAAACGGTGATCAAACAGATCTCTTGTGCATCAGACCATGTCGTCAACGCTGCCGATGAACTCTCCAGCAGTACCCTTCACACCCGCAATCACATGCAACTGCAACAGAACGACATCGAACATATGGCACACTCCATTCAAATGATGAGTGGCGTGGTACTTGAAATTTCTCAAAATGCCTCCTCAGCAGAAAAATCGGCACAACACGCCAAGGAAGAGGCCAGCAACGGCAAACAGGTGGTCAATATGACCATTGAGGCCATCAACGCCTTGGCCGATGATGTAGAAGCCTCTTCGCAAGTGATTAATAAACTGGATAAAGAGAGCAATAATATTGGCGGTATTTTAGACGTGATTCGGGGCATCGCCGACCAGACCAATTTATTGGCTCTGAATGCCGCCATTGAAGCGGCGCGCGCAGGTGAACACGGGCGTGGCTTTGCGGTGGTGGCCGATGAAGTGCGCGTTTTGGCTCAACGCACCCAAGAGTCCACTCAAGAGATTCAACAGATGATCGAGCAATTACAGTTCAATGCGCGCAACGCGGTACAGGCGATGGAACAAGGGCGCAATCGAGCCGAAGAGAGTGTGAAAAAGGCGCGTTCCGCTGGAGAACGACTGCACAGAATTACCACAGCGGTCAAAACCATCAGCAGTATGATCAGCCAAATTGCCGCAGCGGCCACTCGTCAGGGGAAAATGGCTCAGGAGGTGAGTCACAGCATCAGCAATATCCGCAGCAGTTCTCATGCGACCGCCGAAGATGCCAAACAGACGGCACAGTCCAGCGAGACTCTGCGCAGCTTAGCGCTGCAAATGGAACGGGTGGTCAGTCACTTTCAAACCACACCGTCCAGATCGTGATAACAGCCTCTAGCTTTTAGAGACGTAGCGATGAAACATGGCTTTATGAATGTCGCCCAAACTGACCACCCCCAACAGACGCATACCACCCTTTTCTTCTACTGCCACGGGGATACGCCGCAGCCGTTGCTGCACCATTTTAGAAGCCGCCCGTAAAATGGGCAGTTCAGGATCAACAAACAGCACCTCATCACTCATTAAATCCGATGTTTTCAGTGAAGCAATATCGCCGTAATTATCCGACAAAGTTTCAAAATCAATCGTCGCCATACCGTCCATGATGTCCGCCAAGCTCGGAAAAAGATGGTGTAATACGTCTCGCTCCGCGATAAAACCCACCATTTTATCATCGTCTGTCACCACCGGCAGGCCACTGATACGATAAAGACACATAATCGAAGCCACCTCCATCATCGGGGTTTCAGGGGTAACGGTTCTGACCGCAGTAGACATAATGTCTTTAATCAACATTCTCGATTTGCTCCTAAATAAACGAATTACATCAGGCATATGATGCATCAAATTACTTTTTATCACAAGAAACTGAAGAGGAGCTTAGCTCCGCTTCAGACCAGAGGCGGCAGACGTTTAACCCGTGACCACTCGTTTCAATTGCGCCCATTTCTCTTTTACCGAAGTGGTGCGAATGGTCTGTAACAACTCAGCCAGCTTGAAGGCGTGATGACGCTCATAAACCACACCCACTTGCGGCATATCCGCCAAACCCACGTCACGAGCGTGTTCCACAAACCCCTGGTTTTTTCCAGAAAAAAGCACCTGGCATGGTGGTCGGAATCACCAGCACATAAAACAAAGCACGGCCAATAATCGCACTGCTCACGGTCATCAAGGTCAAAGCAGACAGCGTCCACACATTACTCAACTCCCCAAAAGCCATCGACAACGCCAGCACAACGGAAGCGGCCAACAAACCATTTCTAAGCCAATAAGGATAACCGTAGGTGGTCACTTGCTCATAGAACGAAGCCGCCCCCTCACTGTGCGCCGCTTTCAAATCACGACCATGAGCAAACAAACCAACCCCTTCCAAGGCCAAACCCAGCGCAACGCTCAAAGAGAGCAGCGTTGCTAACTCAGAGGTTAAACTGCCTCGTAACAGCGCCACCAGCATCAACAGCAACGCCCCCAAAACCAAACCGGTACCGGTAAAGGTCGCTGCCGTCTGCCAATGATCCCAAAACGGACGCGCTTTGATGCGGTAGAGCTTGTACATAAAGTACCCTCCCAACGCCACACCCAACAGCGCCAACAGAGCCGAGCCTTTTTGTGCCAACAGAGCCAGTGGTGAATCAAAAAAGTTAAACAACGTGTAACCCGCCAAACCAGCAAAAAAGGCCGACACACCGGCAATCTCACGACTGACCGGCGAATGCTTGAGGTTGTAAAAACCGCGATAAAAATAGTGGGGTTTGCCCAGATGCAGGGTGAGCTTGAACAAACCAACGCCCATCAAGGCCACCAAAACCAACAACGCCGGTAAAAAGGCCGAACTCTCTTTGAAATCCACAATCGCAGCCAAGCCCAACGAGCCCGCCAACGCCAACAAAACAAACGCGCCCATCACCGCCTGCACACTGAGGGTAAAAGCAATGTGAGCATTTTCATGGGAACCCAACAGACGCTTCAAATTCCAAGAACGCTTGAAACCGTGTTTCGGATCCAGCTCCGGTTTAAAAATACCCTGCTTATCGTCTTGATGGTATTTCAACGCGGTACTGTCCACCCGTGTCATGTCACGCGGTGGCGTGGCTTTTTGCTCAAAACGGATGTTTGGATGAGTAATCTCAGGATCAGGAAAACCAGGAATGGAAACCTTAGCCTGCTCACGCCCTTCAGGGATGTTTTCGATCACGCCAAAGTCCAGCGCCTTACCCAAACAAGCTGAGACACACGCGGGTTTCAAGCCTACTTCGAGGCGATCCACACACATGTTGCATTTGCTCACCTCGCCCTTAACCGGATCAAGCTGCGGCGCGTTGTACGGGCAAACCCAAGTACAATAACCACAACCGAAACAGATGTCGGGGTCTTGCAACACCGCACCGTATTCGGCAAATTTGGTGTACGCCCGCGTTGGACAGCCCTTCAAACAGACCGGATCATCACAATGGTTGCAGGCCATTGAAATGTTCATCCGCTGGTAAGCAGGATAGGTTCCCCCCTCCACAAACCCCACCGAACGGAAAGAGATGTGAGCGGGATTGTCGTTTTTCTCGCTGCACGCCGATTCACAAGCGTGACAGGCGATGCAGTTATCGGCATTAAAGAAGAAGCCGTGCTGTTTGTAGCGATTGGGGTTATCACTTACGCTCTCATCGCCATTAATATTTAGGCTCTGACCGTAAAGTGAGTCTCCCTCAGCGGTCGTATCAATGGGCAGACCGTAACGGTTCTTCTCTTGGCTGGTTGGATCGTTAAGCAGCGCGTACGCTGGTTCATTTTCTCGTCGTTGAAACATACTTACCCCTTAAAACGTACGCATTTCCATGCTTAATTTAGCTGCTGCCTGCTGATCATCCAATTTTTCAATCCGCACCGCCGACTGTTTGTAAGCCGGTTGACGCGAATGAGGGTCTAACAGACCCAAGGTCAGGCGATTAGCGCAGTCATGGAAGTGAAAAGGCAAAAAGACCATGTTTTTCGGCACTCGCTGAGTCGGTTTGGCCATCACGATGGCATCAGAACGACGCGAGACCAAACGCAGATACTCCCCTTCCAAAACACCCAGTTCATGCGCCAGATCGGAGTTGATTTCGATAAAAGGGATCGGGCTGTATTTGTTGTTTTCACCAATCTTGCCGGTCTTGGTACGACCGTGCCAATGCTCAACCAAACGCCCCGTATTGAGCCAAATAGGAAACTTCTCATCCGGCACTTCGTTGTTATCAATAAAGGGCAGAGGGATTAGTTTCGCTTTGCCATCGGGATAACGGAAGGTGGTCGGCTCGGTGTAAAGACGCTTGCCGCCTTTAGGCGGTACCTCACCGTTTTTCCGCTGCTCTTCGGTGTAAGGCCACTGAATGCCACGGTGTTTTTCGATCAGCTCGTGATCCAAACCGGAGATGTCCGCCAACCGCCCCTTGGATAAACCGCCCATCTCCAAAAAGATGTCTGGCGCTTTTTCAGGGAAGGTCACTTTGCCATCAGAGTTAAAACGCTCCGCCATGCGGTTGAAAATCCACAAATCAGGCTGCGCTTCACCCGGTGCCTTACTGATTGGGGTCACCAAATTAATCCGTCGTTCGGTGTTGGTCATTACCCCCTCTTTCTCCGCCCATGTACCCGCTGGCAGATAAACGTGAGCGTATTGGGCGCTCTCGGTGTCCTCATAACAATCCTGCACCGCGCAGAACTCCAACTTCTCCATCGCTTTGCGAATCCGCGAGGTGTTGGGCAACGAGGACATGGGGTTGGTGGCAATCAACCAGATGCCTTTGATCTGCCCCGTTTCGATGGCCTGATAAATATCGGTCTGGAACATGCCGCGTTTTTTCGGGAAAAACTCAGGGTCAATGTTCCAAAATTGAGCAATCTCTTCACGGTCTTGTGGGTTTTCCAACGCCCGATAATTGGGCAGACCAGAACAAGACGACCATTCGCGGGTTCCCATCGCATTGCACTGGCCTGTAATGGAGAGGCTGGTGCCACCGGGTTTTCCGATGTTGCCGGTCAACAAGGCCAAGTTGTTGATCCCCACCACCCCATCGGAGCCGTGAGTGGATTGGTTGATCCCCATCGTCCAGAACTGCATCGCCGCTCCGGCATTGGCAAACAGACGCGCCACCAAACGAATGCTGTCTTCGTCAATGCCACAGATCTTAGCTGCCGTGGTGGGATCGTATTTGGCCACCTCTTCTCGCAGCGCGTCGATGCCGTTGGTATTGGCTTCGATGTAGGCTTTATCTTCCAACCCTTCATCAAGGATCACGTGCATAAAGGCGTTCTGCAACACCACATCCGTACCGGGAGTGACGGGCAGATGAATGTCGGCGTTTTGCGCCAACATGGTGACCCGAGGGTCAATCACGATCAGCGGAAATTTACGTTCTTCCTGTGCCTCTTTCATCCGCCAGTAAATGATCGGATGCTGCTCAGGCAAATTGGAACCCCACGCGATCAGACAATCGGTGTGCTCAAAATCTTCGTAACAGCCCGGCGGGCCATCGGAACCAAACGAACGTTTGTAACCGGAAACCGCCGAAGCCATACACAAGGTGGTATTGCCGTCGTAGTTGTTGGTGCCGATCAGACCCCGGGTTAATTTGCCCAGCGTATAAAACTCTTCCGTTAGCATTTGACCGGTGGAGATAATCGCAAAAGAATCGCGACCGTACTTCTCTTGAATGCGGACAATTTCATCATGAACCTTATCCAGAGCGGCATCCCAATTGCTCTCTTGCCACGGCTGATGCCATTGATCACGAATTTTTGGGATCAAACCCCGTCCGGCAGAATCAAACAGCTCATGTTCAACAATGCCTTTCAGGCACAGTTTGCCCCGATTAACGTCGGCATCGGCCACGCCACGAGAGGAGACCGGTTTGCCTTCTGCATTAAGACCCACTTCGATGGAACAGCCGGTGGAACAGTAACCGCACGCGGCGTACTTCCACTCCACCACGCCTTTATCGGCGATCTTAATCGGATTCTTTTTACTCCGTCCAAACAGCATACGACCTCCTACTCTGCCAGTGGTTCTGGGGTCAATTGCAACTGCACCTGACCCGCTTCAACCCGCACCGGAAACAAATTGGCACAGCCTTCGTCCACGCCCAGTGCTTTGCCACTGGTGAGATCAATTTTCCAGTTGTGCAGCGGGCAGGTGACGGAATTGCCGTGCATAATGCCCTGCGACAACGGCCCTTGTTTGTGCGGGCAAGCATCTCGAATCGCATAAACCTGATCATCCGAACCGCGAAACACGGCAATCTTCAAATCACCTTTATTCACCACCCGAGCACCCAAAACGGGAATCTGATCCAATGCCACTACGTTAATCCAATTGCTCATAACCTAAACCTCCACAACTTCAATGGAACGGAATTCATTCTCTTCTGCACCTTCAGCACGCGCTTTCCAAGGGTCAATCTGAGACTGTTTCTGTCCCACTTTAAAACGCTCATGCAGACGTTTGCGCTCCGCTTCGTCTTCCACCACACATTGCTTAATATGTTCCAGCCCCACTCGTTCCACCCACGGTGCGGTGCGTTCTAAATAGTGCGCCTCTTCACGATAAAGCTGGGTGAAAGCACCACAATATTCCAGCACCTGCTCTTCCGTATCAATCTTGCAGAGCAGATCGGTCATGCGCAGTTTAATCCCGCCGTTGCCACCGACATGCAGCTCGTAACCGGAATCGACACAGACCACCCCAAAATCTTTAATCGTCGCCTCAGCGCAGTTACGCGGGCAACCGGAGACCGCCAGCTTAAACTTATGCGGCATCCACGACCCCCACGTCAGCTCTTCCAGCTTGACCCCAAGGCCGGTGGAGTCTTGAGTACCAAAACGACACCACGTTTTGCCCACACAGGTTTTCACCGTTCGCATCGCTTTACCATACGCATGACCTGAAACAAAACCGGCAGCGGAAAGGTCTTTCCACACCAGCGGCAGATCTTCTTTTTTGATCCCCAACATATCAATCCGCTGGCCACCGGTGACTTTCATCTCCGGCACATCAAATTTATCGCAGACATCCGCAATCGTACGCAGGTCTTTCGGGGTACAGAGACCACCAAACATGCGCGGGATCACCGAGTAAGTGCCGTCTTTTTGAATGTTGCCGTGCGCCCGTTCGTTGATAAACCGCGATTGAGCATCGTCTTGATACTCTTCAGGCCAACGCGCCAAAAGATAATAATTCAGTGCAGGACGACAGGCGGCACAACCGTCTGGGGTCTTCCATTCAAAGAAATCAAACACCGCTCGCATGGATTTCAGTTCATGCGTTTTGACCGCCGAGATCACATCATCGTGGCTGTGCTCGGTGCAACCACAGAGTGCCTTTTTACTCGGTGCAGCGCTGTAACCTTCACCGACGGTGCTGGCCAATAAAGACTCCACCAAGCCGGTACAGGAACCACAGGAGGCTGATGCCTTGGTGTGGGCGCGCACATCGTCCAAGGTAAACAGGCCTTGGGTCTGAATCGCACAGACAATCTCACCCTTGCTAACGCCGTTGCACCCGCAAATCTCAGCGCCGTCGGATAACATCGCCACCCGCGCTTCATCACCGTGTCCGGCATCACCCAAATCGTGCTGACCAAACATAATGGTGCTGCGGAAATCACTGATGTCGGTGCCTTCACGCAGCAGTTGGAAATACCACGTACCGTCCATCGTGTCACCGTACAACACCGCACCCTTGATGCGGTTGTCGCGGATCACCAATTTTTTGTAGACCCCTTGCGAGGGATCTTGCATCAACAAAACCTCATCGCCTTCGCCTTCATTAAAATCACCGGCGGAGAAAAGATCAATGCCGGTCACTTTCAATTTGGTCGAGGTAACGGAACCCTCATAAAGGCTGTAACCCAACTGAGCCAAATGGTTAGCACAAACTTTCGCCTGCTCAAACAACGGAGCCACCAAGCCGTAGCAGTTGCCACGATGCTGAACACACTCACCGACGGCGTAAATTTTAGGGTCATAACTCTGCATGGTGTCGTTCACCACCACGCCGCGCTCGCAGTAAACACCCGAATTTTGCGCCAATTCGATGTTGGGGCGAATACCCACCGCCATCACCACCAGATCTGCATCGATCTTCGAACCGTCGGCAAACTGTACCGCCGTAACCCGCTCATCACCCAAGATCGAAGCCGTCTGCGCTTCCATCATAAAGGTCATACCCCGCTCTTCGAGCGAGGCTTTTAACATGGCCGAAGCCGGAGGATCCAACTGACGCTCCATCAAGCTGTCGAGCAGATGCACCACGGTCACATCCATGCCCTGTTTCATCAGGCCATTGGCGGCCTCCAGCCCGAGCAGACCACCGCCGATCACCACCGCTTTTTTATGCTGCTGTGAAGCGGCCAGCATGGTGTCAACATCAGCAATGTCTCGAAAACCCAACACACCTTGTTTATCAATGCCCGGCAGAGGAATCATAAACGGGTTGGAACCCGTGGCCAAAATCACGCGGTCGTAATCGGCGGTGGTGCCATCGGCACACACCACCCGCTGTTGAACACGGTCAATTTCGGTGACCAGCTTGCCCGTATGCAGAGTGATGTTGTTTTCCGCGTACCATTCAGGCGTATTCAAAATAATATCGTCGATGGTCTGTTCACTGGCCAGCACAGGCGAGAGCATAATACGATTGTAATTACCGTATGGCTCCGAGCCAAAGACGGTGATTTCATATTTCTCTGGCTCCAGCTTCAGCAGCTCCTCAACCGCACGCATACCTGCCATGCCGTTACCCACCAGTACCAAACGTTGTTTCATTTTTTTGACCTCGACAAATGCCCACTTGAGGGGCTTTAAAGATTGATTTGTTACTTAAAAAGCAAAATACATACCACTTAAAGATATATGTTTTTTAATTAAATAAACTATTGATTATTAATTACTTTTATAAAACACTTCTCTATTGACCCATCTGAATAATCTTAAATCGGGCATAAATTAGTGCCTAGACAAAAAAATGCACCAATTTGGTGCTGACAAAAAACCCCTGAACAACACCCCACTACCGCAATTGAGGTATGAGCTAAAGCAGCACAACTGATCTAATCAAGACACCACAGTCCACCTTAATGGCTACACTTCAGCGTAGTCAGGAACTGAATTGTACAACAGGCAAAGGAAAGCCCATGACACTCAAAAAAATCTTTTATATCCCCCTGTCGATTTTTCTCTTCGGCCTCAGCGCTCTGGCCAGCGCCGTTGCCGAACACGGTGCAAGAGACCCCCACCCGCAGCAAGTTGATCCAGTTGGTCATGAGATTTTTTTCAACGCCGCTGGTCTCTATCTGATTCAACTGCAAAATGACGATGTTCTTGTTGTACAAGCCGATGCCATTCTGGACAAAAAGGTCTGGGAAAAAGCCTCTGGAGGGAAACACGACCATTACAATCTCTTTGCCAAAGACAAAAACTACATCTGCCAATTGATCAGCCAAAAAGAGAAACAAGATGCGGTCGATAAGATGCTAACCGACTACAGCCAACAGGTGAAAACGGTCTTTGATCAACGTCGCAAAGCAGCCACTGAGAAAAAAATTGCCAATCAAGAGTTACCCAAACAGGGGTTGAAAGACAGCAGCGCAAGGGTAGTGAGCATGTCAATACACACATGGTCGGGCTGACTTCTGGGCAATATAAATTAGCGTGCAGTAAAACCTAGGCGAGCATAACCACCATTTAATCCATCCAACTGTAGGGGCAATCCCTTGTGGTTGCCCTAATTACGATTGATTATTGTTTTGGGCATACACAAGGGATGCCTCTACGGGTACGGCAAAAATTTGTGCTTACGTTCAACAAAACCGTTTTAAGCAACGAATAAAAAATCAACCTACAAAACCTCTTCAACCTCTTCAGCCACCACCTGCTTATCAATCTCTTCCCGAATCCGACCAAAGTCCGCTGGTCTAACGTACTGCATCAGCTCTTTGCCTTCATCGTCTACAGTAATCGCCAATCCCTGTTTGGGGTAGAGCCAATACGCGATGTTCTCTTTTAAAGTAATCTTCTCATCCGGCAAACCAAAACGACGCAATAACAGCTCAGGCTCCCAATTGATCGTCGGCAAATAATTCAGGCTGCGAATTTTCCAATCCACAATGGTGTTCAGATCCGCCTCGGTCAGCTCGTATTTCAATGAACCACTGGGCATAGGAGAACGACTCACATTGCGCTTGGCAAACTCTATTAACTGCGCTTGAGTCGCCTCAACCTCACAGATCAAACCCACCCGCAGACCCGACAACAACACATTTTCAAAATAGGCTTCCAGAGCAAGCTCATTATCTGGGTTTTGAAACAGGCCAACGCTGGCCGGTTTGGCCACTTTGACCCGCGCCTCTTGCAAAATCGATTGACCCAAAGTCAAACCAAACACCTTCAAATCACCGTTAGCCAACACCTCATGCTGCCACGGCAGATCCGTCATGCGATAAGTGCGATCACTGGGAGCCAACACCCAAAAAAGCCAAACCAACACCGGCAGAGCCAGCAACGTATATTTTAATATTCTCATGTTGATTCTCTACTCCACCGCACCGGCTGACATCGCCTGCTGATCGGCATGATAGGACGAGCGCACCATTGGCCCACTGGCCACATGCTGAAAGCCCATCTTTTTCCCGATCAACGCCAACTCATCAAACTCCTCAGGAGTGACAAAACGCGCCACCGGCAGATGATCGCGGCTCGGTTGCAAATACTGCCCCAAGGTCAACATCTCACAGCCGTGGGCGCGCAGATCCAACATCACCTGCTCCACCTCAGCCAGCTCTTCACCCAAACCCAACATCAAACCGGACTTGGTAGCGATGCCCTTAAAGCGCGCCTTGAAATTTTTCAGCAGATCCAACGACCACTGATAATCCGAGCCAGGACGAGCGGCTTTATAAAGGCGCGGCACCGTCTCCAAATTGTGGTTAAAGACGTGGGGCAAATTCTGACCCAAAGCCTCCAGCGCCACTTCCATACGACCACGAAAATCAGGCACCAAGACCTCGATCTGAATTTTAGGATTAGCCGCTTTAACCTCAGCAATGCACTCGGCAAAATGCCCTGCACCGCCGTCACGCAGATCGTCCCGATCCACCGAAGTGATCACCACATACGAGAGCCCCATCAGCTGAATGGTCTGCCCCAACTGCTTGGGTTCATCTTTATCCAACGGGTTAGGCCGACCGTGAGAGACATCACAAAAGGGGCAGCGACGGGTGCAGATGTCACCCATAATCATAAAGGTCGCCGTACCGTGGCTGAAACACTCGCCCAAATTGGGGCAGTTAGCCTCTTCACAAACGGTGTGCAAATTTTTCTCGCGCAGCAGCTTTTTCAACTGCTGTACTTTGGGATCACCTTGATGGGCGGCGCGAATCCAGCGCGGTTTACGCACCATTTTTTCGGTGCGTTTGATCTTCACTGGAATGCGCGACAACTTGGCCGCGCCCCGTTGGTGGTGTTCAGGATCAAGGCGAGAGGGGGCAGTAACGGAGGTTTTATCAGACATAATCGTTAGGAAATTCAGTGGTAAAATGAGGGCTATTGTAACCCAGTTCCATCAGCAAATGCTCGCTCAGACGCGCTCGCACCTCAGCCAAAGAATCTTCCACACCCAAATCGTGCAGCCGCGTCACCTTCAGACCCTGATAACCACAGGGATTGATGCCCGCAAAGGGGCTTAAATCCAGATCGACGTTCAAACTCAACCCGTGATAACAGCGCCCGTGGCGCACGCGCAAACCGAGCGCGGCCACTTTAGCCGCATCAACATAAACCCCCGGCGCATCTGCTCTGGCCAGTGCCGTAATATCGTATTCCGCCAGCAGCTTAATCACGCTCTGCTCCATCAACGTCACCAACTGGCGCACGCCCAACTTACGTCGGCGCAGATCCAACAACAGATAGAACATCAACTGACCAGGTCCGTGGTAAGTCACCTGCCCACCGCGATCCACCTGCAAAACAGGAATATGACCGGGGTTGAGCAGATGCTCTGCCTTACCCGCTTGGCCTTGGGTAAAGATCGGCTCATGCTCCAGCAGCCAAAATTCATCGAGACTCTCTGGTTGACGCTGATCGGTAAAATTCTGCATCGCGTGCCAGATCGGTTCGTAATCACACAATCCCAATTGACGCACAATCAAATCATCTTGAGCCATCACAGCGCCATTAACACCTGCTTACTGGCGGTCAAGGCACGGTAAATGTCATCCAAATGCTGCTGACTGGTGGCGTTGACCGTCACCGTCAGCGAGGTGAATTTACCCTTGCTGCTGGGGCGATTTTTCACCGCACCCTCACCCAGATCAGAAACGTGCTGGCGCACAATGGAGATCACCAAGGCTTCAAATTCAGTGGAGTTTTTGCCCATCACCTTGATAGCAAACTGACAGGGAAACTCAATTAAACTCTCTTCGCTCATGATTTATCCTCCTGCAGACGACACTGTTGGCGTTTAAATATTTGATAACAGTCCCGCAGGGTCTTCCAAACCTTCCCTGGCAGACCGGAACCCACAGGCTGACCGTCTAACTGCGTTACCGGCACCACCTCACGGGTCGAGCTGGTGAGCCAAATCTCATCTGCACTCTGTAACTGCGCCAAAGGCACCTCCTCTTCTCGGTGGGGCAGACCGTATTCAGCGGCCAGCTCCAAGACCAGATCACGGGTCACGCCTGGCAGCAGTTTGGCACTTTTCGGTGGCGTGATGATCACCCCTTGCTCAACAATAAAAAAGTTACTCGCCGAACCTTCGGTAACCACAGCCGGTTTTCACCAGCAACGCTTCACTGGCACCGGTTTCATAGGCCTGCTGTTTAAGCAGCACATTGGGCAACAGAGCGATGGTTTTCAGATGGCAATACTCCCAACGAATGTCGTCCATCGTCACCGCTTTGATGCCATTGTTTATCACCTCAGGCGACAGAGGAAGAATCGGGTTGCTCATGGAGAAAACCGTTGGCTGCATCGGTTCTGAGACCACATGATCGCGCCGTGTCTGCACCCCTCGCGTCAACTGCAAGTAGACGTTCTGCTCTGGCTCGCTGCTGTGATCCACCACCTGCTGCAAAATGTGTGTCCACTCAGCCTCGCTGTGCGGATTGGCCAGACGAATGCCATCCAAACTGCGCTGCAGACGCGCCAAGTGCTGCGGCAGACGGAACAGCTCACCGCCGTAGGCGGGAATCACTTCGTAAACACCGTCACCAAACAAAAAACCACGATCCAAAACCGATATTTTCGCCTCAGATAAAGGCAAAAACACACCGTTCAAATAGGCCACGCCACGCATAACTGCACCTCTTTCCAACGTTAAATCAATCTTCAACAACGAAAAAGCGCAGCCAATGCTGCGCTTTCCCTAAGCAAGCATACCGATGAGATTAGTTAAAACGAGTCAATGGACTCCAACACCGTATCCCAACTGCGCTGGAAGAAATTGCCCTCAGGCACCTCTTTCAACGCCACCAACGGCTGCTCTTTCACCAATTTATCAAACAGATGCACCTGCACTGTACCCAAGGCCGTGCCTTGTGTTATCGGAGCGGTAATCGGCTCTTGCAACTCCATATTGGCTTTCAAATCGCCGTACTGATCACGCGGAATGGTGATGTAAAAATCATCACTAACGCCCAACGGCAACTCACTCACTTCGCCCTTCCAGATCCGTGCGCGATTCAACACCTGATCTTTGCTGTACAACTTGTAAGTACGGAAAAAGCGGAAACCGTAATCCAGCATCTTCTGACTCTCACGAGCACGGGATTTTTTGCTCTTAGCGCCCAATAAAATCGAAATCAGACGCATCTCACCCCGTTTCGCCGAACTGGCCAGACAATAACCGGCGGATTCGGTGTGACCGGTTTTCAGACCATCAACGCTGCTGTCACTCCAGAGCAGTTTATTGCGGTTGTACTGCGGAATGTTGTTATAAACAAACTGCTTTTCCGCGTACATTTTATACTGTTCAGGAAAGTTATTAATCAGTGCGCGCGCCAGCTTGGCCAGATCTCTCGCGCTGGTGTAATGCTCTGCGTGAGGCAAACCGGTGCTGTTCATAAAATGCGTATCAGACATGCCCAAGCGATCCGCATAGAGATTCATGTGACTGACAAAACTGTCTTCGCTGCCCGCCACAAACTCCGCCAGAGCCACACTGGCATCGTTACCTGATTGAATGGTCAAACCACGCAGCAGATCTTTCACCGACACCTGTTTGCCCACTTCAATGAACATGCGGGAGCCTTTCATACGCCAGGCTTTTTCACTGATGGTCACCAAGTCAGCGTCGTTAAACGTGCCTTTTTCCAACTCATTGTAAACCACGTAAGCGGTCATCAGTTTAGTAATGCTGGCAGGCTCAATGCGCGCACTCGACGCACGATCCATCAAGGTATGGCCACTGTCAAAATCAATCAACAAGTAACTTTTGGCCGCAATCGACGGCGGAGCCGGAATCGGCATTGGTGCTGCATTCGCCACTAAGGTGAAAAAAAACAGCACCAAACTAAGAAGTGTTGCAACAAACAAGTGCCTACCGTTTTTCAGCTCAGAGGCAACTTCAGAAATAGAAAACATGTGGGTAATAATCACTCTGCTAAAGATCAAAAAGGGAAGAATGGTAACGCGCTTCCAAATAAAAAGGTAGATCTAGTCCGCATCGCGCAATAATGAGTAAGAAAATATACCCTCTTGTTCCAAGCTCTGCGCCACTTGATCGGCCTGCTGCTGATTTTGCAAAGGCCCAATACGCACCCGATAAAGCTTAGTAGGATCACGGGCGGCATAAAGCGTTACACCCTGACGACGGAAGAGACGCTGCAAACGACGCTGCATCGCCCATGCATTAGCCTCTTCACGGTAAGCTCCCACTTGAATCGACAACCCCACTGACTCATTTGATTCAACTTTATCGAATTCTCGTTTTTCGCCCTCAGAGGAGAGATCCAAAGCCCGCACCTCAACCCGCCCCGTACCGGTAGCCAAAATGCCCAACTTAGCCGCAGCGGCGTAGGAGAGATCAATGATGCGCTTGGCGTGAAACGGGCCACGATCATTAACCTTGGCAATGATCTTACGACCGTTGTCCAGATGGGTAATTTCAACGTAAGTTGGCAGAGGCAAGCTGCGATGTGCCGCCGTCACAAGATACATATCAAAGGGTTCGCCGCTGGAGGTGCGGCGACCGTGAAATTTGCTGCCATACCAAGAAGCAATGCCCTTCTCCTGATACCCCTTGCTGCTCGGCATGACGTAATAACGTTTGCCAAACACCACATAAGATTTGGGATTACCGTACCGGCTGCGCGGCTCCATCTTAGGAATTGGGTCACGAATCTGAGACGGGTCTAAAACTCGACCCGGCCCATCGC
The DNA here is from genome assembly GCA_030949385.1 of Gammaproteobacteria bacterium. Classification (NCBI taxonomy): domain Bacteria; kingdom Pseudomonadati; phylum Pseudomonadota; class Gammaproteobacteria; species Gammaproteobacteria bacterium. The sequence continues at coordinate 496,006 of JAUZSP010000003.1, read as the reverse complement.
CCTCATCGGGTTTAAGCGTTGTCCCACCGCACGCACTCAACAGCAGCGCAAACAACAGAACAAAAGGAAAACGCATCACTGCGAGAGACAGCACACTACTTAATCATCTCTTGTTGACGCTTTTTAGCGATCTCTTCACTCAATTGATAGACCGCCATCGCGTACATGGCACTGTGATTGTAACGGGTAATGACATAAAAATTATGCCGCCCCAACCACACATCTGCGCCCTTTTTTTGTACAAATTCAGTAACGCTAAAGCGCTCACCTTTTTTGGCATCAACAGCAAAACCGGCTTTTTTCAACTGCCGTGCAGAGCGTTTTGGTTTCAGTTTTTTACTCAACAGCGACTTATAAGCATCCCCTTCGGGAAACAGCTGTTCCGTAACGGGCTGTCCCATTTTCCAGCCGTGACGCTTAAAGTAGTTGGCTACACTGCCAATCACATCGGATTTACTGTTCCAGAGATCTCGTTTGCCATCACCATCAAAATCCACCGCGTACGCACGATAGCTGCTGGAGATAAACTGCGGCATCCCCATCGCTCCAGCGTAAGAACCGGTCACCTTAAGCACATCAATAGACTCTTGCTCTTGCAAGAGTAAAAAGTGCTCCAACTCTTTGGTAAAAAATTTAGCCCGCTTGGGGTAATCAAAGGCCAAAGTGATCAACGTATCCAACACCGGCAGCGTACCCCAGCGTTTACCGTAATAAGTTTCAACGCCAATAATGGCCACAATGATCCTAGCGGGTACACCGAATTTTTTTTCCGCTCGTTCCAGCAAAGCGCGGTTGTCCCGCCAAAAGGCCACGCCTTTATTGATGCGATTGTCGGTCAGAAAAATACGCCGATACCGGTGCCACTGCATAACGCCTTCCGCCGGTTTGGCCATCGCTTTTAACACGACGTTTTGTTTCTCAGCGCCGCGAAATAACTCGGTCAACATCGCCTTATCCAGTTGATGTTTTTTTACCATCTTCTGAATAAATTGACGCACATCTTGACGATCACTGTAAGACGCTTGCGTTAACGAAGCGGCCAACAACAACACCGAACCCACAATACCCTGCAAAAGTTTACTGTTTTTCATATCCCTATCTTGCCAATAGTCGTCGATCTGATTGAATGGACATAAGAATGCCGAAACCCACCATTAGGGTCACCGCAGAGGTTCCCCCATAACTCACCAGCGGCAACGGCACTCCCACCACGGGTAACATGCCGGTCACCATACCAACATTCACCACTAAATAAACAAAAAATGTCATGCTCAAACTGCCTGCCAACATACGCGCATAACGATCTTGCGTCTGTGCAGCAATCATGAGGCCACGCACCACCACCAACAAATAGAGCAGCAGCAGCACCACCACCCCAAACCAGCCAAACTCCTCGCCAAACACCGCAAAAATAAAATCCGTCGAACTCTCTGGCAAAAAATCCAGCTGCGACTGCGAGCCGTTCAACCACCCCTTGCCATACAACCCCCCACTGCCAATGGCAATTTTAGATTGAATGATGTGATAGCCCGACCCCAAAGGATCGGATTCAGGGTTTAAAAAAGTCAACACCCGTTGCCGCTGGTAGGCGTGCATAAAAAAGTACCACATCACCGGCACCATCGCTCCAGCCACAACCAACAGACCGACGATCAAACGCAAACGCATACCCGCAAAAAAGAGCACAAAAAAACCGGCACTGCCAACCAAAATCGCCGTACCCAAATCCGGCTGCATACCGATCATCACGCAAGGCACCAGCACCAACAACATCGCCATCAAAATACGCACCGAACGGGGCGGCATGGCAAAGGCACTCAAATACCAAGCCACCATCATCGGCACTGCCAATTTCATCACCTCCGCAGGTTGAAAACGGATAAAACCAAGGTTAATCCAACGCTGTGCGCCTTTGCCCATTTCACCAAAAAACAGCACCGCCAACAGAGCCAGCAGGCCAAGCAGAAACAGCCACGGCGACCAGCGTTGCAAGGTTTGTGGTGAGACCTGCGCCAACAGCAACATGCCCACATAAGCCGCACCCAAATGCATTGCCTGTCGATTAACAATTCGCACACTCTCACCACTGGCGCTGTACAACACCAGCAAACCCACACCACAGAGCAGGCTGATCAAGATCAACAGAGACCCATCCAGATGAAAAAACTGCAAGATCATCCGCGACAGAGATGTAGGAGGGTTATTCTGACGTCGATCGTAACCGTAATAAGCCATCGACCTACTGCTCCTTCCGTGAGGAGGCAGCCCCTTCATCAAGATAATAATCTAAAATTTTACGCGCAATCGGTGCCGCCACCGAACCACCGCCGCCACCGTGCTCCGCGATCACAGCCAAAGCAATTTTCGGCTGATCAAGCGGCGCAAAAGCAACAAACAGAGCGTGATCCCGCAGTTTATAAGCCAAGGTTTTGGCATCGTATTTTTCATCTTGCCCCAAGCTGTAAACCTGTGCTGTACCGGTTTTTCCAGCAATCCGATAGGACGCATTAAGAGCCGAGCGTCGCCCTGTCCCTTGAGGTGCATACATGACGCTCTCCATAGAGTGAATCACCGCCTGCCACGTTTGCGCTTTAATGTCATTCAACGGCGTTAACAACTGACTGCTGCTCAACTTCACTTCACCGCCCAAAATATCTTGTGACCCCATCAATAAGTGTGGCTGTACTCGTCGCCCCTTGCTGGCAATCACCGACGTTGCCACCGCCAACTGCAACGGTGTAACCGTCATATAGCCTTGGCCAATGCCGGTAATGATCGTCTCTCCTGGATACCACGACTGTTTGCGATTGCGCTTTTTCCAAGCACGTGACGGCATAATGCCACTCGCTTCACCAGGAACATCAATGCCAGTACGATGACCAAAACCAAAGCGCTGCATAAAAGGTGAAAGCCGATCAATGCCCAGCTTCAAAGCCAAATCGTAAAAATAAACATCGCAAGATTGAGCAATGGACTGCTCCAAATTAACCAAACCATGACCGCTGCGCTTCCAGTCTCGGTAACGGCGCGCTTCATTGGGCAATCGATAAAACCCCGCACAAAACACACGATCATGGACTGAAACCACACCCTCTTCCAAACCAATCACACCCATCATCGGTTTGATCGTTGAACCAGGCGGGTATTGACCCGACACACTGCGATTGAAGAGCGGTCGTTCATCATTGTTACGCAATAAATCGTAATTTTTCTGGCTGATGCCATTTACAAATAGATTCGGATCATAAACCGGCTTACTGACCAAAGCCAAGACCTCACCGGTGCGCACATCCACCACCGCTGCCGCTCCGCTGTAATCGGCTAAGGCTTTTTCTGCTGCCGCCTGCAAACCTGAATCCAAGGTCAAATAGAGGTTTTTACCTGGCAAGGGGGCTTTTTTATCCAGTTCCTGCACCACTCTCCCCTGCACATTGACCTCTACCTGACGAAAGCCCACTTGGCCATGCAGCAAATTTTCATAATATTTTTCAATGCCTGTCTTGCCCGTATGGGTTGTGCCACTGTAACGAGCACGATCCAATTTTTTAGCTTCACGCTCATTAATTCGTCCCACATAACCAACCGTGTGTACGGCCAACTCTTTCAGTGGATAACTTCGATTCAGACGCACCACCACCTCAACCCCCGGAAAAAGGTGGCGATGCACTGAGAATCGAGCCACTTCCTGATCGCTCATATTAAAACGTACCGGCACCCCCTCTGAAGCACGTTTACGTCGATTGAGTTTTTTAAAGCGTTTGATGTCACGTTCACTCAAAGAGACGTACTGCTGCAACTGCTGCAAAGTCTCTTCCATTGAGGCAACTTCTTCGGCGGTAATCTCCAAACGATAGCTGGGAAGGTTTTGCGCCAAGACCACCCCATTACGATCAAAAATTTGCCCCCGAGTGGGGGCAATCGCCATCAGACGGACGCGATTTTTAGTAGAGAGGGTTAAATAATGTTCGTGATTGACTTTTTGCAGCAGAAATAGCCGTGCCAGCAAGACCACAATGATCAAACCGCACAACAGCCCAGCCAAAATCGCACGCTCACGAATGACTCGGGCTTCCCCACTGAAGTCACGTATTCGATCTCGTCGAGCCATAAACGCCACTCTATTGAAAACACCAAGAGAGACAAAACAATCCTGATTTCAAAATGGGATAAAACATGTGCTCAACAACTAGGTCGCATCATTTCCATAGCGAGTTATTGAATCAACAATCTCTTGTTTAGCCGCTGCTGCATCAGCCCAACCGTCCACCTTGGCCCACTTACCCGGCTCCAAAGCTTTGTACTGCTCGAAAAAATGAGAAATCTCATGCAAAAAGGTTTCGGGCAAGTCTTCCAGTTCATGCACATCTTTATACTGGCGGGTCAATTTATCAATGGGTACTGCGATGATTTTGGCATCCACACCGGATTCATCTTCCATACGCAGCATGCCCACCGGACGTACGGCAATAATCGCGCTGTTCAGCAAAGGCACCCGAGTGATCACCAACACATCCACCGGATCACCGTCTTCGGACAAGGTGTGGGGCACAAAACCGTAGTTGCATGGGTAATGCATGGCGGTACCGAAAAAACGATCCACAACCAACCCCCCGCTCTCTTTATCCAGCTCATACTTAACTGGCTCACCTTGTGCTGGGATTTCAATCACAACGTTCACTTCATCTGGAACGTTGTCACCAATGTCTAACTTATCCAAGTTCATAACGCACTCACTTCATCCGTCGAAAAGAAGGCATTATACAAGCATTCTCAATCCTAAGTGGCAGCAACAGAAACATTGCAAAATCGAGGCTCTGAATCACATTTAAAAGCTTTTAAGCATAAATCCTACAAAATTCTCAAGAATGCCAGATAGTGGTAACCGTTACTCAGACCTACGGTGAGTCCGTCTATTGACCTCATCCAGCCACTGTGAAAAAGTTAACCCGTTGTGACAACAACAGCAAAAAGGGGTCTGAAAAGAGCCTGTTACCGATCTCCGAAAAAAAGAAGATGGGTATGCGAAGATGAAATCTCTCGATAAAAAGAGACACCAAATCGAGACTTAAACAGCTGTAGATCTCCACTCACAACAACGTGATGGAGAGAGACAAAATGAAATGATCACCCATACAATAACCAGGGTAGGAGGTTCCAAGGGCGATGAAATTTAAACTCATAACTTTACCAATTCTTGGCTTAGCAGCACTCTTTTCTATGCAGAGTGTCCAAGCTCGTTCCGTTAACATTTCACCAGAGTTGCCTTACGTGGACATTACCTATTTTGGTAAAAAAGTCCGTATCGAACGTATTCAAGACCAGAAACACAAACTCACCAACGGCTTTGCAAAAACCTCACGCAAATGTCCTCCTTTCTGCGTTCAACCGATGAAAGCAGCCCCTGGGGTACGCACGGTTGGCGAAATGGAAGTGCTTGACTTTCTGCTCACCAAATCCAAAGACGGCAGCGGCATGTTGATCGATGCACGCACCCCACAATGGCATAAAAAGGGCACCATCCCCGGTTCCGTTAACATTCCCTTTACCATCACCAGCGCACCAGCGGACGACCCCAACTTAGGTCAAGTCCTGAAAGCACTGGGAGCGAAGAAACAAGGCGCGGATCTTTGGGATTTCCGCAATGCCAAATCACTGCTGCTGTTTTGTAACGGCCCTTGGTGTGGTCAATCCCCCCGTGCGATCAAAGGTCTGATGCGCGTCGGTTACCCACCTGAAAAACTGCACTACTTCCGTGGCGGCATGCAGACGTGGCAACTGCTGGGACTCACCGTGGTAAAACCGGGTAAATAACCCAGTTTCGACAGATGACAATCATTAAAAGGCATGCAGAACACTTCATGCCTTTTAATACCTAAAAGTGAAAAAGAGTTATACTGACGTTCACTTAAAAACAGTGTGATTTATAAACCCCATTGGTCAAGCGTCAATTACGCTTCGACAGACCTTTTTTTACTCGGCGGAGGGAGCAACATGAAAATTTCGCTCACCGTTTATTCGGCAATCATATTCACAAGTTTGCATTCAATGCCGCTGTTGGCGGCCACCGACAACGGAGACGCACTGTCTTCGATTGAACGCGCTATTTTAAAAGCAGCCGGAACGGAAGTAGCTGAACCCGTAGAAATCAATGCTGAAGCAACAAAAGCCCCAAAAGCCGCTGTTGTGGTCAGTAAACCAGCACCAAAATCCAAAGCAGAACTTAAACCTGAAATCAAAATCACCACGGCTCCCATGGTCAGCGCACCCGCTGAGTCCAGTGGCGATGTCAGTCTAGACTCCTCCTTTCTCTCCATTCAGCAAGCCATATCCAATGCGGTTGATGAAGAAGCAGGGGCAAAAGAAAATACCAACAGCCTAGCAGCCGAGCTGGACAAAGAGGCCACCGAAACCGAGCTGATTCAAAATGCGATTCAAGGTTTCAGTGCCACCATCAACGACTCTAACGATCCTTATCTACAGAGTCTAAGCTCCGAAGTGGATGATGAAGGGGAGACAGTCGCTGATAGTGGTGATGATACCGAACCGAGTGTTGACCTCAATGCAACAGGCGACGCGCAGTGACAATGTTCTTACTGCGCCCACCTTCACTCTGCCGGTATTGGTTGAAGAGACCACCTCTCAAGCCACCATTACGGTCAAACCAGGTGAAAGTCTATCGGGTATTGCAGCTCGTCTTTATGGCGATGCACAAGCGTATCAACGTCTATTTGATGCCAATCGTGACATCATTTCGGATCCTAACAAAATCCAGCCCGGACAGAAATTGCGTCTACCAACCCGTTAAACGCATTGCTCCAATAGACTTCAACCAAGGGAGGAATTTATCTTCCCTTTTTTTGTCTGCTGTTCAGTGAATCACCACCTTCAACTCCATAAACTCAGGCGCGTAATCGTATGGCGAGTCCATTAGCGGGTTCATCAAAGAGCGCAACCAGTACAGCGCACTGGCCATTTTTTTAGGATCATCGAGAAAAAAATCGAACACCACTTTAGGCTCTGGATAAGGGGTCTCCTCGTATTTGGCTTCCGCCATAACCCCAACAGAATTCAGACAAAACAGCAGCAACAGTAACATTTTCATCGTTTCTCTCCTGCTAGAGTCAAAGTATAGGTCTAATCTGATAAACAACTCACCAACTGCGCCGTTAAACGCCGCATCAAATCAAAATAGAGCGCCTCTCCAGCGGGCAAATCAGCCCCCAAGGGATCCAATACGTCAACTTTAATCGGCAAATTAGCCACCACCGAATTCAACAGACGGGCATCGTACTGCGGTTCAAAAAAAGCACAACGAATGGCATCAGACTGTATTTTTTTACGCAACAAGCGCAGCCGCTTTGCCCCCGCTCTCTGGCTCAAATCCAACACAAGCGCCCCCGTTGCTGCCAAAGCGTAACGGCGCTCAAAATATTGATAAGCGTCATGATAGACCAAGTAGGGTCGATTCTGAATCGGCGCCAAGCGCAACTTAATTTCCAAATGCAAGGCCTGTAACTGTTTCAGAACTCGTTCCGCATTGGCCTTGTAGCGCTCTTGATTACGGGGATCACGCTGACTTAACAGCACCGCCAAACGCTGCACAATACGTTTCGCATTAAAAGGATCCAACCAAAGATGAGAGTCTATCTTCACCCCCTCATCCAACAACTCCGCCACGCCACCATGATTATGATCGTGATGCCAGACACCGCCGTTTCGCAGCGGCAACCGCAACAGACTCGGCTCCTGTAACAAGCTCAAACTCTGCACCGAAACGGGCAACTGCCCAACCACTTTGGCCAGCGAGGATTCCACTGTAGCGCCCAGCCACAGCAGAATATCTGCTTGTTGCAACATACGAATGTGACTCGGCTTCAGTGAAAAATGATGCGGCGAAACCCGACCTTTAATCAACAACTGCGGCTCTGCCACCCCCCGCATCACCGCACTGGCTAGAGAATGCAGAGGCTTAATGGAAACCACCAGCCGAATCGCCGCCTCAGAACGAGCCTCTTGGCTTACGGACAAAACCACCCACAATAGAAACAGCATCCACCTATTTTTTAAAATAAAGCGCATTTCCCTCACCACACCCCTCAAAAGATCAGTAAAATCAGCCCGAATGCATCAACCCAAAAGCCCAGCATGACAAACAAGCACTCAATAATTCTCAAATGCGACCAGCTCAGCCATCAGTTTCAAGGCCAAGAGGTACTGAAAAACATCAGTTTTGAACTGCGCGAAGGAAAAATCCTCACCCTCATCGGCCCCAATGGCTCTGGCAAAAGCACACTGATCCGCCTTTTGCTCGGCCTACTCAAACCGCAACAAGGCCAGATTTACCAGCGCCCCGACCTACGCATCGGTTACATGCCGCAAAAGCTGCACATCAACCCCAGCCTACCTCTCACCGTGGCACGATTTCTCACCCTGAATATGCCAGTTGACTTATCGCAGCAGCAGACTATTTTAGAACTCACTGAAATCCAAGCCATTTTGCACAAACCGTTGCAAAAAGTCTCCGGCGGCGAGATGCAGCGCCTGCTGCTTGCTCGTGCTCTGCTGCGCGAACCGAACTTGCTGGTACTGGATGAACCAGCGCAAGGCGTTGATATCAACGGCCAACAAGAGCTGTATCGCATCATCGCCCAAGTACGTGACGAACAGGGTTGCAGCGTCTTTATGGTCTCCCACGATCTACATCTGGTGATGGCCGCCAGCGATTTTGTTATCTGTCTGAACCACCATATTTGCTGCACGGGGCACCCCGAATCGGTCAGTCAGCACCCTGAATACCTGCGCCTGTTTGGCGCTCTGGACAACAGCATGGCACTCTACAACCACCACCACGACCACCAACACGACCTGCACGGCAATATCCTGCCTCATTCAGAGCCAAATAAACATGGATGATTTTATCTACCGCGCCATCCTTGCCGGTCTGTTGGTCGCGGTGGTCGCAGGCCCCATGGGCTGTTTTGTCGTCTGGCGACGCATGGCCTATTTCGGTGAAGCCATCTCGCACTCGGCGCTGCTTGGCATCGTTTTGGGTTTTCTTATGGGCTTATCTCCCACCTTTGGCGTACTGTTGATCACCGTTGGTCTAGGGCTGTTTTTAGCCCTTTTGCAACGCTGGCAACCGCTGGCCAACGACACCCTCTTAGGTATTTTTTCCCACACCAGTCTCTCGTTGGGGCTAGTGGGGTTGGGCTTTCTTGAAAACCAACAACTGGATCTCTACGCCTTTCTGTTTGGCGATATTTTATCGGTCACCAACGAAGAGCTGTGGATTATGGCTGGGGTTAGCCTGCTAAGCCTGCTTGTGCTGGCCTATCTGTGGCAACAACTGCTGGCGGTCACCCTGCACGAAGAACTGGCTCAAGTTGAAGGGGTTTCACTGTTTCGCAGCCACGTCGTCTTTGTCATGTTGATTGCGGTATTGGTGGCCGTAGCGCTCAAAGTGGTGGGTATTTTATTGATCACTTCTCTATTGATTATTCCCTCTGCTGCGGCACAACGGCTGGCCAACAGCCCCGAACAGATGGCGTTTGGCTCCATTGTGATTGGCGCTCTGTCGGTTTTAATCGGCATTCAAGCGTCCCTTTGGTGGGACAGCCCAACCGGCCCTTCCATTGTGGTCACCGCCAGCCTCTTTTTTCTGCTCTCCAATTTATTGCCACGACGACACTAAAACAGAACAGATAAAAAACGGTGGCCTAAGCCACCGTTTTTTATCAATCACCGTCACCTGTTTTTAAGGCGCAGTAGCAACAAAAGTCCCACTGTACGCATTATCTTCACCCGCCAAAGCGTAACTGCTCAACAGGCCTTGTGCCTGCGCACCGACAAAGTTCACACTGGCACTGCCGCTCAAGGGCTGAGTAACAGAAGTCGCCGTAATATAATTACCATCTAAAACAAGGCCACCCTGAGCTGCGCTGCTCAACGACGTCGGCGCAATGCTCTGCGCACTCAAGGTTTCAGTACTGTCCATAAAATCCGCGCTGATTTCATATTTATCAATCTGCATAGCACCAAAATCAACCTCTACCTCAACAGAGGTCAATTGCCCCGTATTGACACTGGGGCTATGTGCAGTAGACAAGGTTCCACCCACAATCGTGGTGTAATTAACCGTACCACTCAACGCACGTAACTGATCAGCAGTGGTCACTTGAGAGCCATAAACATAATGCACACTGGAACCATTGCTCTGTTCAACATCGTTAGAGAACGCTCGCCAATCGCCTTGCCAACGCCCCCAACCCACATCCACTCCCGCAACCTGCACCAAACCGGTGTCTCTTAACAGAGCATTGCCTGCTAAAAACGCAACTCGGTTCTCTTGCCGCCCCAACGCTGAAACGGCATTATCCACCCGTTGACCTGAAGCAATGTCAGTACGCTGCTGCTCAACTGAAAAAGCACCGTTTGCTTCACCTGCTTGCACCCCCGAGCTGTTGCCAGAAAACTGACCGGAAGCGGATTCTGACGACCAAGCGGCCAACGCAACTGAACCGGCAACGGGTGCACTGCCCCGTCCACCCACCACACCCACAGAATTAAACTGTTCTTCTGGATTGGCCTGTTTACCTACGGCATTAGGCTGTTCAGAAACCGTTGTCGTGATAGTTGACAACATGCTGACAGAAAGTTGATCCGCATCAGGATGCATGTTGCTCAAACTCGCCATGATGCCCTCAACACCCTCAGAATCATCACCACCGCTCGCGGGCATATCCGCATCGAACACCACCCCAGGAGGAGCTAACAAAGGCCGAGCCTGGGAGGCCGCGGTAGCAACATGAAAATATTCATCATTGTTGAACACTTTCTCCCCCGCATCGTTGCTCACCACAATGCTGCCATCCACAACACCGCCATAAAGTCCGCTTTTACCTGCACCACAACCGGAATCACAAAGCTGCAAACCGTAATGAGTACCCCGAATGCCGATGGTCGCCACCCGAGTTGCAACCCGATAATTAGATTTGTTCAGGTGCCCCACCGCGCCAGTAATGGTGCGAAATCCCCCGCGCAAGAGGCGGAAGAAACTCCGCTCACGTCCGTTTTCACTGCCTTCGTAACGGTACTCCTCGATTTTAAACTCCGTTGAAGGGCGCAAAGCCAATAAAGCACCGTCTTTCATGCGTAACTGAGTGGTGCCAGCAGAACCAGTGATCAAGGTATCCCCAACATAAACTCGGCTGTTACGGTTCAATGAACGCAGCGCACCGGCATCCCGACGCGCCTGCAAAACAGAGGTGGTCATCAACACACGACCAACCGAGTTGGCCAAGGGCAAACTCACCTTGGCCACCACGGGCATCGGTTTAGCGGACTGCTTTTTAGGTAAGGTTACAACGGGCTGACCTAAGGTTTCCGTGGAAACCACTTGACGCATCGGTTTCGTAACACTCTTCTCGGTTAAGTAAGACGGCAGAGTTAATAGCGCTCCAACCCTCAAACCACGCACCTTGCCGCCCGCAAAAGCACTGGGATTAAGGCGCAGCAGATCAGCAACCAAATTTTCTTGAAGACGTTTGTTACCAGGAGCCAAACGGCGCGCGATGATGCTCAGCGACTGGCCACGTTTGACTTTCCAACCACCGTCAGCCGATTGATTTAAAGAGGCGGACGTTTGTTTCGCTCTTAGCAACGGTTTATCACCCTTGAGGGTGTAACGCGGCAACTTAAGGCGAGCACCTGCCGATAAACTGTCCGCTTTTCCAGAAGGAAATGCATTTTCGTTCAAACGAACCAACGCCTTGCGTAAACGAGCCTGCTGTTTGCCCTTATTTGGATAAAGTTGGCGAGCAATGGAGTAGAGTGTATCGCCCCGTTTTACCTGCCAATAACCCGTTGAACGAGCGTTATCCGCCAAATTTGCTGCCGCAACCGGCGTTATCAACCACGATGTCGGCAACATCACTGCTGCAATCACGGCGGCGAGCCATAGGTTTTTACTTGTTGTACGCATGGCTTATCCTCAACCTAGTTAGTTCATTCCTGAAAACAGTATCAGCACCTTCTTAAGGTGAAGTTATCTCCTAACTGTCAAAGCTCCATCCTTCGAGCGAACAGAAAAAAGATAACGCATCGCCTTAACCACAACCGTGACGAAGATAACATTCTTTTCTAATACTAATTTATCTCATAGCGCAGACGAAGATCGCCATAAAGACGATCGTATCGGCCTAAAGCCGAATTGGAGTCATTCACCAAATAGCTCGCTCGGCCACGAAGACTCCATTCCTTAGCAAACAACCACGCCCAATCGGCACTCACATTGATGTAATCGTCTTCGCGATTTTTTTTATCATCGGTCAAGTCAAGGTGCGCACCAAATTGGCTGCGCTGATAAGAGAGACTACTGGAGAGGGTCGATTTTGGCGTCAGAGTAAACTGCGCCCCCGCCTTTAAACCAAAATAATCCCGCTCCGCAGTTGCTTGCGCTTCCAAGGTAGACTCATCGGGCTTCTCCAAGCCCAAATAGCCATTCACAAACAACACCGGTGACAAAGCAGATACGAAATTCTCCGTTAACCCCAACCCCCAAAGCACACCGCTTGAGTTACGCACCGAATCCACGGGGTAATCCAATTTACTCAATTGAGCAAAAGAGGAGAGTTGGCGCTGCTGGTCCAAACGACGACGCCACTGACCATTTAACGCCGCTGTATTACGAAACGCCTCACCATCCAACAGATATTGGCTTAACTGGCCACTCCATTGATAACGATCTTGTTTTTCTATAAAAACCATACCGCCATTCAACTGCACCGTACCATTATCGAAGGTTTGCTCCTTGGCATAACCTCGATAATCAAGCGCACCAGACACAAAAAAGGAGCGTCCTTGAGTGAGAGGACGATTGAAACGATACAGCCCCGACAAAACAGCGTAGCCATCTTCTCGCTTCACACTGTTTGCATTCAAGCGCACATCCAATGCCCCTAAGCTAATCCGCTCATCACTGGGTGCTGCATTAAGATTCGAATCATAACCTGCCCCCAGTTCAATAAAACCTTGCGAGGTGGTGCGATAACGTCCCGACTTAAGGCGAATGGCGTCCATATAGCGTTCAATTTTTGCCTTAACCTGAGAGGGCGGGCGGCTTTTCAACACCTGTTTAAACTCGTGTCGAGCCCGATCGTACTCTTCCAGTGCAAAATAACCACGCGCCAACTCCAAGCGAGCCGCGCGATTATTCGGCTGCAAGGCCAAAACCCGTTCCAGCGCAAACACACCCTGACCGCTGTTGCCAGAATCAATGGACAGCATAGCATAATAATAATCAAATTCTGGATCACCTTCCATCTCTTTCAGGTGTTTTGTTGCGTAAACGTAACCGTCCATGGTTTGGCGTTCAGTGTGAAACTGCACCAATTGTTGCAACTCAAACTCTGCCACGGCAGGAGCCGACAACAGAGCAGTGCCAATCAACACAAGCGGCCACATTAACTTGACCATGAATTAATACCCCAAAGACATCGAATTACGGTTGCGAATTTAGCAAAAATTCAGCGGCGTTTATAGCATTAATTGCCCGACCCAGTGCGATAACGAGACAAAACCAACCCTCTAAACACGCTGCTGGCTTGAACTTTAGCCCACCGCCCCCATCTTATGGGGACGTATTTATGCAGCCCAGGAAAACAGAAAACTTATGAAACGCATCGTGCTCTTTTTAGCCACCAATCTGGCCATTGTACTGCTGCTCGGCATTGTAATGAGCCTGTTCGGAATCAAGTCCAACAGCATCGGCGGCATGTTGTTTATCGCCTTTGCTTTTGGCATGGGCGGTTCGTTTATCTCGCTGGCACTCTCTAAATGGATGGCCAAACGCTCCACTGGCGCGCAGGTGATCGAACACCCCAGCAACCACACCGAGCGCTGGTTGCTGGAAACAGTACAACGCCAAGCCACCCAAGCTGGAATTGGAATGCCCGAAGTGGCCATTTACGACTCTCCCGAAATCAACGCCTTTGCCACCGGCATGAAAAAGAACAGCTCCTTGGTCGCAGTCAGCACTGGCCTCTTGAACGACATGAGCCAAGACGAAGCGGAAGCGGTACTGGCGCATGAAGTCAGTCACATTGCCAATGGCGACATGATCACCTTGGCGCTGATCCAAGGCATCATCAACACCTTCGTTATTTTTGTTGCCCGCTTGATCGCCAGCGCCATTGACTCAGCCCTTTCCAGCAATGATGAAGAAGGCGAAGGCTTGGGTTTCTTTGCCTATATGGCGGTGGTGTTTGTTCTGGAACTGATACTGGGATTTTTTTGCCAGCACCATTGTTGCCTGGTTTTCACGCAAACGCGAATACAGCGCCGATGCAGGTGCAGCACGTTTAAGTTCTCCACAAAAGATGATCGCTGCTCTGGAACGGCTGAAAAACAACCAACCCTCACAACTGGACGGTCAGTTGGCGGCGTTTGGTATCGCCAGTGGCGGCGGTTTTTCGCGCTTCTTCTCCAGCCATCCGCCTTTAGAAGAGCGCATCGCAGCCTTACGCACCCAACTCTAAACCCTCTTTTTTTCAACTTCAAACCGAATCGGTCAACAGCAAAAGCAGCTGTTCGACCGCTGTTTCCAACTCCGCATCGTTATGCAACGTCATCAACTTAGGGTGAATGAGCTGATCGTACTGCTGCGCCCGTTGCAATCGCAATTCGATAGACTCTCCCCCCTCTCGGCCTCGATTTAACAGACGCTGGCGCAAGGTTGATGCAGAAGCGGATACCAAAATGGGGCGCAGATCATACTGCCTGCTCGCCTCGGCCAAATATTCACGCGAGCCGTTAATCACCACATTCAGCCCCAACTGCAACCAGTGGTCAATCTCAATACCGATGCCATAACGGAAACCGTGACTTTGCCAAGAGAGCGAAAACAACCCCAAACGCTGCCGAGTGCGCCACTCCTGCTCGCTCAATACAATGTGATTTTCCGCCTCTGGAGCAGCCGGACGGGTGATGTAACGATGGGCAAACAACACCGAATCATCAAATTGCAAACGCTGTCGAGCGGCGGCCATCAGCGCATCCTTACCCACCCCCGAGGCCCCCATCAGATAAAAAAGGCTGCCAACCTTAACCCCTTCCAGTTCCGAAGTTCGCGCCTCATAACCGCCTTCATGATCATCAAACATAAAATACTCCTTCAACAACCCAATACATTCACCTCAAGCATCGTGCCCCAGATCAATAACGATCTTTAAGACGTTGATAATGCTCTGCCGAGTAACGCAAAAAGCGGCGTTCTTTATCGCTCAAAGGACGTACCCGTTTGGCCGGTGAACCCAACCACAAATAACCGCCTTCCAATACCTTGCCAGGAGAGACCAAACTGCCCGCCCCCAACATCACTCCAGACTCTAAAACAGCACCATCCAAGACAATCGCCCCCATGCCGACCAAGACATAATCTTGCACCGTGCAGCCGTGCAAAATTACCTTATGCCCCACGGTCACACCGTCACCGATCAGCAAGGATTTTCCACCTGGTGCGTATTCGCTGTCGTGACTGACGTGCAGCACCGAGCCGTCTTGAATGTTGCTGTGTGCACCGATGCGAATTTTTTCCACATCACCGCGAATCACCACCGTCGGCCAAACCGAACTCTGCTCACCGATGTGGACATCACCAATCACCACCGCATCCGCATCAATATAAGCGCTGGCTGCAATGGTGGGCTCTATTCCAGCAAAAGGGCGAATCGACATAACAGCTCCTCAATCGTTGTTTATCACATGGGCTTTTCACCATAGCATTTAAATTCCGCTCTGAAACTTTTTTACCGGCATAAAAAAAGCCCTCATCTAAGTGAGGGCTAAAGGAGAGAAACTCTAATTTATTTGTTGGTGCGTCGGCGCAGTCCCAGCAGTGACAGAGCAGCCAACAGAGCCAGAGGCAATGAACCACCACCGCCACCACCTGTGCTCGCAGCTGGAACAGCCGTCACCTCAACAGTAAACGGCCCAACACTGACCGAACCGTTGCCATCACTGACCGTAATGGTGATGTTTTCATGGCTACCCACATCTGCCGCCGTTGGAGAACCATTCAGAACACCGCTGGCGCTGAGCGTTAACCACGCTGGCGCATTCAACACACTGTAGGTCAAGGCATCCCCATTGGCATCCGTAGCATCAAGGGCGTAGCTGTAGCTCTGCCCTGCCACCACCGTTGCCGTCGGCACTCCGTTGATCACCGGCAGAGCGTTCACCACCACCGTGTGTACTTTTGTCGCTGTATTGCCAGCGGCATCGGTTGCGCTAAAGGTGATGTCATAAGATCCGCCAACGGCGGTGTTCAGAGCCGTGGCACGATCATCGCTGACGACAACACTGCCAGAAACCAGATCCGTTGCTGTTGCTGACGGTGCGCTAAACGTGCCACCAACGGCAATCAAGCTATCGCCACCGATCAAGGTCAGAGTAGGCGCAATGCTGTCTTGCACCGTGACCGTTTGAGACACCGTACTGCTCAAGCCATTGGCATCGGTCGCTGTCCAAATAACAGTGGTATCACCCATTGGGAAAGCGGCGGGTGCATTGTTACTCAACGTAACAGCGAACAAATCAATGGTCGTCGGCTGACTCAGCACAACCGAGGTGGTAACTCCGGTCGCTTCCTCAGTCACATCCGCCGGAGCGGTGATGGTAGGCAAGGTGGTGTCTTGCACCGTCACAATTTGTGTTGCCGTGCTGCTGTTACCATTGGCATCGGTGGCCGTCCACGTCACCGTGGTGTCACCCACAGGGAATCTGGCCGGAGCATCGCTGCTGACCGTTACGGCAAACAAGTCTGAGGTTACGGGTGTCCCCAGCGTCACCGCTGTCGTAACACCAACCGCCTCAACCGTCACCGCTGCTGGAGCAGTGATGGTTGGAGCCGTGCTGTCCGCTACGATCACCACTTGAGTGGCACTGCTGTTCAGACCATTGGCATCCGTAGCCGTCCAGTTCACGGTGGTATTGCCAATAGGGAAGGTTGCCGCTGCATCACTGCTGACGGTCACCGCCGACGCATCTGTCGCTGTGGCACTGCCAAGCACGGCGGCGGTCACCGTGGTGTTTGTACCTGTTGCTTCAACGCTAATACCCAATGGAGCGGTGATCAACGGCGCACTGATATCGGTAACAGAAATATCTACAGTCGCCGTTGCAGAAGCCCCGCCGTCATCGGTCACCGTCAATTGGAAACTCATGGGTACAACGCTGCTGGCGCTCAAAATCGGCGCGGTAAATGTGGCACTGTCGGTATTCGCTCCAGTCAAGACCACCGTATCACCCGTAAGCTGAGTCCAAGCATGGGAGGCAATCGTACCTAGAGCCGTGTCTGTACCCACACCACTCAAAGTGACCACTGCACCTTCATCAACCGTCTGAGGAAGACCAGCATCGGCGATTGGAGCAACATTGGCGGCATTATTGGTGGTGGCCGAGTTCACCACCGATTCCGATGCCGTCACACTGGCGGTGTGATCAATCAAAGCTGGATCGGTGACGTTAGCCACCACCGCAATGGAAGCCGAGGTATTCGGCAACAAGCTGCCCAAAGCACACTGAATCAAAGGATAAGTCGGTGGCACCGTTACTGGAGCACCGGCATTGAGATCAATACAGGCCGTCCCTTGACTCGGTGTTGCAGAGACAAAACTCAAACCCGCAGGCATCTGATCAGCAACCACCACATTGGTGGCTGTGTCCACAGGGTCGTTATTGGCAACCGTAATGGTGTAAGTTAGCTGACTGGCATTTATCGGCACCGTACCAGCGGGCAGAGTATTGGTGATGACCAGATCAACTGTGGTCTCTTTGACCGCCGCAGAACCAACATCCATATCAAGCACCAGATCCGCTGGCGCAAGATCCGTATCCAAACCCCAAGCACCGGCAATGTAGGTGGTCTTGGCTGCCGCCACGCTGTAGCCAAACATGTCATCCAAAACACCCGCAGGTGATTGCCAAGTTTGGGCAGGATTTGTGAGACTGCTGTAAGTTGCCCAGCTGGAATTGATTCCAGTAGGTTTATCAAAAATATAAGCCGTACCAATGGCCGATGCTGCTAAGACACTCGTCACCGCAAAGCCAACACCAGGATCAGCACCCAAGGAGTTATTAAAGCTACCCACCAAAATACGTTCCGATGTCACCGCCACACTGCGACCAAAACTCCCACCTAAAACAGGCGTAGGCGACGTTAACATCGCAGACTCCACCACCGTTGGAAACAACGCAGGAAGTACAGGAACAGGCCAACCGGCAGCCGGTTTTTCGTAGACAAATACCGCTCCAGAATCAAGAGCGGCACCATTATCAAAATGAATCGCACTGGCCACAATGGTATTACCATTGATCTCCACATCAAAGCCGAGACGCTGTGAACCACTGGCACCATTATCAACCGCCAAAGCCAATGCTGAAAAAGTCAACTCTGCGCTGGGGTTAGCATTAACGGCTAAATCAGCCCAACCACCCGCTGTCGCTGGCTTATCAAACACATAAACCGCCGCGTTGTTTTTATCCGCCAAATCACCATTGACGGCAATCATATTGCCATCAATGGCAACGCTCATTCCAAAGTAGGGCGGTGGAGTATTAACCGCAATGACTGCTGGAGCGATGATCTTTGGAACCACCAAAGGCTGCAAAACAGCCACTTCATTATGTGGAACCACACTTGCCCAACCCGCAACGGGTTTCTCAAAAATATACGCAGCAGAGGTTGCCGCTGTAGAAAAATTCCCTGGAGACCCCCATTTACCCACCACCACCGTACCACCTTGGATGGCAACCGAGTGACCAAACAGAGATACTCCAAGCGGGGTTGTTGGAACAAGCTGTGCGACTTCATTGGTCACGCCGACATTTGACCAGCCACCAACCGGCTTTTCAAAAACATACACCGCACCATTTTTATTGGCTTTTGCATCAGCACCAATGACAATCGTATTACCATCAACCGCCACGCTGACCCCAAAACCGTCTTTATCTGCTCCAACACTGGCTGCCAAAGTGGCCACCTGTGTCCAAGCACCATTCACACGTTCATAAACGTACGCTTTACCAGGAGCGACCACAGGTACTAAAGGCACGGGCAGTGACATATTAACCCCCGCCGTCGCCAAATTTTTACCCGCTACTTGCGGCACACCCACTACCATCGTATTGCCATCCGTGGCAACACTCAGGCCGGTCAAATCACCTGCTTGCTGAGCAAGACCTGGTAACAAAGAAGCCGCGGGCACAGAAGATAAAGCAACGTCCGTTAACGTCGCGTGTACCGAAGCAACGGCCAGCAAAGCCACCGCTCCTGTCACCAATAAACCATGCCTTAAGTGAAGGCCTTTTTTTAATTTCGCTATCATCACGTTCTCCATGTGTTCATCTAAATTTAGGTCAGCATTTTCTGCACTGAAACCGTTTTTTCTATTATCGTTTTTGTAAAAACAGGAGGCTGATCCAATGCCGTAAGTTAGTTTTAACAGCCGACTCTGATATTTTTCCAAAAATCTATTTCTTAAAATCGTTAAGACTATTCTGTCATTTTGAAACAAGCGATACTCAACCGCACATCAGCCCCAACCCACAGCCTAAGAATAAAAACAAACCCTTTAAAATCAACGTCAGAAAAACAGAGACCAATGGAAATCAGGGCATAAAAAAACCCCTGACTAAGCAGGGGTCAAAGGAGAGAAACTCTAATTTATTTGTTGGTGCGTCGGCGCAGTCCCAGCAGTGACAGAGCAGCCAGCAGAGCCAGAGGCAATGAACCACCACCGCCACCACCTGTGCTCGCAGCTGGAACAGCCGTCACCTCAACAGTAAACGGCCCAACACTGACCGAACCGTTGCCATCACTGACCGTAATGGTGATGTTTTCATGGCTACCCACATCTGCCGCCGTTGGAGAACCATTCAGAACACCGCTGGCGCTGAGCGTTAACCACGCTGGCGCATTCAACACACTGTAGGTCAAGGCATCCCCATTGGCATCCGTAGCATCAAGGGCGTAGCTGTAGCTCTGCCCTGCCACCACCGTTGCCGTCGGCACTCCGTTGATCACCGGCAGAGCGTTCACCACCACCGTGTGTACTTTTGTCGCGGTGTTTCCAGCGGCATCCGTTGCGCTAAAGGTGATGTTATAAGCTCCAGCAACGGCGGTGTTCAGAGCCGTGGCACGATCATCGCTGACCGCCACACTGCCAGAGACCACATCCGTTGCCGTAGCTGACGGTGCGCTAAACGTACCCCCAACGGCAATCAAGGTACTGCCACCCACCAAGGTCAAGGTGGGTGCAAGGCTGTCTTTCACCGTAACGGTTTGAACCACCGTACTGCTGTTGCTATTGGCATCGGTTGCCGTCCACGTCACCGTGGTATCACCTACTGGGAAGGTGGCCGGTGCATCACTGCTGACCGTCACTGCGAACAGATCACTGCTGCTCGGCTGGCTCAAAACAACGGTGGTTGCCACCCCTGTGGCTTCAACGATCATATTGGCCGGTGCGACTAAACTCGGCGCTTGGCTGTCATTCACCGTCACAATCTGAGTGGCGCTGCTGCTGTTGCCGTTGGCATCCGTGGCCGTCCACGTCACCGTGGTGGAACCCAGCGGGAAGGTGGCTGGGGCATCGTCAATCGTTGTTACGGCAAAGGCATCGGACGTGATAGGTGAACCTAAAACAACCGTGGTGCTGCTACCGACGGCTTCTACGGTGACATCAACCGGAGCGGTAATGGTGGGCAAGATGGTGTCTTCCACGGTCACCAGCTGTGTTGCTGTGCTGCTGTTGCCATTGGCATCGGTGGCCGTCCAGATCACTGTGGTATCGCCGACAGGGAAAGTCGCCGGAGCGTCATTACTGATAGTGAACGAAGAGGCATCTGTAGCGCTGGCGGTGCCAAGAGCCGCTGAACTCACACTGGTATTAGTACCGGTTGCCTCAACGATGATGGGCAGAGGTGCAGTGACCACTGGGACAGTGACATCATTGACCGTTACATCCACCATCGCCGTGGCGGTCAACGCTGTCGCCGCTACGCCACCGCTGTCTGTCACCGTTAGCTTAAAACGTAATGGCAAAACACTGCTTGCCGTCAATGTCGGCGCAGTAAAGGTGGCGGTGGCGGTGTTTGCTCCTGTCAACGCAACCGTATCCCCTGAAACTTGCATCCAAGCATACGAAGCAATCGTACCTGGTGCCGTATCTGTACCCACACCACTCAAAGTCACCAGATCACCCTCATTGACCGTCTGTGCAAGGCCCGCATCGGCGGTGGGTGCAACATTAACCGAACTACTGGTAACAGAGGCGTTGTTAAGACTTTCACTGGCAATCACACTGGCTGAATGATCAATCGCCACGGGATCAGTGACATCGGCCACAACCGTAATGGTGGCTTGACTGTTGGGAGCCAAAGTACCTAAAGCACATTCAAGATTGATTGATGCTGTATTCGCAATTGGAGCGACTCCCGTATTCAAATCAATACAGGCTGTTCCTTGAGAAGAC
Source organism: Gammaproteobacteria bacterium (assembly GCA_030949385.1). Lineage (NCBI taxonomy): Bacteria > Pseudomonadati > Pseudomonadota > Gammaproteobacteria > Gammaproteobacteria bacterium. Next base: position 474,476 of record JAUZSP010000003.1, on the reverse strand, counting down.
GTAGCTGAAACAAAGGTCAATCCTGCTGGCAGTTGATCTGTCACCACCACGTTGGTGGCCGTGTCGATTAGGTCGTTGTTGGCCACCGTGATGGTGTAGGTCAGTTGATCACCAGCAACAGGCACTGTTCCCGCAGGCAAACTGTTGGTGATGTTTAAAATCACAGTGGCTTCTAGTACTGCGGCAGAACCAACGTTGTTGTCCACAATGCCATCAGCAACAGCACCTGGAGCAGAACCCTGTGCTGGAAGATCCGTATCCAAGGCAAAACCACCGGCAACGTAAGTGGTATTGGCCGCCGCGACACTGTAACCAAACATGTCATCAACAGAACCTACCGGAGACTGCCAAGGAGCTGCGGGAGTCAAAACAGGATTATACGTTGCCCAACTTGCACCCAAAGGTTTGTCAAAAATATAAGCTCGCCCCTGCGGTGCATTGGCTGCCGTTGGCGCCAATGCATCACCTACCAAACCAAAACCACCCACAATGGGATCCGCTCTCAAAGCAGGGTTAGTAAAGGTACCCACCAAAACACGATCTTTTGTCACTGCCACACTGCGTCCAAAGGACTGAAATGCTATTGGAGTAGGCGCTGTCAGCATTTTTGTTTCAAAACCAGAAACCCAGCCAGCCAGCGGTTTTTCAAAAACAAATACGGCCCCCGCATCTTTAGAAACCACCCCAAAAAGCGAGGTCGTATCAAAACGCGTCGCACTGGCAACAACGGTAGAGCCTTTAATATCCACATCAAAACCAAAACTACGTGATCCATTTTGACCATTATCCAAAAGATCAATAGCCGGGGATAAAGTCAGAGTCGCCGTCGGCGCTGCATTAACCCCTAAAGAAGCCCACCCACTTGCAACTGGCGCTGGTTTTTCATACAAATAAAGCGCCCCAGCTCCTAGCAAATCCCCTCCCACAACCACCGTCTCGGTACCCGCAACCGGATCTGAATCAATAGCCACACTCATACCGAACTGCTCTGGAACTGTGCCTAGAACAGGAGGGATCGCAGCAGGATTAGCGCCGATCAAAGGCTGCAAAGTTGCTGTCTGCGCAAGAGGAACAGCAGAAGCCCAGCCCGCGATGGGACGCTCAAAGATATAGGCAGCCGGAACGCCACCCCATTGTCCCACGACCACAGTGCCACCTTTAATATCTACCGCATGACCTAAATAAGTATTGGATGCAGACAGCGCCACTCCGGCGATCAAGGGTAATAATTCTGCCGTTTCTGTCGTAATGGCCGTATTCGACCAACCTCCAACGGGTTTTTCAAAAATATAGGCTCGACCTTGTTTATTTGTTGCTCCATCGGCACCCACCACAATGGTATTACCATCCACTGCCACACTGGCACCAAAGCCATCTTTATCCGCACCTGTACTGGCTACCAAAGTGGCAATTTGAATCCAGTTGCTATTGACATCTCGCTGATACACATACGCCTTACCGGGAGCCTGTAAAATAGCTGGATTCACTGGCGATGTCGTAAGAAGATTGGCGCCAAAAGAATTACGATTTGCCCCCGCCATCTGTGGCGCACCAATAACCAACGTGACACCGTCCGTGGCGACACTCAAGCCGGTCAGATCACCCGCTTGCTGAAAGGCTTCCGGCAAAGTAACACCACCCACCGTTAAAGACGTTGCTGGGCTGATTGTTAGCGGATTATCAACCAGCGTTGCTGAAGCTGGCGCAGCAACCAAAGCCGCCATCACACTCATTGCTAATAAACTTTTTCGCCCAAAGCCATTTTTTCTCACCTGAGTTATCATCACCAACTCCATCTGTCTTTATTAATTTAAATAATTATGTGACCGACATCACAACATTTTGAATTTTGTACGCATGTCGCTTCCAGATAAAAGAATTTACACGCTGTAAGCTACTTTTTAGCAGCGCCTTCTTATATTTTTCCAACAAATCATATTTAAACTTCCTTCATTATTTTAAACACACAGGTGAAAAAATAAGGCGATCTATGGCCAGCAAAAACAACAAACAAGGAGTAAAACTAATTTAAATCAGAAGGTTATGCTGAAGTCAAAATCAAGGGGGAACAAAGAATCCCTACCCCGAACGGGGCAGGAAATAGATTAACAACAAATCAGTGGCGTTGACGCAAACCCAGCAGAGACAAAATCAACAACAGGCTAAACGGCAATGAACCACCGCCACCGCTGCCGCCACTGGATGCTGCCGTCACTTCAATCGCAAAAGACCCCGTAGTGACAGAACCGTGGCCATCACTGACCGTGATATTGATCCCCTTATGACTGCCCACATCTGCCGCAGTAGGCGTACCACTCAACTGACCACTCGCGCTCAAGGTCAACCAACTGGGCAGATTCTGAGCCGTGTAACTGAGCACATCGCCTTCCGCATCCGTAACGTCCAGTTGATAGCTGTAAACCACCCCAGCGATCACACGTGCCGTCGGCAGCCCGTTCACCACCGGCAACGCACTGACAATCACCGTACGAGTGACCGTTGCAGCAGAGTTACCCGCCGCATCATCAGCATCGTAGCTGAGCGAATAACCGCCCGCCGTCGCAGTGTCCACCGCACCAACACCGTTGATATTGGCATCCGCATCCACGTTGTCACTGACCGTCGCCCCCGGATCAACAAACAGAGCGCCCTCACTGACAATCAAGGGATTAGCGCCGATCAACACAATCGTCGGCGCAATTTGATCCGTCACCAACACAGTGCGGGTCGCCTGAGCCACATTGCCTGCCACATCCGTGGCTTGATACACCACACGGTAACTGCCCAGAGCAGAGGCATTGACGTTATTGGATAAGGTCAATACCGTAACAACAGGATCAACATTGTCCACCGCCGTGGCACCGGCATCGCTATAAATCGAACCCAAGGCAATGATGAGCGTATCTCCTCCCGTAAGGGTTATGACCGGCGCGCCAATGTCTTTTACCGTCACCTGACGAGTCACACTGGCCGCCACATTCCCCGAGCCGTCCTCAGCGTTGTAGGTCAAGCTGTAAACCGCCGGAACCGCCGTATTCACCGCTCCCGTCACCACCAAAGCAGCGCTGAGATCACCCTCAAAAGAGTCCACTACTGTGGCCGCTTCAACGTAGCTGGAACCAATATCAACCTCGATGGCAGCACCCGTATTAAGCGCAATCAGCGGCGGCGTCGTATCACTGACGGTCACCGCTCGACTCACCTGCAACGCGGCATTATTGGAGCTGTCTGAAACGTCGTAAGTGACCGTATACACACCCAGAATGGCGGTATTTACCGGATTGAGCGTGACAATACTGGCCGTGATGTCACCTTCATAATTGTCATTGGCCGTCGCCCCCATATCGCTATAAACCTCACCGGCTTCAGCCGTGACCGTCGCACCGCCCAGTCGAGTGATGATCGGCAATGTGGTGTCCACCACCGTGACCGTACGGGTAGCCGTAGAGCTGTTATTGGCCACATCCGTAGAGCTGTAAATCACACTGTAGACACCCAAAACCGCGCTATTAACTTGGCTATCCACTGTGACCGTCGGGGTGGGATCGACGTTATCAACCGCTGTCGCACCCAGATCGTTGTAGATTGAACCCACTTCAATGCTGACATTGCCACCGTTTAAGCTGATCACCGGCGCACTGATGTCCGCCACCGTCACGGTGCGACTGACTTGAAGCGCACTGTTGCCTGCGTTATCCAACACATCGTAAGTCAGAGGATAATCCCCTGCCAGCGCCGTATTGACCGCACCGCCAACCCGCATTGAGGCGCTCAAATCACCATCCAGAGTGTCACTGGCCGTGGCCGCTTCAACGTAAATAGAACCCACATCAAAGATCACCGGCGTACCCGTATTCAAGCTGATCACTGGCGGCGTGGCATCCACCACCGTGACCGCACGGCTAATCTGTGTGGCCGCATTACCCGCTGCATCCAAAACATTGTAAGTAACGGTATAAGCACTCGGTATCAGAGTGTCGGGCAACCCAGCAACCACGATATTGGCGCTCAGATCACCGTCCAAGCTGTCGCTCGCCGTGGCACCCGCATCGTTGTAAAGGGTCGCCGCCTCATGAGTAATGGGTGTGGTTCCCAATAAACTCAGCACTGGCGGGGTGATGTCTAACAAAGTCACACTGTGAGGCAGAGTGGATTGACCGCCGTTGTTGTCCGTCACCAAAACCTGAAACAGCAACGGGTTCACCGTAGCCGTCACCAGCGCAGGCGCATCAAAAGCCGCAACAGACGTGGCACTATCACTCAACGTCACCGCCTCACCCCCAAGCTGACTCCAAACATAACTGACCAGCGTGCCGTCCAGATCCACGCTTGCCGAAGCATCTAAAGAGACCCCCAATGTACTTTCATTCACCGAGGCTGGAGTTGCGCCCAGATCAATCACCGGTGAGGCATTGATCACCGTATCGGCATCGGTGGCGCTGTTGTTGGCCAAAAGATCATCGGTCTCATTGCTGCTGACGCTGGCCGTATTAGAGAGATGAATGCCTGTTGCCGATGCGCCCGCATTGGCTTTGGCATTAGTAGTCAGGTTCAAGGTCACCGTAGCACTGGCAGGCGCGGCATTGATCACCCCTAGATGACAACGTAATTTAGGCAGCGCAGTAAGATCACAGCTGCCCTGACTCGCCACTGCCGAAACCAGCGTAAAACCGTCTGCCAACAGATCCTCAATAACCACCCCGCTGGCCGCATCCAGCAGATCGTTATTACTCACCGTGATGGTGTAAATCAATGGATCACCAATATTCAGAGCCGTACCCAGCAGACCGTCTGTTTTTGTAATGGAGAGATCCACTGTCGAGGTCTGTTTCACCTGCACTTCGCCTACATCCAATTCCGGCAGCGAATCCAACGGAGCCAGATCAATGTCCATTCCCCACGCACCCGCAACATAGGTGCTGCGATTGAGCGCCACACTGTAACCAAAGAAGTTATTCAACTGCGCTACAGGAGCCTGCCAAGTGCTGTGAGCAGAAACCGCTGACCAACCGGCAGCGGGTTTTGTAAATAGAAAAACCGATCCCGCCTCTTCCGTGGCTGAATGTCCTTTAGAGATCAAGCCTGTCACCGCATCAGGCCAAGGCACAACGGGATCGGGTGGCAGTACCGGAGTAAAACCAAAATTAGGATTACGGTAGCTGCCCACCATAATATGATCCCCCCAAACACTTACACTGCGGGCAAAACCTTGCCATGGAGACGGTGTCGGCGCAGTCAAAAAAGCATTCTCAGTAGCCGAGATCCACCCACCCACCGGCTTAACAAAGACAAACGCTGCACCCGCATCCACCGCCCCCGCAGCATCGTATTCAGGCGTGCCCACCACCACCACATCGCCTTGAATATCAACAGCAAAACCAAATTTAGGCAGCAGATCAGTAATCAGCACCGTTGATGCAGAAAGCTCCGCCGTCGCCGTTCTGACCACCCCCGTATCACTGCCATTCAACACACCATCGCCATTACTGTCTACCCAACCCAGAGCCGGTTTCTCGAACAGATAAGCCACCCCTAAACGTCGATCCATACCCCCGCCCACCACCACCGTAGAACCGTCTACGGCGACACTGATGCCAAAACTGTTGGGCGGGGCAGAAGTCCCCAAAGCGTCCACCAGCAGAGGCTGCAAAATCGCACTCTCGGTTTGCGAACTGGCTGAAGGCCAACCGGTGATGGGTTTTTCATAAACATAAGCTGCCGAAGTGCCTTTAGCACCGCCATCCCACTGCCCAACCACCACCGTATCGGCATCAATATCCAGCGCGTGGCCAAAAAAAAGCATTGCTACCAAGAGCCATACTTGGAGCCAAGACCAAATCTTCCGTTTTATCCTGCCAGCCGGTATTGGGCTTCACAAACAGATAAACCGATCCACGACGTACCGAAACACCCTCAGCACCCACCACCACCACATCACCGTCCACAGCCACGCTGATACCAAAACTGTCATGCGAAGCGCCATTAGAGGCGCTCAAGGTTGCCATCTGCGTCCAAACACCAAACACTTTCTGATAGAGACGCACCTCGCCCAAACCTGGCACACCGTAAGAACCCGCCGTATTGCCGCCCGTGGCTTTAGGCGCACCCACCACCAAAGTAGTACCATCGGTGGCTACGCTGTAGCCAGAAAGATCACCACTCAAACCATTCACTGCCAAAGGCAATATCAAATCTGGCGGTTGCAATGCCTGCAGAGGAGCCGCGATAAAGACGCTCATAAAGAGCGCCGCAAGTAATTTACGCAAGCCTATGATTTGCTTGGCCAACATATCTCATTCTCCATTTTGATCAACATAAAGCGCGCAAAAAAATCGGACTGCCTGTTATGCCAACAAAGTGAACAAACAGAAAAGCCGCCGTCTAGCAGAGGCTAAACGGCGGCTTTTTTATCGAAGTCAGCAGCACAACCTTTATTGCATCAGGTAATCACCGACGCAGATTCACGTCCAGTACGTGAAAGCATATCGGCCAGCTGCAAAGCAACCTGAAGCAGATCTGCCAACGCCGCTTGAGGATCCAAATCATGTTGATCAACATCGCCTTCGAAAGATTCCAGATAGATTCGCAAGGTCGCACCCACGGTACCGGTTCCCGACAGGCGATAAATAATGCGAGCGCCATCCGCAAAAATAATACGAATACCCTGCCCCTCACTCACGGAAGCGTCGATGGGGTCGGTGTAAGAAAAATCATCCGCCAAGACCACCGTGCGTGAGGCCAAGGTTTGACCCATTAAAGCACTTAACTGCGAGCGCAAATGATCCATCACACCCGCAGCGACATCTAACCCCAACTCCTCGTAATCATGGCGAGTGTAATAGTTACGCCCAAATTTTTGCCAATGAGACTTAACGATTTCCGCCACACTCATTTTACGCACCGCCACGATATTGAGCCAAAACAGCACCGCCCAGAGGCCATCCTTTTCACGCATGTGATCGGAACCGGTGCCAAAACTCTCCTCACCACAGAGACTGATTTTGCCCGCATCCAATAAATTGCCAAAAAATTTCCAACCCGTCGGCGTTTCGTAACACTCAATCCCCAGCTCCTTTGCCACTCGATCCACTGCCATGCTGGTGGGCATGGAGCGCGCCACCCCACTCAAACCGCGCCGATACCCGGGCAACAGATGAGCACTGGCCGCCATCACCGCCAGACTGTCACTGGGGGTGACATAAAAATGCCGCCCCAAAATCATATTGCGATCCCCATCACCATCAGAGGCGGCACCAAAATCAATCCGCTCCGCACCATTCAACAGCGACACCAGCTCTTTGGCATGTACTAAATTAGGATCAGGATGGCCGCCACCAAAATCGAGCAACGGCTCCCCATGAATCACAGTGCCCTTTTCTGCCCCCAAACGCCGCTCCAAAATCTCTACAGCATAAGGCCCTGTAACGGCGTGCATACCATCAAAACGCATCCGAAAACCGCCACTAAATAAACCACGAATCGCATCAAAATCAAATAGATGCTGCATCAGGTCGGCGTACTCTGCTACTGGATCAATCACCTCAACGTCCATGTCAGCCAGTTGATAACAGCCCAAAGTTTCCAAAGGCAAATCATCCGCGTCATCAATACGATACTGCTGCAACACTTTACTGCGGCTAAAAAACGCCTCAGTCAAAGACTCCATAGCTGGCCCGCCGTTAGCCGCATTAAACTTAATGCCAAAATCCCCATCCGCTCCACCAGGATTGTGGCTGGCAGAGAGAATAATGCCGCCAAACGCGTGATGTTTACGAATCAAAGCCGACACTGCGGGAGTTGATAACAATCCATTTTGACCCACCAATACTCGCCCAAAACCGTTAGCAGCCGCCATTTTCAAAATAATCTGTGCCGCTTCACGGTTGTAAAAACGACCATCACCACCAAGAATCAGTGTCTTTCCCTGATAAGCAGCTAAACTATCAAAAATCGCTTGAACAAAATTATGTAGATAGTGCGGCGCCTGAAATCTCAACACCTTTTTACGCAATCCAGAGGTGCCTGGTTTTTGATCATCAAACGGCACACTCGCAACCAATAAAGTTGTCATCGTTAAACTCCTTGAAAATGGGTTAATATTTGGCTATCGAGGCCGTAAGCCTAGATAATGAATAAAAGTAATCGAAAACCAAGAGCAAGTCCAAAAACCCGTCTGACAACGGCACACTATCTGCCAAGCAAAAATAGGATAGCGGTTGCATCTGCTGGCTAAATCGGGCAGCATTCTGGGGAAAATAACCTTTATTATCAAGATCGTCCGTACAGCGTTTTAAGAGAAGCCCCAATTGAGCCGTATTCAGCCCATAATAATGAACCGTGATTCCTCGTGGCTCTGCTGTTTAGCGGATCACACAATGGCATGCACCATTGCCCCGCTTGGAGGGAAATCTTGAATAGTTTGGCAGCCATCATACCTTACGCCTATGGAGTGCTTGCGCTGCTGTGGGCTATTATTCTGTTTGCCTATCTACGCTACTGGAAGATATTCCCCGCTCAAAGCCGTTCAATACGCTTATTGCTGCTCACTTTGGCGATTGTCAGTATCAGCCCACTCACAGAGAACATCTACCGCCTACTGGCAAACACATCTCAACCCGAAGTTCAGCTGCTGCCCTTATTAACTGGCTTTTTCAGTGCCATTGCCGTTCTCGTAATTATTATTCTGCGCGTCTTGCCTGCTCTGCGCCGCGAAGCCGAAGGCAACTCACTGGAAACAAAAGCCGCCGAAAAAGAGTCCAAAGCCGCTAAGTTCCATATTTCCCCTGAACTGCAAGTGATGCTAGAACACACCCCCAACCTCTCCTACTTTAAGAACAGCCGCTCTCGTTACGTTGCCGTCAGCCAACGTTTTGCCGATTTCCTCGGTCGTCCCATCGACGACATCATTGGCAAAACCGACTACGAGCTGCTGCCCAACGACATTGCTGCTGAACTGCACAAACTGGATCGTGAAGTCTATCGTTCCGGCCGAGCCATTGAATCAATGGAATCGGCACTGAAACGCGGCGATGGCCAGATGCGCTGGTTAAGCAGTCGCAAACACGCTTTTCGTTCCGAACATGGCAATATTCTCGGTATTCTCAGCATCAGCGACGATCTAACCGAGCAAAAATTAAACGAACGTGCGTTGTTGATGAATCAGTACGCCATGAACAGCGCCAAAGAGGGCATGTTCTGGATCGACAGAGAATCAAAATTCATCTACGTCAATGAAACCGCCTGCCAAATTTTAGGCTACAGCCAAGAAGAGCTGCTCAGTATGCGGATGCCCGATGTGCTAATGAACATCACCGAAGAGTTGCTGGAAACCATCTGGGAGCAGATTCAAAACCACCAAAACACCACCTTTGAAGCCACCCATCTACGTAAGAACGGCACCGAATTCCCCATTGAAATCAGCGCCAATTACCTCGAACACGAAAACAAAGAGTATTGCTGCCTCTTCACCAGCAGCATCGGCAAACAGAAAGACGCCGAACAGCAGTTGCAGCTGGCAGACAAACTGATTGAAACCACTTCAGAAGGCATTCTGGTCTCCGATCCAGAAGGCTTTGTGACCTCAGTTAATTCTGCTTTCACCGCCAACAGCGGCTACGAACCCAATGACATCATTGGCGAACAGGTCAATGTCCTCTACTCGGGACACCACGAACAAAAATTCTATCAAGAACTGTGGGAGAGCTTGTATCACTACGGCCGGTGGCAAGGGGAGATCTGGAACCAACACAAAAATGGCACGCTCTACCCTTCTTCTTTACAGATCAGTGCCATCTACGACAGCAACGGTTATCTGATCAACTACGTCAGTATTTACAGCGATACCAGCTTACAACAAGAACACCAGCGTCGCTTACACAAGCTCGGCTATTACGATGGCCTAACGGGTCTGCCCAGCCACCCACTGCTGAATGATCGCCTGCTCACCTCCTTATCTCACGCCCAACGCGAGAAGCACCAAGTCGCGCTGCTCTACATTGATCTGGATAACCTCAAAAAGGTTAACAACGCCGCCGGTCACGCCACAGGCGATCAGCTGATCCAAAACATTGCCGAACGACTGCAAACCTGCCTGCGCGAGGTAGATACCTTAGCGCGCATTTCAAGTGATGAGTTTGTCGTTATTTTGCCCGAATTGCAGCAGCTAGATGAAGTAAAACGCAGCGCCGATAAAATGCTAGACGTTATTAGCTCTCCCATCACTCTGGCCGAACAAGAATTCAAAATTTCCGCCAGCATCGGCATCAGTCTCTACCCAGACGACGCCACTGACAGCAACCAACTGACACAACAGGCCAAACACGCTCTGCAACACGCCAAAGACAACGGCTGTAATCGCTACCACATTTACCGCGAAGCGAGCCAAAACGCCGATTCAAGCCCCGAAGAGAGCGCTGAAAATCAGACAAAAATCAATTCAACAGATCAATCGTGACCCACCCACTTCAAACAGACGTTTGACCTTTCGCAGCTAACTTTTTACCCTGCGAGGCACACTCTGCTCTGGATGCTCCCCGTGACTGTTTTAAACAACCTACATAAAACCTTTCAAACCTGCCTACTCAAAGATCAGCCCCACTTTCTACGCCGCTGGCGCGGGTTGAAAAAACGCGCCCAACAGGGCAAACCCCACATCCACGATCTGGAAAAACTGCAAACGCAGATCACCGCCTCTCAACAACGCCTTGCTCAGCGCATCGAAAACAGCCCCAAGCCCGAATACGCCGACAATCTACCGGTCGTGGCCGCCAAAGAAGAGATCATGGCCTGCATCGAGAAGCACCAAGTTCTGATTCTCTGCGGTGAAACCGGCTCCGGCAAAACCACTCAACTGCCAAAAATATGTCTGGAATTGGGGCGTGGCTGTAAAGGTCTCATCGGTCACACCCAGCCGCGCCGTCTGGCTGCTCGCAGCGTTGCCGCCCGCATCGCCGACGAACTAAAAAGCGAGCTGGGCGGCAGTGTCGGTTATAAAGTCCGCTTTGGCAGCCAGATCAGCGAGCAACAGGGCTACATCAAACTGATGACCGACGGCATTTTATTGGCGGAGATTCAGAGCGATCCACTGCTGTGGCAATACGACACCCTGATCATCGACGAAGCCCACGAGCGCAGCCTCAACATTGATTTTCTGCTCGGTTATTTCAAACAACTGCTGCCCAAACGCCCCGACCTCAAACTGATCATCACCTCCGCCACCATCGACCCCGAACGCTTTGCCAGCCATTTTCACAACGCCCCCATTCTCAACGTCGAAGGGCGCAGTTATCCGGTAGAGGTCCGTTATCGCCCTCTCTACAACGATCAAAACGACGAACAAGACCGCGATCAAAACCAAGCCATATTGGATGCCGTAGATGAGCTGAGCCGCGAACCCCTTGGCGATATTTTGATCTTTCTCGCAGGCGAACGTGAAATCCGCGACACCGCCGAAGCCCTGCGTCGTCACGCCCTGCCGCACACCGAAATTTTGCCCCTGTTTGCTCGTCTCTCCAACAGCGAGCAACAGAAGATCTTCAAACCCCATCGAGGCCGCCACATCGTGCTGGCCACCAATGTCGCCGAAACCTCCCTGACCGTGCCAGGCATTCGTTATGTAATTGATCCCGGCTTGGCGCGCATCTCCCGTTACAGCCTGCGCAGCAAACTGCAACGCCTACCCATTGAAAAAGTCTCACAAGCCTCCGCCAATCAGCGCAAAGGCCGCTGTGGACGTGTCGCCGCCGGTATCTGCATTCGACTCTATGATGAAGAAGATTTTCTGCAACGACCTGAATTTACCGAACCGGAAATCCAGCGTACCAATCTGGCGGCAGTGATTTTGCAGATGAGCAGCCTCAAATTGGGCAAAATCGACCACTTTCCCTTTGTCGATAGCCCCGACCACCGCCTGATCAACGACGGCTACCGCCTGCTGCACGAGCTGAGTGCAGTCAACTCAGAGCGCCAATTGACCCCCTTAGGAGTCAAACTGGCACGGCTGCCCATCGACCCACGACTGGGGCGCATGTTGCTGGCCGCCGATCAAGAGGGCTGCCTCAAAGAAGTGTTGATCATCGTCAGCGCCTTGGCAGTGCAAGACCCCCGCGAACGACCACTGGAAAAACAACAGGCCGCCGACCAAGCTCACGCCCTGCACCGGCATCCGCAGTCGGACTTCCTCAGCCTGCTCAACCTCTGGAACCACTACCAACAACTGGCTGGTGAGCTGTCACAAAACCGGCTGCGCAAACAGTGCAAAAGCCTCTTCGTCTCTTACCTACGCATGCGCGAATGGATCGAAACCCACAAACAATTACGTGGCCTGATGAGTGAAATGAAGCATCGCAGCAACGACAGCGAAGCCGAATACGATGCCATTCACCGTGCCTTGTTAAGCGGCTTGATCAGTCATGTGGCTCTCAAAGGCGAGGAGCGAGAATACCTCGGTACCCGCAATCGCAAACTGCACATTTTCCCTGGCTCTGGACTGGCTAAAAAAGGCTCCAAATGGATCATGTCCGCTGAAGTCACCGAAACAGGCCGCGTCTACGCCCGCACCGTGGCTAAAATTGATCCGCTCTGGATTGAAAAAATAGCCCCCGAGCTGCTGAGCCGCAGCTACTTTGAAGTCCACTGGCAAAAACGCAACGCCCAAGTAGGCGCCTACGAAAAAAGCGCGCTCTACGGTCTGATCATCAATGAAAAAAAACGCATCAACTACGGCCCCATCAACCCCGCTGAAGCTCATGAAATATTTTTGCGTGAAGCCTTGGTAAACGGCAACTATCAGACCAAAGCCGACTTTTACCACCACAATCAAGCCTTGTTAGCCGAAGTTGAACAACTGGAAGCCAAATCACGCCGCCGCGATATTTTAATCGACGAAGAGCAGCTCTACGACTTTTACGCCCAGCGTATTCCTAGCGAGATCTATAACGGCCCCGCCTTTGAACGCTGGCGTAAAAAAACCGAGCAAAACGAGCCTAAGATGCTGCATCTGCAAGTCGAAGAGCTGATGCAACACGACGCCGAACAGGTCACAGACGAGCGTTTTCCCGATCAGTTTGACGTCGCTGGAGCACACCTGCCCTTGAGCTACCACTTTGAACCGGGCAGTGACGATGACGGCATCACCCTGAAAGTACCGCTGGCGATACTCAATCAGATCCCCTCTGGGCGCTGCGAGTGGCTGGTACCTGGCCTGCTTGAAGAGAAAATGATCGCGCTGATCAAATCACTGCCAAAAAATCTACGCCGTAATTTTGTCCCCGCACCCAACTACGCCCAAGCGTGTTTACAGGCACTCACTCCCTCCAACACACCGCTGTCACAGGCAATGGCGGATCATCTGCTACGCATGAGCGGTGTTCGTGTTCCAAACGAAAGCTGGCAACCCGCCAACGTGCCTCTGCACCTGCAGATGCGTTTTGAAATCGTCGATGCTAAAGGCACACTGCTCAAACAAGGGCGCGATTTAAAACAACTGCAACAGGGTTTGGAAAGCTCAGTGGAAGCCAGCATCAGCCAAGCGCCCGAGCACGGTTTTGAACAAACTAACATCACAGCTTGGGACTTTGGCACACTGCCCGAATCACTGGAACTGGAACAAAACGGCATCACTCTGATCGGTTACCCCGCTTTGAATGTAGAGGGCAAAAACCTCGCGCTGAGGCTGTTTTCCAGCAAAGAAAAAGCCCAAGCGGTAATGCCCGCAGGGCTGTGTCAGCTCTACAAAATGCAGCTCAACGAGCCGCTCAAATACCTGCGCCGCAAACTGCCCAACATCCAAAAACTCTGTCTTTCCTACCACCGCATCGATAACTGCGCTCAACTGAAAGAAGATTTGATCGACGCGGCTATTTTAACCGCTTTTGTCCGCTCAAAACCGCAACCACAAGAGAGGAAACGATTTTATAAACAGCTTGAATTAGGCAAAAGCCAGTTAATGGAGCAGAGCAATCAGTTAACAACTTTGCTGGAAAAAATTCTGACCCATTACCAAAACATTCAGGTGAAAATCAAAGGCAATATCCCCCTCAATCAACTCGAAGCCATCACTGAAATCAAAGAGCAACTGGCACATCTGATCTACGCCGGTTTTTTGCCTCAAATCCCACTGGAGAATTTACGCCACTACCCACGTTACTTGCAGGCTATTTTACGCCGACTGGAATCACTGGAACGTGCGCCAACAAAAGATCGACAGCACCGTCTAACTCTGCAACCGCTCTGGCAAGCCTGTAAAACTCAATTGGAAAAACAGCGAAATAGGCCATTGGAACAACAGCCTGAACTGGAAAAACTGCGCTGGATGTTAGAAGAACTGAGGGTTTCACTCTTTGCTCAGCAACTAGGAACAACGGCACCCATCTCAGTCAAACGGATTGAAAAACAACTGCAACGGCTTAAAACCTCAGAGTAAACACAAACGCTACATCGGCTGCACTGAAGACAGCGATGTCTTACCGACAACACGCTTCAACAGGGAGCGTAATTTTTTAATGCTTTGCGCACCCAATAGAGCATTGCTCACTTTGCCATCGTCCACCACCACAAAAGTGGGGGTGGCACGAATGCCCAAAGCGCGCGCCAGGACTGCATCACCCTGCACATTCAACTTGACCACATTGTCATTTTCCAACATCAAACCGTCCACCAGTAGGGTCATGTCACGGCACGGCGCACAGCGATCACTGTAAAAGTAGAGCAACACTCGACCTTTCGGTTTAAAAAAAGACGTGTTCGCCATATCAACGACTCGCCGTCCTCTCATCCGCAACAACGAAAAATAGAAGGAAAACTGATACAACAGAACAACACTTACCACTCCGACCACAACATAAAACATTACTGACATAACGGCGCACCTTTGATTGTCTATCCAAGACTCAACCACCCTGCAACATTTCCGCCTCTCTTTGCTCTAAAAACGCCCAAAAGCTAAAGTGCAGAAGTACTGTCTTCCTTGAGTGTCATATATATGAAACAAGTTCAGATTATGACATTCAGCTGAATCCAGTCTTAAAAGCAGTACGACTCTTGCGAGTATTTTGTGACCGACATCTCAATAATTAAGAATAAAGTCTAAAGCACACCAAAACTATCAAAGTCACCAGCTAATGTAGGAAAATCCCCGCTCTTGCAACAACATCAGATCATCTGCCCCACTGGGAACCACTTTAGCAAAATCAAGCATATCCTTCTGCTCCCACTGCAAGGATTTCATCGTATTCTCACAGGCATGAAACGCCACGCCGTAATCGGCCAACGAACGTACTTTTTGCTGCACTTTTTCCGACACAGGGCGCTTAGGATTTTTAGCCAACAGATGAATCCCCTCAGCGAACACCTCCACCACAATCTCCACATCGTCGCCGTATTTACGCAGCACCGCCCCCACTGAAAAGAGAATGTGATCATGATAAGCCGGATCGGCTTTATTCAGTTGATACACCACTTTATGCGGAGAACTGTCATCAAAATGGCTCTCCGTGTGATGTGCCCAGAGGCTCATCGGCGACAAAAGCAACATCGACAACAGCGCTAATACGCTGTTTTTTCTACTTAAAAATCTCTTCATGCTCTTCTTCCCCTTAGTTTTTTAAACTTTTATTCACCACCTCAAACAGATCTTTGGATAGATCTTGCTCGGCAAGGCGCTGTAATTGCCCCTTCATCAATCCTTGGCGGTTTTTATCGTAACGTGACCAGCGACTCAGAGCTGTGGCCAAGCGCGCCGAAATTTGCGGATTGAATCGATCCAGCTCAATAATTTGATCCACAAAAAAACGATACCCTGCGCCATCCTGTTGATGAAACACCACTGGATTGCTCATCGCAAAAGCCCCCAACAACGAGCGCACCCGATTCGGGTTTTTAAGATCAAAATCAACGTGCTGGCGCAAGGCTTTGATCTGCTCCAGTGTGTCAGGCAACTGCGCCATCGCCTGTAAACTAAACCATTTATCCATCACCAAACGGTCTTGCTGCCACTGCTGATAAAAACGACTTAAGGCCGCTTCGCGCACCTCTCCCGCCACCCCGTTCGAAGCCTGTAACGCCGCCATCACATCGGTCATATTGCTGCCCGCTGCAAACTGCTGCTCAACAAGCTCCAGAGCTGCCTCGTTTTGCAGACTCACCAGATAGGCCAACGCGACGTTTTTCAGCCGCCGTTTGCCGATGGAACGAGCATCCGGTGAATAGTCACCCTCGGTCAGGTTGGCTTGGTAAACCGCCGTAAAACGCCCCTCTAACGCTCTTGCCAACGCCACACGAACAAACTCACGTGCCGCGTGAATGGCATCCACATCAATCACCGCCATCTGCTCAGCCAACATCAACTCCGACGGCAATGTCAGAGCTTCAGCGGCAAAAGCGGGATCGGCGGCAGATTCTTGCAATAATTTGGAAAAAGCCGCCACAAATGCCTCAGGCAACTGCAATTTTGCACCGCTTTGCACTGCTTTGACTAACTTAAGCAGCAAACCCTGAGCAAACTGCTGCCCCGCTTCCCAACGATTAAAGGCATCGCTGTCGTGCGCCATCTGCAAAGCTAATGACTCATCACTGCGCTGCATCTGTAAAATCACTGGCGCTGAAAAACCGCGCAACAGAGAGGGATGAGGCTGCTTCTCTATATCCTCAAAGACAAAACTCTGCTCGGCCTCCGTGATCTCCAACACCCGCTCAATCCCATCGGCTTCTGTTTCACCCTGCAACCGCAAGGGCAACGCCTCGCCACTGGACGAGAGCAAACCCATACGCAGCGGAATCTGCAACGGCAACTTCTCATCAGCAGGCTGCCCAGGTGTAGTGGGAGCTTGCTGCTTAAAAGTTAAGCGGTACTGTTTTTTCTCCGCATCAAAGGCTTCTGATACCTGCAACTGAGGCGTACCCGCTTGCGAATACCAGCGCATAAACTGGCTCATATCACGGCCATTGGCATCGGCCATCGCGGTGACAAAATCCTCACAGGTGACCGCTTGACCATCAAAACGCTCAAAATAAAGATCCATACCGTTACGAAAACCCGCCTCACCCAGCAAAGTGTGCTGCATCCGAATCACTTCAGCGCCCTTTTCATAGACGGTCAGGGTGTAGAAGTTATTGATCTCCATATAGGCTTCAGGGCGAATCGGGTGCGCCATCGGGCCACTGTCTTCAGGGAATTGACGGGCGCGCAACATGCGCACATCTTCGATGCGTTTCACTGCCCGCGAACCTAAATCAGAGCTGAACTCCTGATCACGGAAAACCGTCAAGCCCTCTTTAAGGCTAAGCTGAAACCAATCCCGACAGGTGATGCGGTTGCCGGTCCAGTTATGAAAATATTCATGCCCGATAACCGCCTCAATGCCCTGAAAATCTTGATCGGTGGCCGTATCGGAATTGGCCAAAACGTATTTGGAGTTAAAGACATTCAAGCCCTTGTTCTCCATCGCGCCCATATTAAAATCATCCACCGCCACGATCATGTAAACGTCCAGATCGTAAACCAACCCGAAGGTCTCTTCATCCCACAACATCGCTTTTTGCAATGAAGTCATGGCGTGAGCGCATTTATCGCGGTTGTGATGTTCAACAAAAATGGACAACGCAATTTCACGTCCATCGGGTGTGGTATGGGTGTCATTAATCTGTGCCAAATCACCGGCCACCAACGCGAACAGATAGCTGGGTTTGGGAAAGGGGTCGTGCCACGTTGCCCAATGGCGACCGTTATCCAGCTCACCTGAATCGGTTTTATTGCCGTTGGAAAGCAGCACCGGATAGGCTTTTTTATCCGCCACGAGGGTGGTGGTAAAGGTGGCCATCACATCGGGGCGATCAGGGTAGTAGGTTATTTTTCGAAAGCCCTGTGCTTCGCATTGGGTGCAGAAATTGCCACTGCTGCGATACAAGCCTTCCAGCGAGCTGTTTTTTTGTGGATAAATGTGCGTCTCAACCTGCAATAAAAACCTCTCCGGCACGGCATGAATCAACAGGCCATTTTCCGAGATTTGATATTCGTTCTCTGTTAACCTGCGACCGTCAATGACCAGCGATTTCAGCTCCAAAGCTTCACCGTCCAACCACAAAGAGAGGTTGTCTGTCGCCTCATTGTTGCGATGCAATTTCAGTTCGGAGTAGACGCGCGTGGCCTGATCCTCCAATTCAAAACGCAAGGCCACCTCCTCCAGCCAGTAGTTCGGCTGACGGTACTCTTTAAGATAAATGGTCTTAGGTGCAGCAGGATTGTTCATGGGTCGTCTCGCAGCGGCTCGAAAATGATCTGCTACGCTACCGCAGCAGGATAAAAATAGGAAGTCCTATCCAGCCTTATGCACGATTCAATTATTTTTTCGATCTTTCTTATCTTCAGTGGTGCCGCTCTGCTGGCCACGCTCGCGCTCTACGCTCGGCAAGCACTGTTGGTGGCCTACATTGCCATCGGCCTGCTGTTTGGCCCTTCGGGGCTGTCACTGGTCTCCGATCCCAGCCTGATTCGCGACATTGCCGATGTGGGTATTATTTTTCTGCTCTTTCTACTCGGACTCAATTTGGAGCCGCAAGAGCTGAAACGGCTGCTGCGCGAAGCCACCTTGATCACTCTGATTTCCTCCGCGGCCTTTGCTCTGCTCGGTTTTCTGGTGGCGTTTTTGTTTGGTTTTGCGCTACTGGACAGCCTGCTGATCGGCGCAGCGATGATGTTCTCCAGCACCATTATCGGCCTAAAACTGCTGCCCACCACCGCACTGCATCACCAGCGCATGGGCGAGGTGATCGTCTCCGTGCTGCTACTGCAAGACATGCTCGCCATCACCGTTCTGTTGTTGCTGCAAGGCTTTGGTAACAGCCACAACCCCTGGATCGACATGGCACTGCTGCTCGTTTCTCTGCCTGCGCTGATG
This sequence comes from Gammaproteobacteria bacterium, assembly GCA_030949385.1. NCBI lineage: Bacteria > Pseudomonadati > Pseudomonadota > Gammaproteobacteria > Gammaproteobacteria bacterium. The sequence continues at coordinate 455,583 of JAUZSP010000003.1, read as the reverse complement.
CTGTTTGCCTATTATTTTTCCAAATACGTCATCACTCACCTGTTGATGTCTTTTGATCAAATCAAAGAGTATATTTTTCTGCTCGCCATCGGCTGGTGTCTAGGTCTGGCCGAACTGGCAGAAGTGATCGGCCTCTCTCACGAGATCGGTGCCTTTATCGCCGGTATTACCTTGGCTACCAACCCCATCGCCCGTTATATCGCCGAAAACCTCAAACCGCTGCGAGACTTTTTCTTGGTGATGTTCTTTTTCGCCCTCGGTGCGGGCTTTAATTTAGCGATGCTGCCTGACGTGCTGCTGCCCGCTTTGGCTTTGGCGCTGCTCTCGCTGTTGTTTAAGCCGTGGTTATTCAAGCGGCTGCTTCAACAGGGTGGTGAACAACAAAAAAGTGCTCACGAAATAGGGGTACGCTTAGGCCAAATCAGCGAATTTGCTCTGTTGGTGGCCATCGTGGCTTCGGAAACCGAACTGCTCAGCCCCAAAGGCTCATACCTGATTCAAGCCGCCACCATTATCAGCTTCACCATCTCTTCGTATTGGATCGTACGTTTTTATCCCACTCCAATGGCGGTGGATGCGAAACTGAGACGGGACTGAAACAGGCATAAAAAAACCCCGCAGTTGCGGGGTTTTTTCATCAAAGTTCAAATTGCCTCAGCGCAAAAAACGCCGTCTCTGCATCAGCAGTATAAACAGTGTTAACAACATCAAAGGAGCCAACGCACCGCCACCGCTCTTCGTAACAACCGGTTTGGCCGCCACAGTAACGCTGATAGTAGCAACCTCCTTCGAACCTGTAACCGAATCGGTAATAGTGTAGGTAAAGCTGTCATTGCCAGCAAAGTTCGCCGCCGGTGTGTAGGTGAACGTACCGTCACCGTGATCCAAAATCGTGCCGCCATTGGCACTGCTTTGATCCACACTGATCGTGGCCAAAGCAGCCAATGAACTACTGGCTAATAAATTAGCTGTGGTGAAACTGCCATTAAAAACGATATCCTCTACAACATCTGCCGCAATGTTTGCATCTCGACTCGGATTGACCGTGATGGTTACCGTTCCTGTACCTTGCGCCAAGCCATTGGTAATCGTGTATTGGAAGCGATCTACACCATTAAAATCTTTTGCGGGTGTGTAACTGAATTTACCGTTGGCCTCAACACTGACCGTACCACCCTTAAGACTACGAGCATCAAAACCCACCACACTGAAGGTCGGATTCAGTGAATTATCAATGTCCACATCGTTTTCTAACAGACCATCAATCTGACTGTTTACATTTGGATCTCCTATCAAAACAGCATCTTCATCAACACTGTAAAGATCTTCCGTTGCTGTCGGTGGATCAGGCACCGGAATCACATTAACGGTAACCGTTACCGCTTGTGAGCTGGCACCCTTGTCATCTACCACTACAAAGTTAAAAACGCCTAGCCCATTGAAGTTGGCATCTGGAGTAAAGACAAAGGTGCCATTAGGGTTAACCACCACGGAACCACCGCTAGCAGACACCTGTCCGGCTTGAAAGGTAATCGCATCACCATCAACGTCGGAGCCAGCCAACTGACCGATTTTTACTGTATCTTCATTGACAATCAAAGAGGGCATATTATTCGCAACAGGTGCATCGTTCACTGCCGTCACCGTCAAATCAACACTGCCAGCGTTATTATTCACATCCAGATAACCAAAGGTATCATTACCGAAAAAATTCAGCGGCGGCGTATAAGAGACCGTGCCATTGGCATTCCTCACCACCGTGCCACCTTGAGCACTGCTGGTCATACTGTTTACTTCACCGATTAACAGTTGAGCATTTAATCCTGCCACGGTGGTCACCGTATCTTCACTGCTGATATGAACCAAGGGTGCCGTGGTACTCACCACAACATAAACCGTTGCCGTTGCACTCAATGCCGGATCACTGATACCCACATTGCTCAAGGTATAGGTAAAGCTGTCTTGACCGTTGTTAAAACCAGGGTTAGGCGTGTAAGTAAATGTGGCATTGGCGCTGTTTAACAACAACTGACCGTTGCTTGGAGTGGTATTGGATGTCACTACCAGACCCAAACCTTCAATGTCCTCGTCATTGGCCAGCACACTGAAATTTTGTATCACCGCGCCATTGAGCGACACCATGACATCATTCACCGCCACCGGAGCATCGGCGACAGAGGTCACCGTAATGCTCACCGTACCGACATCCTGATGGCCATCAGGATCCTTCACCACATAACTAAAATGGTCTGAACCATGGGAATTCAACGCCGGAGTATAAACAAGGCCGCCTGCGGTCGCTGCTATGGCAACACCGTTGGCACTAAACTGATCGTGGCTGGCGACAATCAACAACGCTGTTTGTCCCAAATCAGGATCCGTATCATTTAGCAATAAATCGGCGTAGCTGATAGAGATCGCGGTATCTTCTAAGGTGGTTGCCGTATCATCCAAAGCAACCGGCGGATCGGGCAAATTTTCCACCGTTACCGTCACCGTCGCCAGTACAGAAGGTTCATGTTGGTCATCAGCGCTAAAGATAAACGTATCAACTCCAACAAAATTAGCATTCGGTGTGTAACTGAACGCACCCGTTGTCGCATTGATATTGGTAATCGTGCCATTGGCCGGTTGATTGATGCTATAGGTTACCGAGCCTCCATCGGGATCGTTGCCAATAACAAAACCGTTTTTGGTCACATCCTCAAACAGGCTCAAACCCTGATTGTTCGCCAACGGCTGAGCGTTTGCCTCAGTACTCACACTGCTTTGATTGTTGTTCAAATTGGTATCGTCTTCTGGATACTCAATACTGGCTGTGTTGCTAATGCGTTGCGCACTGGCCGGTGCCGTTGCCACAATGCTGACACTGGCAACCCCTGAATTACTCGGAATTTGAGCAAAAGTACAGTTCACCGTTCCGGCTGCTTCCACGCAACTACCCGTACCCTGTGTCACCGCCGCCGATTGATAGCTTACATTGGCTGGCAACACGTCCGTCAACACCACTTGAGTCGCATCAACCAAAGGATCGCTGTTGGTAATCGACAGAGTGTAGGTCACGCCTTGACTCAAACGCACCACCTTATTGGCACTGCTTCGACTCACGACTCCAGAGGCCGTACTGTCTGTTTTAACCACATTCAATGCGGCCACACTGTCAAACAGATACGCCATGCCCGTGCCTGCAATAAACGTCGGCACCGCTGTCGTTAAAGCACACTGCTTAACGCTGCCAAACGCCGTCATCTCAATACCCGTACACGAGGGCGCACCAGCGATCAATACATTGCCAGAGACCGCCACAGAATAACCGTACAAATCACCGCTGGCCGGTGTTGCTGCCAACTTTTTCACACTGGAGATCATTACACCGCCAACGGCACCGCTCGCCCAGCCCGCCACCGGTTTGCTAAACAGATACATTGCACCGGAATCAACCTCCGCAACCAAAGGTGCTAGCACAGCCTCTTCGCTGCGCGGCGCACCCACCACCACCGTATCCGCCGAGATGGCAACACTGTGACCAAAATTATCTTTACCCGCTCTGTCTGCGGCATTCAGTTTCACCGTTTCCGTCAACAATCCCATCCAGCCGTTAAGGGGTTTCTCAAAAATAAACGCCGCCCCTGAACCGCTGCTGGTATTGACTCCAACCTTATTTGGATCACCAAACGCGCCCACCACCACCACGTCGTTAGAGACATCAACACTGAAACCAAAGTGAGCCGTACCCTCACGCGCAAAGGCTCGTAAGGTAGCCGATTCAGTTAAGGGCGTAGGCGAATGCCAGCCTGCTAAAGGCTTAACAAACACATAAACCGAACCGGCCGCATCCACAAAACCTGACACACCACCATCATCACCATGAGCGCCAAGCACCACCGTGTCTGCGTCAATGGCCACACTCACGCCCAGTGCATCACTGTCACAGGCATCACCGTCCATTAACATGACAGCCTCATTCTGTGAGCCACTCCAGCCTGCAACCGGCCTAACAAAGACAAACGCGGCTCCCGCATCAACACCTTGAGACGCAAGCCCTTTACACAAAATACCAACCGGTGGTGTTACGTCGTAACTCGGTGCGCCAACCACAACCACACCTGCAGAAATATCAACCGAATGACCAAAACGAGTCGAACCAGACAGAGCCAACTGCGGATCTAGTGGACGTAAACGCGCCGTCTCAACCGTAGGCCAGCCATTGGCTCCTTTCACATAAACATAAACAGAAGGCTGAGTTGCGGCACCATTGGGCATATCCCAAGCACCCACAACAATGGTGTCACCACTGATGGCGACACTGTAGCCCAAACGATCCCCAAACGAAGTAGCTGTATTTAGGTGAGCCACCTCTTGCCAAATTCCGTGCTGTTTCTCATAAACCACCGCCGCTCCAAAGGTATCCGCAGCCCCGACGGAATCAGCTCCAACAACCGCCGTACTGCCATCAATTGCCACACTCAAACCAAAACGATCACCGGCAATACCCCGACTATCAACCAGCCTCACCGGAGAAAAAAGCGGATCAACCACCACGGGGTAAATCGCATCTCGATCATCCACACGCAAACTCAAGGTATTGCCCGCCAAAACCATGCGGGAAGGCAATTCACGTCCCGTAGCATCAAAAGCGTACAGTTTGTCGTAAGTCAGTTGAGAACGTTGTTTTCCATCCAGAAAGTGCAACGTTTGATCTTTTAATTGTGGAGTCAAACTGCCAGAGAAGGCCAAGTTCAAAATCAGCTCGCCACGCTGTTTAGAGAGCGGTTGAGCAAACGTAAATCCCTGCTCCAAACCCAATGGGCTGTCCAGATACCATTCGGTCAACTGTTGGTACTGTTTTTCCAAGCGTTTGCCATTCACCTGCAAAGAGGGCGTTTCTGCGAAAATCGTCTGCTGGCCATCACCGTAAGAGTGTAAAGACATCTGCACCTCACCCACAGCACTTTTGATACTCAATGCCTGAGCACTCAAGCGATAATCCATCGAATGATGTCCATTCATGCTACGTTCGGCCACTCCATTAACCAGCCGCCACGATGGCTGCGCCCACGTTTGAGACACCGCAGCCAATAAACTGGCAGGCAATGCATCAAGAGTTTCAGGCGAAGAAGATGAAAAAACCGGCAGGGAGAAAAAAGCGCCCAACAGCAACAGCACACACTTTTCAATCCCGAATCGAAAATCTACACGATGGTTATGAGTACCGCTCATACTTTTCATCCTTTAACACTTGCCTAAAATGGACGCTTTAAGTTGTCAAAAACTTAAAAAACTCTTAACAAAAACTTGGTTATTCAAGCTATTACGTAACATATCTACAATAAAAAACCACTATACAAGTCTTCTTTCACATTCCTCTTACATATGAATATGTGAGCATAAAAGCATCTTATCGAAAACGGAAAGGTGAACTTTTTCACAGCCACAATCTCTGATCTCTCAAGTGTTGAAATTCAACGCTACTCACCTTTATCCCAAAGGCGGGTGATGGCTTGGCTCCCCTGACCAAGTTCCAGCTTCCCAGCTGGGTCATCTATTTTCCCCAAGGTAAGTTACCTTGGGGGCTGTTTTTTCAAGCCTCTGTTGCAGGCATTAACCATTCATCCAACACCTGATGCACATCCGCCACCCCCTGTTTTTTCAGTGCCGAAAAAAGCTGTAAAGTAGCCTCAACCCCCTCTGACTCCAATTCATCTCTGACTTTAAACAACACCGCATTGGCCGCATTGCGACTCAATTTATCCGCTTTGGTCAATAAAATGTGCAGTGCCACCCCCGACTGAACGCTCCACTCGACCATATTCCAATCCTGAGGCGTGAGCGGCAGCCGCACATCCATTACCACCACCAACCCCTTTAAGGGTTTTCGCTCAGCAAAGTAGGTCTTTAAGGTATTTTTCCAATGCGCCCTCATGCTGGCGGGCACCTTGGCATAACCGTAACCGGGCAGATCCACCAAATAGACCTCCTCAGCGACGGTAAAATAATTCATCAACTGCGTCCGACCTGGGGTTTTACTGGTACGGGCTAATTTATGATTGCGAGTAATGGCATTGATCGCGCTGGACTTGCCTGCATTGGAACGACCAGCAAACGCCACCTCAGCTAAACTCGGCGGCAATTGCGACAATTTATTGGCGCTGATAACGAACTCTGCGGAAAAATAGGCTGAATTCATGAACGATACATCTCCTAAAACGAGAAAGGGCAAACCCCATTATCAACATAATTATGTTGATCTGTGCCGCATTTTAGCCAGTTACGTAATTTTTTCTGCACTTTTACCTCATTTAGGCCACTTTCGAGCCTTGAGGAATTTGATTGTGGCGAGTACTTTGGTAAAATTTGCGGGTTTTCCAAATCACAATTCAACGCAGATGATCGGCGTTAGAACTTTTATGTCCCAGGATGCACGGAGTGTAGTAAAAATGAACAAGTCTTTTTTTGCCGGTATTGCTTGTCTTGCCATCAGCCTAACCAACCCTGTTTTCGCCGCCAATGATGCTACCGCTGGCAAAGCAAAATCCGCACTCTGTGCCGGTTGCCACAGCACTGATGGCAACAGCATGGTACCCATGTTTCCCAAACTCGCTGGACAACACGCAGGTTACCTCACCAAACAACTGGTTGATTTCAAAGCAGGCACCGTGCGCAGTGATCCCACCATGGCCGGTATGGTTGCCGGTTTAAGCGAAGAGGACATGTCTGATTTAGCCGCCTACTTTGCATCCCAAACCGCCACCCCAGGAGCCGCTTCTGACGCAGCCAAAGCCGCAGCGGGTGAAACCATCTTCCGTGGCGGCATCACCGACATCGGTGTTGCTGCGTGCGCAGGCTGCCACAGCCCCACCGGTCACGGTAATCCTGCCGCTCATTTCCCCAGTCTGGCCGGTCAACACGCCGCCTACATCATCAAACAGTTAAACGACTTCAAAGCAAGCACTCGTTCTAATGACGCCGGTAAAATGATGCGTAACGTGGCCAAACACATGACTTCAGAGCAGATCGCACAAGTCGCTGAATACATCTCTGGCTTGCAATAGCAGCCGGTCGATTAGTAAGCAAGGTCAAAAAGGGAGTGGCTTTTCACTGCCTTTATTTTTATCAACACGAACTAAAACAAACACTCAGCGTCTCAGCAGCAAGTAAATGGCATGACACTGGCTTAATTGGACAAAAATTGAGCAGTTGATCACACAATTTACTTTCCTAAGCATGATGTTATTTTGATCTGGGTTACACTTTCCAATGCCGATCTGCGGCGAAAATGTGACCCCCCACTACTTAGAGATAAAATCCATGGGAAAATTATTAACCATATTCTTTGCAGCCACTCTCAGCCTCATGGTTGCAGGTTCCTCCTTGGCAGCCGAAGCCTACGAAGAGTACGAGCCACTGACCAGCCCCCTCTCACACCCCGCAGATAAAGTCGAAGTCATTGAATTTTTTTGGTACGGCTGCCCTCACTGTTACGACTTTGAACCCCACATCAATGCCTGGGCCACAAAAAAAAACCCGCCAACACCCTTTTCACCCAAATCCCCGCCATCTTCAACCCAAAATGGGAACCACACGCACGCGCCTTTTATGCCGCTCAAATGTTGGATCTGATGGGGCGATTTCATCACGCCCTCTTCAGTGCCATGCACAAACAGAAACGCAAAATCTACACAGAAAATGCCATTCTCGATTTTGTGACCGAACTCGGTATGGATGAAAAAGCCTTTAAAGAAGCCATGCACTCTTTTGCCGTCGAAACCAAAATTCGTCGCAGCAAGCAGTTAGTCAAAGCATCGGGGATTCAAGGTGTGCCAGCAGTGATCGTCAACGGCAAATACCGCACCTCTGGCAGTTTGGCGGGCAGCTACCCGCGCATGGTCGGCATTATCGACGAGCTGGTGGCCGAAGAGTTGGCTCTGCTACCTCAGCCAGCCAAACCCTAAACTGGAAGCCCGCCTCATGGAATCGAGCAGCGCATCAGCACCTCAGCAAACAAGGCAGTCACTGCGGCTGCTCAGTTACAACATCCAAGTGGGCATCACCACCCGTACCTATCGTCAATACTTTACCGGCGGCTGGAAACACCTGCTGCCCTACAAAGGCCGCAGCGAAACCCTCGTCGCCATTGCCAAACAGGTTGAACACTACGACTTAGTGGCACTGCAAGAGAGTGATTCAGGCAGTCTGCGCAGCGGTTTTATCAACCAAACCGAGCAACTGGCCAAACTGGCGCACTTCCCCTGCTGGCACGAACGCACCAACCGTCGTATTGGTCATCTGGCCAGCCACAGCTTGGGAGCCATCTCACGTCTGCAACCACACTCGGTGAGCCAATTGGCACTGCCGGGCTTAGTGCCTGGACGAGGCGCGTTGTTGTTAAAGTTTGGTGCAGACGGTAAAAAATTGGCGGTGATGGTGGTTCATCTGGCGCTGGGAAAACGGGCACGGCAAAAACAACTGCTTTACATCGCGCGTATTTTGCGCCGTTTTGAGCACGCCATTATTATGGGCGATTTCAACACTTCGTTAGAGAGCAGCGAAATGCGGCTCTTTTTTGAGATGGCCAACTTGCAACAACCGGAACTCTACTTTAATACCTGGCCCAGTTGGCAACCAAGAAAGAATTTCGACCACATTTTGGTTACTCCAGAAATAAAAGTCAGTAAAGCCGAGGTGCTGCCAAGCGAATCAGACCACCTGCCCATTAGCCTTGAGGTACAACTGCCTTCCGACTGCACTCTCTACCCACCAACCATCAATCACTAAAAAAATCAGCGCCACCAAGATCTGGATCTCACCCATCACTCTGATCAAAACGCTCAACCACCACCTCTAATAGCTGCCGTGCGATTTCCAGTTTGCTGCTCTTCAGTAATTTTTTCTGCCCACCTGGCCAGAACAGATGCAGCGCATTATTATCGGATTCAAAACCACTGTCCTCAACACCGACCCAATTGGCGGCGATCAGATCCAAACGTTTACGCTGCATTTTATCCAGCGCGTACTGCTCAAGATTTTCCGTTTCAGCGGCAAAACCGACACAAAAAGGGCGCTCATCTTCATCCAGAGCTGAGACCTCGGCCAAAATATCGGCATTGCGCCGCAACTGCAAAACCAACTCCTTGCTGCTTTTTTTAATCTTCTCTGCGCTAGGCTGCTCTAAACAATAATCCGCCACCGCTGCACAGGCGATAAAAATATCCTGCCCAACCACCTGCTGCATAACCGCCGTGTGCATCTGTAGCGCGCTTTCCACCTCGGTACGCAACACCCCCGCAGGCGTGGCCAGTGCAACCGGCCCACTCACCAAGCTCACCTCAGCCCCCGCTTCCGCCGCCGCCTGTGCCAAAGCAAAGCCCATCTTGCCGGAGCTGCGATTACTGATGTAGCGCACCGGATCAATTGCTTCATGGGTTGGACCTGCGGTGATCAGCAGTTTCACTCCGACTAAAAAAGGCTCAACGGGGCTGAAAAACTCCACCACCTCTGCCAGCAACGCCTGCGGCTCCAACATGCGCCCCACACCCACTTCGCCACAGGCCTGCTCACCGGAACCCGGCCCCAGCAGATGAAAACCAAAAGAACGCAGCCGCTGCACATTGACCTGCGTCACCATTTTGCTCCACATGACGCGATTCATCGCCGGAGCCAGCCAGATCGGCGCTTCGCTGGCCAAACACACGGTGCTAAGCAGATCGTCTGCCAGACCGTTGGCCAATTTGGCCATCAGATCGGCACTGCACGGCGCAATCAAAATCAGATCCGCCCAACGCGCCAGCTCAATGTGGCTCATGGCCGCCTCTGCTTGCGCATCAAACAGCGCGCTGCGCACCGCCTCTCCCGAGAGCGCCTGCAACGTCAGAGGGGTAACAAATTGGCTGGCATTAGCGGTCATCACCACCCGCACCTGCGCTCCGGCTTTTTTCAGTAAGCGCACCAATTCCGCACTTTTGTAAGCGGCAATGCCACCGCTGACACCCAAGACGATTTTTTGATCCAGCAGAAAGGCCATAGACAACATGCTCCAAAGTAGTGAACGGGTCTGATATTTGCTGAAACTCATTCTCACCAAAAACCATCAAGGAGTAAACCATCGCCATCACCGATTGGCCCGCCGAAGAGCGTCCCCGTGAGAAATTACTCGCCCAAGGCGCACCGGCGCTCTCTTCCGCCGAACTGCTGGCGATTTTTCTACGCACCGGCATTCCCGGAAAAACTGCCGTTGATCTGGCGCGGGAGCTGTTACACGAACACGGTGGTTTGCGCGCACTGCTGCAAGCCGATCAGCAACGATTTTGCCAGAGCAAAGGTTTGGGCAGCGCCAAATACGCCCAACTGCAAGCGGTTTTAGAGATGAGTCGCCGCCACATGTTGGAGCAGTTGCAGCGCGGAGACAGCCTGACCTCACCGCAAGCGAGCCGAGACTACCTGCTCAGCCAGTTGCGCGACTCGCCTCATGAGATTTTTGCTTGTCTGTTTCTCGACAATCGCCATCGAGTGATTGTCTATGAACCGCTGTTTCGCGGCACCATTGATGGCGCGAATGTCTACCCAAGAGAGGTGGTGAAAGCGGCATTGAAACACAACGCGGCGGCGGTCATTTTAGCGCACAACCATCCTTCAGGAGTAGCGGAACCGAGCCAAGCGGACGAAGCCATTACCCAACGACTGAAGCAAGCTTTGGCCTTGGTGGACATTCGGGTTTTGGATCATATTATTGTCGGCGATGGGGTGACGGTTTCCTTGGCCGAGCGGGGGGTGTTGTAACTTTTTTCAAGCGTAATCCAACTCTTAACCCGAACTCCACGCCCGAGGCCGTTTCATACCGGCCAACTTACACGCTTGTTTGACGTACCCGTAGGGAAACAGCTCGAAAATAATTTGCTTTGCAGCCTTTTTATTGCACTCATTTTCATCGGCAACAAATTTCATCATATGGCGAATGTCAGGCGCAATCCGGTGTTCATAATAATATTCCCGCATTCGATGCAACACCGGCCAATGCCCCTCGATCAACTCAAGCCCTTCCGTTTCCGCCAAAGCCATCGCAACATCGGCATTCCAGTCATCTGGATCGACCAAATAACCTTCTTTATCTGTGGGTTTTTCTATCTCCATCGTTCATCCTCTCCATGTACATTTTCAAATGACACGCAATTTAACAAAAAAACGGCGCATCTCACAGCTACACCGAACCGTGATCACACCGCCAACATCAGCCGTTCTGATGGAACTCAATGACATTTCTATCCTGATCTCGGATAAACAGCATCGTGCCACCGTTGGGCAATTCAATCGGCCCTTCGGTAATGATAACGCCCAACGCTTCAATCTTCTTTTGCACCGCTTTCAAATCATTCACATCCAAAGCAACGTGGGTGTAACCCGGGTATCGCTCTGCCACATCCATCAAAATATTATTGCCCAGCCCTGCATCCGCATTAAGGATCAGGTTGATATTCACCCCTGACGGATGTTCCATAATTGCCACCGGCTCAGGACCAATGGGACCGACCAAAAACACAAACCCCAGTTGTTCATAAAAAGCCCGTGCGGTAGCCATGTCGCTGACTCGGATGCCAATGTGATTAACACCTATGATTTCTTGCATAACAGACCTCTTTTTAAGGGAGCACATGTGTTCAAATTTCCATTTGAACCTACTCCACCAAGAATTATTCTTCCTAACAGCACTCATTTCCAAAGCCATCACACTCCTACGCATCCCCATTGTCAACGCTGCCCAAGGTGGTTATGGTAGGTTTTTGAAACCACCAGCACCTAACTATGAAGCCAGACCTCCCCTTAGCCACCCTCTGCCAAGCCAGCATCCGCATCGCCAAACAGGCCAGTGAAGTGATTTTAGAGGTCTACAACAGCAGCCGTTCACTACAGATCGAACACAAAGACGATGAAACCCCCGTCACCAACGCCGACTACGCTGCCCACCACCTGATCGTCGCCGAGCTGGAAAAATTGCTGCCCGCTTTCCCCATCCTCTCCGAAGAATCGATCCACGTCTCCTTTTTGGAACGCAGCCGCTGGCAGACCTACTGGCTGGTAGACCCCCTCGACGGCACCCGTGAATTTATCAAACGCAGCGATCAATTCAGCGTCAACATCGCCCTGATTCACAACCACCAGCCCATCTTAGGGGTGATCTATGTGCCGGTCTTTGGGCACCTCTATTACGCCCACCAAAACGCCGGAGCGTGGCGACAAAACAGCAGCGACAGCGCCTTTCCCATTCAGACGCGGGAATTGGATCTCAACAACGTCACCCTCGCCAGCAGCAGCAACCCAGGCGGGCCGCGCCAGCAAAACTACATCGCCGCCCTGCCACCCCACCGCATCATCCCCATGGGCAGCTCGATCAAATCCTGCTTGGTGGCCGAAGGCGCAGCGGATCTCTACCCCCGCCTCGGCCCCACCTCCGAGTGGGACACCGCCGCCGCACAGTGCATCGTCGAAGAAGCCGGAGGCCAGATCACCCACCTCAATCTCAAACCGCTGCGCTACAACACAAAAGCCTCGCTGCTCAACCCCCACTTCTTAGTTTTTGGTGATCCCCATCACGACTGGTCGCAATACCGACGCTGAGCTACACTGCCGCCCAACTTTTCATCCTCACTGCGGTCAGTAGTACACACACCCACGCCCCCATTCAACGAGGAACAGCCATGAGCCAAACTGAAATTCGTTTTGCCGTCGAAGGCATGACTTGCGCCGCCTGCAGCGGACGCATTGAACGCGTGCTGAACAAACTGCCAGGTGTAATAAAAGCGCAAGTCAACCTCGGTACTGCGCAAGCCAGCATCAACTACCTACCCGAAACCGTCAGCCCAGCGCAACTCTATGCGCGCATCAACAAACTCGGCTTTCAGGCCATTGAAGCCGAACAAGAGAACAACGCAACCGAAAGCCTGCAAGAGCGCGAGCAGAACAACCTCAAACAGCGGCTGCGGTTTGCCCTGCTCTTCACCCTGCCGCTGATCCTCATCAGCATGGGGCCGATGTTCATCCCCGCCCTCAGCAACGCCATGCTGGAGTTGATGCCACAAGGAGGCTGGCATCTGATGGAGCTGCTGCTCGCCACGCCAGTGCTGTTTGGCGCTGGGCGCAGTTTTTACCGTCACGGCTGGAGCGAGCTGCAACAGCTTGCCCCAGGAATGAACACGCTGGTGATGTTTGGCAGCTCCGCCGCGTATTTTTATTCTCTGCTGGCCTTGCTGCTGACCGCAGCTCTTTCCCGCCGGTACCGCCAACAGCTATTTTGAAGCGGCGGCGGTGATCGTGACCCTGATTTTGCTTGGTAAATACTTGGAAAGTGCCGCCAAAGGCCGTACCTCCAGCGCCATCCGCAAGCTGGTAGCGCTGCAACCCAAAACCGCCACCGTAATCCGCAACGGTGAGGCAGAATCCGTTCCCATCGAGTCGGTACGCACGGGCGATCTGATCTTGGTCAAACCGGGCGAGCGCGTCCCCGTCGATGGCGAAGTAACGCAAGGCAGCAGCTTTGTCGATGAAGCGATGATCAGCGGTGAACCGCTGGCGGTGGAAAAAAACAGCGGTGACAAGCTCATCGGCGGCACGATCAACCAGAGCGGCGCACTGCACTTCGAAGCCGAGCAGGTGGGTGAAAACACCCTTTTAGCGCAGATCATCCATTTGGTGGAAGAGGCGCAGGCAGGCAAACCGCCGATTCAGATGATGGCGGATAAAATCGCCGCTGTGTTTGTCCCCATCGTCTTGCTGCTGGCCAGCATCACCTTTATCACTTGGTTGCTGATCGGGCCAGAACCGAGCCTCAACTACGCTTTCGTAGCCGCCGTCTCTGTACTGGTCATTGCCTGCCCCTGTGCGATGGGGTTGGCCACACCGACGGCCATTATGGTCGCCACCGGCAAAGGGGCGGAGCTGGGTCTGCTGTTTCGCAAAGGCCCGGCGCTGGAGGCGTTAGCGGAGATCGACACCGTGGTGCTGGATAAAACCGGCACCGTCACCAAAGGTTTCCCCGAGCTGGTGAAAATCATCGCCCTGCACGGCGATGAAAACCAGCTGTTGCAGTGGGCCGCCAGCGCCGAGAGTCAAAGCGAACACCCCATTGCCAAAGCGGTGGTAAGCGCCGCGCAGGCACGCAACCTCAGCCTCAGCGCCGCCACGCAGTTTCAGGCTGAAGTGGGCTTTGGTCTCAGTGCCGAGGTGGAGGGGCATAACATCGAGATCGGTGCCGAACGGCTGATGCTGAAGCTGGGGCTGGATCTGGCTCCCTTGGCCGCCGAGGCCGAGGTGCAGGCCAAAGCCGCTGCCACGCCGATTTTTATCGCCGTCGATGGTGTTTTGGCTGGGCTGCTGGCGGTGGCCGATCCAATCAAAGAGGAGAGCCGCAGCACCGTTGCAGCTCTAAAAGAGCGGGGCTTGAAGGTGATGCTGCTGACCGGCGATCATCCCCACACCGCTCAAGCGGTGGCCGATCAGGTGGGCATTGACAGCGTGATTGCCAATGTCTTACCCGCCGACAAAGCCCGTGAGGTGAAACGACTGCAACAAACGGGAGCGAAAGTGGCCTTTGTCGGTGACGGCATCAACGACGCTCCGGCGCTGGCACAAGCAGAGGTGGGCATCGCCATCGGCACGGGTACCGACATCGCCATTGAAGCCGCCGATGTGATTCTAATGTCCGGTCAACTGCACGGCATCAGCAAAGCGATCAAGCTGGCACAGCAGACCCTAAAAACCATTCGGCATAATTTTTTCTGGGCGTACGCCTACAACGTCGCTTTGATTCCCTTGGCAGCGGGGCTGTTTTTTCCGCTGACGGGCTGGTTATTAAACCCGATGATTGCCGCTGCTGCGATGAGCGTTTCATCTCTGTTTGTGGTCAGTAACAGTTTGAGGTTGCGACGGTTTAAGGCCTAATGGCCTCAAGGAACAACTGATGTTACGCACGAAATAAGAACGCTAGGTAGGGGCGGAACATTTTCCGCCCTTGCTCTGGTTCCCACGGTCTTTCGTGGAAACCAGAACGTGCCTTCCAAGTCTTGCGACAATAATTAAATCTGGGCTTCCCACTTTGAAAAAGGGGGATCGAGGGGGATTTGCTCCTGCTGGTTTTTATCGGCGCACTGCCCTTCGGTTAGTGCTCCCTACGAAACCGTGCAATACCGTCTTTGATCTCGCGGATC
This sequence comes from Gammaproteobacteria bacterium, assembly GCA_030949385.1. Classification (NCBI taxonomy): domain Bacteria; kingdom Pseudomonadati; phylum Pseudomonadota; class Gammaproteobacteria; species Gammaproteobacteria bacterium. Next base: position 440,389 of record JAUZSP010000003.1, on the reverse strand, counting down.
AAACGCCCCGCTAAGTCGTAACTGTATTCACTTTGGCTCACCTGACCTTGGATGTTTTCGGTTTTAAAGCGGATTCGCCCCAGTTTGTCGCGCTCTTTTGTGGCTTCGTCTAGGCTGGTTTGGTACAGGGTCTAGGCGTTGTTCACTTGGCGGCTGGCAACGGCAAAGTCGGTATTAAAAGTGTTGCTCACCGAACCGTTGATGCTGCCCGCCCACGTTTGTCGGGTGTTTAAAATACCGTCATAAGCGTAACTCAACACCTCTCCGCTGGGCGTGGTAATGCTCTCCAGTTGGCCACTGCTGGGCGTGTAACCATAGACAAAGGTGCCTCGGGGCAGGATCAACTGCGTCTGCTTGCCGCTGCTTGGATTGTAGAATAATCATTTATTTCACCAAAAACTCCTTTGACTCCCTTAAAAAATTGATCAAATTACCTCCTCCCGCACCATCCACATCAAAAAACAAATACCAAATTGAGAAAGACAAAGCAAACAGGCCAATCAAAATCATCTCATGCGGATATTCACCAAAAGATTTATCCATGCTATTAGGAAACTTAGAAAATTTATATTTTTTAAAATACTTAATTCCAGCATAAGTAAAATTAACCCCCATCGGAAATAAAACAAAAACCACTCCCAATGTAAAAATACTATACTGAAAAAATTCTACCCAGTTATTGATTTCCAACACTAGCTCCTACAGCAGCCCCAACAGCCGAACCATGCGAACCATGCGAACCGTAATTTGGAGTCAACAATTCATAAATATATGTATCAACTGGACGGTAAATATTGTTCCCAATCTTACCAAAACCATATCCAAGAAAACCACCAGAGCCACCATAAGCAGCACTTCTAGCAACTTGTGATAAATCAAAATTAGCTCCGCAACCAGAATTATTTCCATCCAACTGTTGGTAAGCACTGTTTATTGCTCCAGCAGCAGCACCAAATCCAATGGCTTTTAAAGCCGTTTGGCCAAAGCCACCTAAAGCCCCTGTAACAGCAGCCATAGCTAATCGACCGGCATCAAAATTTCCTGATTGATATTGGTTATAACCTTCAAATCCAGTATTAGCAGTAGCTCCCACCACTTGAGAAATCCACAACCCATCAGGATCAATAAAACCAACAGGATCACCCAAAACATACCCATAAAGATTAGCATCCCCACCACCAAATCGGATCGGGTCTTTATTCGTCCAGCGGCCACTCCAAGCGTCGTAGTCTCTGGCTCCAAAACGGGTCAGTTGGGTGTCGTGGTCGTAAATCCCTCCGGCAAATCCAAAGGGTTGAAAACCCGGGTTGCTGTCTTGGCTGATGTTGCCCCAAACATCGTAGTCGATCCGCTGCACAACGTCACCTGTGGCGCTGTTGATCACCAACCTCGGGCTGCCCAGTTGATCGGAAATAATCCGATAGCGGATGCCGTTTTTGATCATGTAGGCCGGTACATTGGCTTTATCGGCGTAGATAAATTGGCTGACGACGGTGTTGTTGCCGTCCAGTTCCGCCACCGGATTGAGCTGATCTTGGTACAAAAAGCCTTGTACCCATTGACCGTTGCGCTTTTTGCCCATTCTGCGATTTTGCCCGTCGATGAGGTAGTCGATGGTTTGATTGGCTTGAGCAACGCGGATCAGATTGCCCAACAGGTCGTAATGGTAGTTTGTTGTGCTGCCGTTGTCGGTTTTGCTTTGCAATTCACCGTTGGCTCTGTAGCCGTAGGTGGTTCCTGCGTAATCCAGCAGCCGATCTTGAGGGTCGTAATGGGCGATCAATTGGCCATTGAGGTGGGTTCGATTGCCGTTGCTGTCGTAACCGTAGGTGGTGCTGAGGCCGTCTTTGATCTCGCGGATCAAACGCCCCGCTAAGTCGTAACTGTATTCACTTTGGCTCACCTGACCTTGGATGTTTTCGGTTTTAAAGCGGATTCGCCCCAGTTTGTCGCGCTCTTTTGTGATTTCACCTATGGTGATCAATCAAATTCTGGTGGATCAATATTTTTCTTGAATAAATTTACCACATCACTACTGCTAGTCATAACAGTCCTTGTTTCCACCCCATTAACAACAAACCATTCAACAACAAACGATACGGAAGCATCAGAAAAAACACCCCTAAATTTGCAGTTTTTATTATCAAAACATTTCCCACCAAAATAACGAATCACTCCAGGGTATTCAAGTTGGCGATCACCCCAAGCATTATACATATCCGTTACATTAAGCCCATAAGAACAATCTTTGAATGAAACAGTGATTTTTTCCACATATGTCTTTGGAAAATCAAAACCTACTCCATAAGGAATTCTACCATTAATCAGGCAGGCATCATTTCCTGACAAACAACCAGTAACAGTAAAATTATTTCTTTGAAAGTCAACCTCAACAATTTCCACACCAACCCCACTGGGAAGAATAAAATTTGAAACTGTTTCAGCTAATGCAAAGGTTGAAAAAAAATAGCTCATAAAAATTACAAAATATATATACATCATGGGACAACTACCAGAACATTATCACCACTATTGTTGATTCTATTCCTAGTGTTTCGATCAAAAATCATGCAACCCTGTGAAGCACTTTGATTCCCCCGTCTATTATCTCCATGTATTTGAAAAGCACTTCTCCCATACATGTTTTCGTTTGACTGAGGAGTCAATGGAAGAACTCCTAGCCCTGTATTAGGACTATCTACTTGCTGACCAATGTCATACGTACCTTGCGGAATAGGCCCAACATTTGGCACATTTTGCATGTTGGGATTATTTAATCCCTGACCATTACCAGAATACCCATCCCCTATATTTACAGCAGCCCGATTACCATTGATATGTGTTAACCGGCCTGTCGTTTGACTGTACTGCCATACCAACCCATCAGGATCAATAAAACCAACCGGATCACCCAAAACATACCCATAAAGATTAGCATCCCCACCACCAAATCGGATCGGGTCTTTATTCGTCCAGCGGCCACTCCAAGCGTCGTAGTCTCTGGCTCCAAAACGGGTCAGTTGGGTGTCGTGGTCGTAAATCCCTCCGGCAAATCCAAAGGGTTGAAAACCCGGGTTGCTGTCTTGGCTGATGTTGCCCCAAACATCGTAGTCGATCCGCTGGACGACTTCACCTGTGCCGCTGTTGATCACCAACCTTGGGCTGCCCAGTTGATCGGAAATAATCCGATAGCGGATGCCGTTTTTGATCATGTAGGCCGGTACATTGGCTTTATCGGCGTAGATAAATTGGCTGATGACGGTGTTGTTGCCGTCCAGTTCAGCCACCGGATTGAGCTGATCTTGGTACAAAAAGCCTTGTACCCATTGACCGTTGCGCTTTTTGCCCATTCTGCGATTTTGCCCGTCGATGAAGTAGTCGATGGTTTGCTTGGCTTGAGTAACGCGGATCAGATTGCCCAACAGGTCGTAATGGTAGTTTGTTGTGCTGCCGTTTTCAGTTTTACTTTGCAATTCTCCGTTGGCGCTGTAGCCGTAGGTGGTTCCGGCGTAATCCAACAGCCGATCTTGATTGTCGTAATGGGCGATCAATTGGCCATTAAGGTGAGTTCGATTGCCGTTGCGGTCGTAACCGTAGGTGGTGCTGAGGCCGTCTTTGATCTCGCGGATCAAACGCCCCGCTAAGTCGTAACTGTATTCACTTTGGCTGATCTGACCTTGGATGTTTTCGGTTTTAAAGCGGATTCGCCCCAGTTTGTCGCGCTCTTTTGTGGCTTCGTCTAGGCTGATTTGATACAGGGTCTGGGCGTTGAAGCTTGTTTGGCTGTTGGCCAGTTCTCCAAAATTGTTGTAGCTGTTGTTGCCTATAACACTGCCCAAGGTGGTTTGCTCTTTAACCTTTCTTCTCATTCCCTATATAAAACATTAGAAAAACAACCCTTTCCTAGATTTTCAACTTCGGCCATATCATCAACCTCAAATTCAGAATAAGTAATTTCAACACCACTTTCTACAACATTACTATCAGATTTATCATGATTCCCAACCTCTATTAATTTCCTTATTCCAGAAAATAAATAACGAACTGGCTTTTCATTTAATTCAAGATGACCACCTTCATTTAAATCCTCATTACTTTTTGCTATATTTAATGCTTTTTCCATAGCATATTTTTCATCATCAGCCTGAATAAGATACACATTTTCATGAACTAAAATAGAGTCAGAATTTCCAACTTTAAGCTCAAAATAAAATATAGCATGAGCACAATACCACATAGCTATTTACACCTCTTTTCTTTGTTTCTTTCGCCCCGAGCCTTTAACTCTTTTTCTAATCTTTTTTTATCCTTACTGCTTATTATAGGGTTTTTAAGACGATCTTTAATGACATCTGTAGGAACTCCTATCAACCCCGTATCTCTCACATTTTGCCGTCCCCCTTTAGAAAACATCTTATCGCCAATAAATAATCCTATGCCAAAACCAACTACAGCACCAACTACAGCACCTGGAGGACCAGCAATCGCACCACCCCCCATTGCTCCTGCTACAGGATTCAACCCATCAGGATCAATAAAACCAACCGGATCACCCAAAACATACCCATAAAGATTAGCATCCCCACCACCAAATCGGATCGGGTCTTTATTCGTCCAGCGGCCACTCCAAGCGTCGTAGTCTCTGGCTCCAAAACGGGTCAGTTGGGTGTCGTGGTCGTAAATCCCTCCGGCAAATCCAAAGGGTTGAAAACCCGGATTGCTGTCTTGGCTGATGTTGCCCCAAACATCGTAGTCGATCCGCTGCACAACGTCACCTGTAGCGCTGTTTATCACCAACCTCGGGCTGCCCAGTTGATCGGAAATAATCCGATAGCGGATGCCGCCTTTGATCATGTAGGCCGGTACATTGGCTTTATCGGCGTAGATAAATTGGCTGATGACGGTGTTGTTGCCGTCCAGTTCAGCCACCGGATTGAGCTGATCTTGGTACAAAAAGCCTTGCACCCATTGACCTACCGCCGAACCAAGTCCAGCTGAAGCAGAGCCGACAAGAATGTCTTACCACCCTACAACGGAGCCATTACCTCCACCGAACCACTCAACGGCGACACCTCCGGCAACCAGCCCATGCCAAACACCACCTCATAATCCGCTTCAAACTGACCCGCTTGATTGCAGACAAACGCCTCTTGCAGGCGTTGCAGTTTTTGCCGCCCCATCAGACCTCGCGCTCGCTGTGAAGCCACGTTGTGCGCGCCCATCGCTTTGATGGAACGCATCAATTCCGTGACACTCTCAAACTCACGCTGATGACGCTCCACATCCATCACCGGATCTTTAAAACCCGCCGCCAACAACGCATCACCGATGTCGTGCATGTCCACAAAACGATTCACATGCACCTGCTCATCCACCTGCGCCCACGCCTGTCGCAAATTTTGCAACGTATCCATCCCAAACGTGGTGAACATCAGCAGACCGCCCGGTCGCAACACCCGCGCAAACTCACTGAACAGCCCGGTGAGATCTTCGCTGCACCACTGAAGGGTCAAGCTGGAAAAAATCAAATCAACGCTGTCAGTTGCCAACGGCAAACGACGCGCATCAGCGCACAACAGCCCCGGCTTTCGAAACCAACCCGCCCGCTTCGAAGTCCGTTTCAACATGCCCTCTGACAGATCCAAGGCAATCTGCTGCGCTTTGGGGTACTGCTTACGCAAACTGACCGTGCCTTGCCCCGTACCGGTACCAAGATCCAACACCACCTTAGGAGTAAAATGAACCCACCCCAATCGCTCCAGCAAATGGGCGCAGACCTCACGTTGCAACTCCGCCGCGTTATCGTAGCCTGCCGCTGCGCGCTCAAACGAACGGCGAATCTGCTGACGATCCAACTCAACTTCAGCCATCGGTAAACGCCCTCAGTTTGGCAGTAAACAGCTCAGGATGGGACAGAAAAGGCGCATGACCTGCGTTGGGGAACAGCTCAATTTGTAAATCAGAGCGCAGTTGCAACAAGGACTCGGCCACCGCTTGCGGTACCAAACCATCTCGCTCACCTAAAAAAACCGCCAAAGGCGGTTTCAGCTGTTGCAGATCGCTGCGCAGATCCGCCGTGTTTAAAATGTGCAAACCGAGCAACAGACTGGCCTCCGAAGCCGCACCTCCTGCGGCCAAAGCCACCTTGAGCTGCTTCAACACCGCTTTGGAGTCGGCACTGCCCCGCACCTGCAAGGCCAAAAAACGCTGCAAGGTGACGGACAAATTTTCTCGCAACGCACTCGAAAACCCCACCAGCACCTCTGCTTTGGTGGCCGATGGCCAGTTTTCAGCTTGGACAAAACGCGGCGAAGCCGCGACCATAATCAGCTTGGAAACCTTGGCCGGAAAACGCGCCGCCAAACGCAGCGCCACCATTCCCCCCAAGGACCAACCGAGCCAGACAGAGCTTTCGCTCACCTGCTCTGCCAAACGCTCGACCATCTGTTCCAGATCAGCCACCGGACGGTCTGACTCACTGCCAAACCCCGCCAGATCCAAAGCCGTCACGCGGTAAAACGACTCCAACCTTGGAATTAAACTCTGCCACACACCACGGTTCAACCCCCAACCGTGCAGCAAAACCAGATGCGGCTTGACCATTTAGAGCGCCATCACCGTCATGCCACGATCCCCAAATTGCTCCACATTGGCCGCACTGGTGATCACCGCCACACTGGCCAGCTCCGGTTTTAGATAGGTTTTTGCAACCCGTTGTAAGTCCGCAATGCTCACCCGCAAAACACCGTTACGATAGCGTTGGCGCTGCTCAGGGGTGCGATCAAACAACGCTTGATGGAAGGCTTTTTTCGCTTCACCAGAAGGTGAAGAAGGTTTATCCAGCCCGCCAATAACGCCTAAAATCGCCTCTTCCAGCGCGTCATCGCCATGCTCTTCGTTTAACAACCACTCAACGGCCTTATCAAAATCGGCCAAAGTCTCATCTAAACGGGGGTCACGATAAGAGAAGAAACGAAACGCCGCTGCACTCGGATCGTGACTGGCACCGCCACCGTACGCCCCGCCCTGCTCACGAATGGCACGATGCAAATAACCGTTGCGCAGGAAACCGCCCAAGACACCCAAGGCAGGCGCATCAGGATGATCCACCGCCACCGTCGGATAGGCTTTGGCACAGAAGTTCACCTGTGTGCCTGTGGTCCAAATCTGTTTCACCTGCTTTGGCTCAAAGGGCAAAGAAAAGGGTTTCGCTGCCTTTGATGGCAGATCTACAGCATTCCAAACCTCAGCCACCTCGTGTTGCAACGACCCCATCTGCTCCGCTTCCGCCACCAGCAAAAATTGCCGTGGCTGCGCCGTCAGCTCGCTGTGCAAGGTTTTAAACTGCCCTGCCAACGCTTCCAGGTTGGCGCGCTCATTGAGGCTGTCATCCAAGGCCTTGAGCGCCTGAATACCCGCCAAACCCCGCTGTTGATGGCTCAGCGCCGCACTGGCCGAAAGGCCGCTGGATGCCGCCATCATCGCCAAGGCGTGGCCTTGACCGGTGACGCTGCGCTCCGCACGGGTACGATCTTGAGCGATCAGTTCACGAATGCGATCCAGCTCATCAAAACGCGCCTGCTTCACCGTACTGGAAAGCAGCTCTGCTAAAGCACGATTGTTACGATTCAGTGCCTTAGAAGAGAGCATGAAATAGCCCTTGATGGCGTTTACATCGTCCACCTCACCGCTCACCGCTGCATTGGAACCGATGCCACCGCTGACGCTTGATTGCTGCGCTTGGGTCTCTAAATAGCTGTTCTCACCCACCCCCAGCTCAGTCAGGCAACTGCTGTAATAGGGCAGCAGTTGCACCTGCTCTTGACTTAAATGCGGCAGATCAAAAATCACCTTCTGATAGACCAAACCGTTGGTACCTTGCCGGTAGAGAGTCGCAGACTGCTCGCCCCACGAACACACCTCACCCACTGGAGTGGCGATCTCCACCGGCACATCTTCCAACCCCACTTTGGGCAAAATGCTCATGTCGTCTTTCATCTGCTGACGCGCTTCCAGTGCAGCGGCTTGCTCCACCACAGCCTGTTTTTCTGCATCATTCATCGCCGCTTTGATCTGCGCCAAACGCGCCGCTTCAGCCGCATCGCGGCGCGCACTCAAACCAGCATCGGGTTTCAAGCTCAGACGCACACGGTGTTGATTCTCCAGCAAAAGCGATTTCACCAAGCCTTTGATAAAGTCAGGATCTTGAATCTGCTCACGCAGGTTTGCCAAAACCGGATCAAGGTTCATCGCCGCCACAGGATCACCGCGATGAATGGCGCTGGACAGTCCCTCCAGAATCAGTTGCAAACCATAGGGGTAGCTGCCGCCGCCCACTTCTCGTTGGCTCATCTCTAACTGATGCAGAACCGCTTCGACTCGTTCTTGCGGCAGACCGTTTTCCGCCACCTCAAACAGCACCTGAAACACCAATTGCTCCAATTCGGCGGCTTTTTCAGGCGAAGAGCCTTCAATGCCGCAGACAAAACTCATTTCACGATTAGACTCTTCCAGACCACAGAGGGGCGAGGGCGCACTGCCCAAGTCACAGCTCTCCAGCGCGTGGCGCAACGGCGAGGCACCATCATCCAGCAAGACCCCAGAAAGCAGGTGCGCGTTCATCTGCGCCTTCAGATCAATGCTCTCTCCCAGCAGCCAACCCAGCACGATGTGGGTTTTATTCTCGCTGTCTGGCTCATCAAAGGCGTAATTCTCTTCCACCACCAGTGGCGCGTGGTAACGCTGTTCCAGACCCACACTGATCTCTTCATCCAGAGGTTCAAAACGGTGCAGCACTTGCGCTTCAAATTTACGCTGATGCTCCACCGCTGAAATATCGCCGTAGGTCATGAAAATAGCGTTAGAGGGGTGATAATGAACGCGATAAAAGGCTTTCAGCTCTTCGTAACTCAGATCAGGAATGCGTTCAGGTTCACCGCCGCTGTTGAAGTGGTAGGTGGTGCTGGGAAAAAGGTGTTTGCTCACAGTCTGCCACAGGGTACTGACCGGCGAGCTCATCGCGCCTTTCATCTCATTGAACACCACCCCTTTGTAGACCAGATCACTGTCAGGATTGCTGGCTTCTTCAAATTCAACCCGATGCCCTTCTTGAGCAAAATCAAGTTCGTCCAGACGAGAGAAAAAGACCGCATCCAGATAGACATCCAGCAGGTTGTTAAAGTCTTTACGATTCTGGCTGGCAAACGGATAGGCGGTCCAGTCCGAGCTGGTGAAGGCGTTCATAAAGGTGTTCAGTGAACGGCGGATCATCATAAAGAAGGGATCACGCACGGGGTATTTTTCACTGCCACAAAGGGCGGTGTGTTCCAACATGTGCGCCACACCAGTGGAGTCCGTTGGCACGGTTCGTAGCCCAACCAAGAAGACGTTTTCGTCGTTGTCCGCGTGCAGATGGTAGTGCATCGCGCCGGTTTTTTTATGCCGGTACTCTTCCACCACCACATTCAGCGAATCAATTGCTTCACTGCGCAGCCATTCAAATGTCGAGTGAGTCTCTGGAGCGGTTCTGTCCTGTGCCATAAAAAAGCGTCCACCTTAAAAGTTGATTTACAACGGATAGGCAAAAGATATATAGGCGCAGCGGAAGAATTTCAAGGGAGAAACAAGAGAAAGAGAGGTAAGCGGGTTCAAAAAGTCATTCAGAGTCATACCCGCGAAAGCGGGTATCCACATTTCGACGCATGGATTTCCGTCTGAGCGGAAATGACCGAAACAAACTTAGCCGACTTTACAGCTCATATCTTCACCACAGCACAGGGGTGATTTGATTTTGCCATGACCGTTAGGGCATTCGGAAATTTGCACTTCGCTGCCGTCATCCAATTTCAAACTGCCATCAACCAGTGGTGCATCGCATTTTGCACAGGTCGCATTAACCGCCATACCGCATTTTGAACATTCGTATGTTGCCATGAGTAAAACCTCGTAATTGAGTTGATGAGTGACACGTGTCGACGTAAAAATAGTGGATACGCCGACAAAGTTCAATGCTTATTATCCCACTAAATTAGTAGGTCTATTGCAATAAGGCGGCTTGCACAACCACTGGCAGTTCATCAACAGTGACAAATTCAAGCCGATCATTAAACCCCTCAGCCACTCCGGCTTGAATAAACACCTCATCAAAATCCGCATTGGATTCAACCTGCCCACCCGATTGATAGAGATCCAAAAAGGCACTGGCGTTTGGAGCAGCCGCGCTGCGATTCTGCCCCGTCACCACCTTACCCGCAGAGATCAATAGAAAGGCAATGCGATCAGAAATCAGCTCACCGCGCTCATTCAACAGAGTCAACCAACGACATGCACGGTTCTGACAGTCGTTGTGCTCCAGCAACGCTTCAGCCACCGCATACCAAATAGGTTCCCCAGCCGGATCATAAAACTCGATGCCCAATGAACGGTTTTGACAGCCGCCTGGATCAACATCGCCCAACCAAGGGTAACGCCCCAAACGATGTTCCGCAGTGAGGTTCACGGTGACACAATCGGCTCTGCCATCGTAACCCTGAGGATCACCGTTGCGATCAGGAAACGGCAAACGATAATTACCTACTTCATGGCCAATCAGATACGCCAGCAGATGGGTTTTGGCCTTTGCCAACGCATTCTCCTCATCAAGCGGATAATAACCGCTGCTGATCGGCAGACGAGCCAGAGCAAACGTGGCCGAAGCGATCAATAACATCAAGGCCATCAGTAACAGCACCACTCCAGATTGAGGCTTCAACATCGACCGCTACGGCAAAACAAAACGCTCGCCTACCTGAATTTTCTGCTCACCGCGCTGTAAAAAACAGTCACCGGATTCAGCCACCAACACCTTGTTATCAGGGGTAGCCTTAAAGCTCACTCTGCCATTCAGCCACAGAGCCTGATAAGATCCAGACAACAGACAACCGTTTAAACGCACCTTTTTAGGCCAATGTTTTTGCACCACTGGCACACTGACTTTTTTATCTAAAAACAGCTTGACAGGTTCTCGAAAAAACATCGGATAAAGTGTTTCTTCTGCCATTAAACCACCGTCACTGCCCATCGTTAATATCCACAATAAAATCAGCCTATGTTTCATCAACTGCCTTTAAAACCAGTGAATGCCAATAAAATCGACAGGCAACCCGCAGTTTCAAGCGAGGCTTTTCTATCAAAGCAGCACGGCTCATTTCACAGCTTTGCGCTGAAAATATCGCCCCACTCTGACGTTTGATTAGAGCAATAAAATCAAACAAGTGAGCTTCATTAACCGTTCTAAACACGACCTCCAAACCCAAACGTTGAACAGACAGAGTGTTTTCCATCGGATCAGGCAACAACTCAGGAGATAAAAAATGATAATCCAATGATCCCAGCCCCTCATCAAACTGCGCTCTGGCTGTTTTTAGGCTGGCCAATACAGACTCTGGGGAATGTTCTGAAAAATAGCCCAACTGCTTAAAACGCTTAAATTCAGCTTGATATTTATCCAGCAGAGCCGCATTTTCACGCCGTTCTTGCTGCTGATGCAACAACACACGCTGCTGAACACGCTCCTCTTGATAATGACCTTCTGCATCGGATATTTTCCCAGAGAGCAGCCATAATACAGCGGCCATCAGACAAAACGGCAGCAATAAACCCAGTTGAGAAAACCTATTGAAGGCGATCACGATCTGCACTCAACAGCAGAGAAAACGACACTGTTTTTTCTGCCATGGCCTCGGCATCCACAACCTCCAGCACTCCGGCTTTAGGTAAACGCTTATTCCCATGGCTGTCGCGCACCGAAAATTTCAGCTGGGTTTTTAACCGCTGTAAAAAATCACGGTACTGCTCTTCAACAGATTGACGAACCACTTCCGAAGACAAAACCCTGCCATCGAACTGAATTGTGGCCTCTTGCTCTGACCAACGCCAAGCCAATTTATCAACGGCCACTGCGGGAAACTGCTGCAACAAGCGGCTCAAATTATAAAAAAGCGCCTCATTGGAATACGCATTCTCTGCAACTAAAGCCGTGGTGCGTTGCACCCATGTTCTTATTTGAGCGCCATTAACACCCTCGATGCGTTTCTCTGCGGGCAAACTCTTTTGCAACGCTGCATTTTTCAGCGCCAAAGAGTCTCCTGCCTGCATTAACAGCACACTCTCCACAACACCAAGAGGCATCAATAAAAACATCAACAATACGCCATACCGTAAAAAGGGTTTATATTCCAGCCAGCCCCTTTTTGCTTCCAATCGGTAGTCTGGCGTTGCTGTTTTTGCCAACACAACAGGAACACATAAATAGAGAGGGTCACGATCCTGTTTACCGAATTGCGCCAATTTAGGCCACTCCAAAACCTGCACTGACAACGCATCACCGCTCTCAAGCCATTTGCGAGAGTATAAAAATTGTCGGGTTATTTTCAGCTCACGTTTGATCTGCTCTTCTCGCTGTTCGTGCTCCACAAATCGCAACAGACGACTAAAATAAAGTTTTTTCTCCACAAAAAACGATTGCCGAAAACTGTCACCGTGTTCGCTGACCAGTAAAACATTCGGCTCCGAGTCATCAGCTCCATCAAGCAACTCTTGGCAAACAAGGGCAAAACTGTGCAACTTAAACTGTTGGACTCCCGCAACAGAGAGCTGCTGAAAACACCGTTTCAACGCCTCTTTTTGCCCCAAACTCAGCAACAACAGACGCGCATCCTTACGTCCACTCATTTCACGCTGCTGGAACTGAACAGCAGTTAAAAAATCATCATCATACTCTTTTTTTAAGCGGCGCTGATGGAGTTTTTTCCGCTCCCAAAACCCCACATAAGGAACCGTTACCAAGCTCAATTCCTCATCCATTAAGTTAAAAACCACGCTCAATATTATTATTTTTTTAGCGGTAATAAAATCAGCCAAAGCCTGCTGACCCGCTGCGTTATTAACACACTCGATCTTGGATAAAAAATAACCCGACTGCCACGAACAGAGCCGAAGCGTTGCATCAGTGAAAAAATCAGCCATTTCATCGACCGGAGTCCAGCACTAAAATTAGATCATAAATGGGCGAAATCACCGACAGAATAATCCAAGCCATCAACAGGCCGAGAAACACCGTCACCAGTGGCTCAATGCTGACTTCAAATTTTGAAATTGACTCTTTAATATCACGATTGAAAAAATAGCTGACGTTTTTCAATGCCTCATCAACCGCACCGGTTTTTTCACCAACGCGCAACATACGCAGCATCAAGCTGGGAAACACCTCCACGGCAGCAAAACTTTGATGCACCCCACCGCCCTCGGAGATGCGTTGATACACCTGCTCCAGCGCCTGCTCAATAAAGCGATTATCCACCACCTTGGCACTCAGACGAATGCTCTCCAACAGGGTAATACCCGAGCTGTACATCAGTGCCAAATAAGCGATAAAACGCGCCAACTTGATCTTTTTAACCAGCGGCCCCAGCAACCAAACAGAGAGCAAGCAACGATCCCAGTACACAACAAAACGGGGGCTGTGTCGTTTTGCCAACAACACAGCAATACTCAGCACACCAAAACCTAAAACAAACAACCACCAATACGTCGCTATCAAATGTGAGGTCGCAATCAATGCCTTACTGTAAATAGGCAGCTCACCACCCGAATTCACAATAAAGCTCGTTAGTTGCGGTACCAAATACGCCATTAAAAAAATCGTCACCGCTAAAATCACCAGCAACACCACACTGGGATAAATAGAGATTTTTTTCATATGCGCCAACAGCTCATCTTGTTGACGCAACATGCTGTTCAAATCGGAAAATACCCGCTCTAAATTACCGCTCTGCTCACCCACGTTCACCATATTGATGTAAATGGAATCGAACAACTGCGGAAACTCTGCCAGAGCCGCAGAAAAAGTGGCACCTGAACTGACCTTTTCGATTAACTCCGAGGTGACCGAACGCAACAGCGGCGTTTGCAGGCTCTCCTCCAAATCTTGCAGCGCCTCAATCAACGGCACACCCGCCGCCAGTAACTGCTGCAAGTAAAAACTGAAATCTATCAACTCTTGGCGCGTCACTTTTTTTGCAAAAAAAGAAGTTCGAGAACAGAGTGAACAGCTCAGCAGATCCAATTTTTTCTGCTGCAATTTATCCTCTAACTCTCCCTCAGAAGTCGCCTGCAACTCACCTTTGACAATACCGCCCAGAGAATCCATCGCTCGATAACGATAATGAGGCATTAATAACCCGCCTCAAGATCAACCACCCGTGCCAGTTCGTGCAGAGAAGTCTGACCGGCTCGCACTTGACGCAAGCCATCTTGGCGCAGCGAGCAAAAGCCTTTTTCCAATAACAGCGCCAACATCTTCCGCTGACTGGCAGCCTGCACAATCAATTCATCCAGATCCGCATCCATACGCAACACTTCCATAATGGCAAAGCGCCCCCGATAACCTTGGTAATCACACGCCGCACAGCCCACCGCTTTAAACACCGCTCCAGAAAAATCATCCCTCCTTAACAGCTCCATTTCAGCCGCCAAGGGCTGATAAGCCTGTTTGCACTCCGGGCACAAACACCGCAGCAGGCGCTGCGCCACCACACCGATTAAATTACCCGCCAAAATTTCACTGGAAACACCCAAATCCACCAGACGCGCCACCACTGCCAGAGCCGAATTGGTGTGCAGGGTCGAATACACTTGATGGCCAGTCATCGCCGCTCGTAACGCCATCACCGCCGTCTCATGATCTCGAATTTCGCCGACTAAAATCAGATCGGGATCTTGACGCATCAAAGTGCGAATGCCGTTGGCAAAGTCGAGTTTCACCGCCTCATTCAGAGAAATCTGGCGCAACAATGAAGTTGGGTACTCCACCGGATCTTCCAAGGTCATAATATTGACCGTGTCGTGATTGAGCTGCTGCAACATCGAATAAAGCGTGCTGGTTTTACCGCTGCCCGTTGGACCGGTGACCAAAATCAAGCCCTCCGGTCGCCGCATCATCAACTGCAAACGCGCAAAATTGTTCTGCTCCAAGCCCAGCTCAGCCAGCTCCACCACGCCTTTGTGCCGATCTAAAATACGCAAAACAATGTTCTCTCCGTGCAGCGTCCGCACCGTGGAAACGCGAAAATCAATGGCGTGGCCGCGAATGGAGAGGCTAAAACGACCGTCTTGTGGCGCACGACTTTCAGCAATGTTCAGTTTGGCCATCACTTTCAAACGCACCACCATCGCCGACCAAAACTGCTCGTGCAGGCTGCGAATTTGACGCAGCACACCGTCAATGCGATAACGAATGCGTAAAAAACCGCGCTCCGGTTCAAAATGCACATCCGAAGCGTCCCGCTTGACCGCATCGACCAAAATAGCGTCCACCAGCCTCACCATTGGATTACGGTAATCCTCCTCAGCGGGCGTTTTATCCGACCTCTGGCGCTGTTCAATCTCAGCCAAAATGCCATTAATGGAGAGTTCATGGCCGTAAAAACGGTCAATCGCCCGTTTAATCTCCCCCTCACCGGCCAGTAAAGTGATGATCTCCAGCGGCTCTGCTTGCTGCGCACGAATGCGATCCAACGCAATCAAATCATGTGGGTCGGCCATCGCCACACTGAGCTGTTTTGTGCTGGCATTAAATTGAGTTGGAATCAGGCTGTGACGTTGAGCCAAGCTTTTTGCGACCCGATGCAACGCTTCTACATCGGGCAACAGGGTCTCCAAATCCACGCTCTGTTGCTCAAACAGTTCACCTAAAGCGTGACGCAGAAGAGACTCTGCCACAAACCCCAACTGCACCAATAACTTACCCAACGGTTGAGGAAATTTTTTCTGTTCAATCAAAGCAATATCGAGCTGATCTTGGCTTAAAATGCCTTTTTCCAGCAGCACGTCACCCAATCTTTTTTTATCACTTGAAATCAAGTTGCTCATTTTGGCATTGACTCAATCATCACCTGCCAACCTTGCTGCAAACTCTCCTCGCGCAACTGCACATAACCGTATAACAGAGCCACGTAAAACAAGCCAAATAACAGCAACCACAAACCTTTCAGCGCTGTTCTTTTCCAGCCAGCACGTCGAGCCAAGGCGCGGTTTTCTGGATAAAAAATCTCTTCTGGCTTAGAAAGTAACGGAGTGACCGATTCAACTTCAGACACCTCGTTCAACTCATTTTTTAAAGGCTCTAAATTTAATTTCATGCTTATTTTCCCTTGGCTAAAAAGGGCTGAAACTGTTTTAACTCGGTTGCCAAACTGGCACTGCTGATCACCGTTGGACGCAGAAAAATCAGCAGTTCGGTTTTTTGCACCACTTCTTTTGTGTAGGAGAACAGTTTGCCTAGCAGCGGCAACTCACCAAGGCCAGGCAGAGAAAAACGCTCCTGCTCCAGTTTGTCCTGCATTAAACCGCCAATAATGGCAATTTCACCAGAGTTCACCGTCAACATCGACTCCATTTCGCGCACTTGTATTTCCGGCACTCGGCTCACCACCCCAGCAAACGCCAAGGCTGGATTGGGGTCATTCACAAAACCCAAAATGCGCGATATGGTCGGGCGGATGTTCAATAACACCTGCTTAGAGGCACTGATATACGGGGTCACATTCATCACAAATCCCACCGGCACCGTATTCACCTGCGTTTCAAAGGTGGTGGTCACCACCCCCTTATCCACAGAGGTGTCCACCGAAACGGTAAAATAAACGCGGTTATCCACCACCTTTAATACCGCCGTTTGATTGTTTAAGGCCATAATTTTCGGGCTGGAAATCACCTTAATATCACCAAACTGCTGCAACAGACGCAGCGTACCGCTCAAATCAGCAAGGCTGCTGCTGCCCTGCAAAGCCAAAGAGAAAAAAGGCGCGGCGTTTAAGTTCGCTCCAATCGTATTTTGTACCAGATCCACACCCTGCAAACCGCTGCTCAGCAGCGACCAATCCACTCCCATCTGGTAGGCATCGTTTAAGGTCACCTCCACCACCGTTGCTTCCACCAGCACCTGCCGTTTGATGCTGGCCAACATCTGTTTTATGTAGCTGGCTATTTTGCGCTGCTGTTTTTCAGTGGCCTTGACCATCAAGTAACCCGCCTCCCTATTCACCAGCACCAAATTGCTTTTTTTATCCTCTGCTGACTCTCCCAACAGCTGCTTTATATTTCCTTCCAAACTGTGCCAAAAATAGTGCTCAGAGCTGTTTTCCACTTGAGTTGAAGAGTTATTCGAACCGCCGCCACCGGCCTGCTGACTAAAACCAGTGGAGGAGATTTGCGTGGCAAGATCCACTCGACTGAGGCTTTTACGCGCAATATTGACGTACTCAATCGGGTAAGAGGCAAAATAAGGTCGATCTTCTTCAACCAATAAATACCCCTGTTTAAGCTGATAACGCAGCGGCACCTGCAAGGCGATTCGATCCAATAAAACCAACAGCGGTTGATCCATTGCTTTTAACGTCACCTTGCCCTGAATATTGCCGACAATATCAAGATTGATCCGCGCATCTTTGGCCAACGCAAACAGCAGTTGTTTGATCTCCACTTGATGCACCAGCAGGGTGTAGCGCTCTTGCGACAGCGCTTGTTTGATCTTTTTGGTGCTGAACGCTTTACTGGGCTGTTTTAATAAAATAGGGCGTACTTTTTCAACCGTTTGGTATTGCAAATGGCCAACAGATTTTTCTATGTTTGCGCTGTGACAGGCAGACAACAGCAGACTCAGCAGCACATAAAAGAGCCTTGATTGCAGTACTGTTGTTATTCTTATCATCATCTCTGGCGAAGAAATGCAAAATAAAAGCCATAACTATAAAAGAACACCGCTCCCACGATACCCAATCGCCTTCCGATTAAAGCGGTACATCCATTCCTCAATACATAACTATTGATCAAGCCACCCTCTTCAAAGCCGTTAGCAACAACAGCAAGCCACACTGATAACTATTGGTATTTTATGGAGATTTTAACTATGGCCAGCCTGTTTGACTTTCGTGATGCCGCCAAAAAACAGTTGAATGACATTACAGAAATTTGTCACCAATGTTTCTCTGCCGATTATTTTGACGGCGAACATTACATCAAACTGTGCGAGAAAAAACGCGCCGCCAAACAGCGCCTGCACCGCATTGACTATATGTATCGCCTCTCCGTGGCCGTCTCCGAATGGAACGACAGCGTGCCCTACTACGCCCCCGACAAAAGCCCACTGAAATTGGCACACACCGGCCACCCACACCCCACCCAATCAATTTAGGCTATATCAAGATAGAAAACTCTAGGGGGTCGAACTAAAGACGTTCCAAGTCGCAAAGAGTATGATTACCGCCTCTTGCGACCCTCGCCGTTACGATCTTTACCACCCTCTTCAAGGGTCGCGCTGACTGCCTCAAAGGAGAACGTGCATGATCAAGCCTCACGGTTCCGATTCGCTGAACCCCCTATTTGTCTACGACACCGCCCAACACGACGCACTGAGCAAAGAAGCCGAAAGCCTGCCTTCCGTAATGATCAGTTCCGCTGCCGCTGGTAACGCCGTCATGATGGCGGGTGGTTACTTCAACCCTCTGACCGGTTTTATGAACGTCGCTGATGCCATGAGCTGTGCGGAAAAGATGTTCACCACCAGTGGCCTGTTCTTCCCAGTGCCGGTGCTGAACTTGGTTGAAAATGCCGATGCTGTGAAAGGTGCAACACGCATCGCCCTGCGTGATCCCAATGTGGAAGGTAACCCCGTTTTAGCCATTCAAGACGTGGAATCCATCGAAACCGTCACTGCTGATCAGATGGCCAGCATGACCCAAAAAGTCTACGGCACCGACGACAGCGAACACCCTGGTGTAGCGGCCTTCAATGCGCACGGCACCGTCGCCATTGCCGGTCCGATTCAAGTGCTGAATTTCAGCTACTTCCAAACTGAATTCCCCGACACCTTCCGCACAGCGGTCGAGATTCGCAATGAAATCAGCGAACACGGTTGGAAAAAAGTGGTGGCTTTCCAGACCCGCAACCCCATGCATCTGGCGCACGAAGAGCTCTGCCACATGGCAATGGATCGTTTGGGCTGTGATGGTCTTGTGATCCACATGCTGCTCGGCAAATTGAAGCCCGGCGACATCCCCGCTCCCGTGCGTGATGATGCCATCCGCAAAATGGTTGAACTCTACTTCCCTGCCAACAGCGCGATGGTGACCGGTTACGGTTTCGACATGCTCTACGCCGGTCCTCGTGAAGCGGTGCTGCACGCCCTGTTCCGGCAAAATATGGGTGCGACTCACTTTATCATTGGTCGTGACCATGCTGGTGTGGGTGATTATTACGGTGCGTTCGAAGCGCAAGAGATCTTCGAAACCATCCCCGCAGGCACAATGGAGATTGAGATCTTCAAGGCCGATCACACCGCTTACTCGAAGAAACTCGATAAAGTAGTGATGATGTGTGAAGCACCCGATCATAAAAAAGAGGACTTTGTCCTGCTTTCTGGCACCAAAGTACGCGAGATGCTAGGAAAAGGCATCGCACCTCCTCCCGAGTTTTCACGCCCTGAAGTGGCGAAAATTTTGATGGATTATTACCAGAGTTTGAAAGGCTAAACAGAGGGGCGAACCGATGTGTTCGCCCTTTTTTAGTTAATAAAAAAGCCCCATTGAATCATCGACGGGGCTTTTTTCGTTTTATAATGCACATTTTTGGAGAAAAAATCATGGCTCGCACCCCATCCACCATGCTCGAACTCGGCACCCCTGCCCCCGATTTCACCTTGCTCGATCCCCGCAGTGAAAAACAGGTCTCACTAAACAACTTTACTGGACAACCACTGCTGGTAGCCTTTATCTGCAACCACTGCCCTTATGTAATCCAGATCCAAAACGTCTTTGCCACCTTCGCGATGGAGTACCAAGAACAAGGCTTAAACGTGGTCGCCATCAACTCAAACGACGTGCAAAACTACCCCGATGACAGCCCTGCCAAAATGATCGAAACCGCCCAGCAAGCCGGTTATCTGTTTCCCTACCTGTTTGATGAAACTCAAGACGTGGCCAAAGCCTACCGCGCCGCCTGCACCCCTGATTTTTTCCTCTTCGACGCGCAGCACCGGCTGGTCTATCGCGGCCAATTTGATGATGCCCGTCCAGGCAACGACACCCCTTCCACCGGCATGGACATGAGAATGGCGGCGGATGCACTGCTGGAAGGCAACCCAATCCCCAGCGAACAGAAAGCCAGCTTGGGTTGCAACATCAAATGGAAAGCGGGTAACGAACCAAATTATTAACAACAGATAAGCCTATAACCCACGTAGGGCGCAGCAACCGAAGGGCGGTGCGCCGATCAAATCAAGAAAGAGAAAATCCCCCTAGATCCTGAAGTATCTCCACAAAAAAAAGCCCCTAAACAGGGGGTTTCACAAGAGGCAAAACAACTTCATCATCTTCAAAATGATCGGTGTGCCCGAAATCCCTCAGAAAAATTCTGTTTGGGGCTCTTGATAAGCGTATTGTGATACAAATCTTCAATGGGAAAAATCATGGTATAGTCATCCCAATTAAGATTCCCATCTTCTACCTCAAACCTCAAAAAATCACCAATTCTCTTATATCTGTCGCAATCAGGATGAGCATTTCCATAGAGAAAAGGGGCAAAATCCACCATTGAACGATGACCATCATTGAAGTCAATCGCAAGAATATGGCTCCTTAAATGAGTAACGTTAATAATTTCCATTTCTGCCACTTCAAACCCTGCGTGTAATGCTGATTGGAGTAATGTGCTTCTTTCTAACAAAATAGTCAATCCACTTTTCAACGATTTCATCTGCTTTTACTTCAACAAACTCCTTAAACTCTCTTCTCTTTTTTATTTCAAGTCCCATCTTGATCACTATTTTTTGCACCAAACCATCACGCATGTGTATTTCAGCTTTAGACTCCATTCCTTGGTATTTTGCATGAATGTGTATTGGTTCATGCTCATTGCTGTAAAAGAAGAGGATGAGTCCTAAGTACTCGTATATTTTTGGCATTTTAGTCCCTGACATGAAGATCTATTTACCCAAGTAAATCAACATCTTAAACAAAAAAATTCCCTAAAAATGGGCTTTTTTCACAAGAGGAGATTTTCTTTTCCAACGCCTTATAATACGGCAATCACGTTACAGAACAGATCCCAACCACCACCATGAAACAAACACAAAATCAACACTACAGTTGGGCGCGCCTGCGCCAGATGGCACTGGAGCACAAACGCCTCCTCATTCTGGCCAATATCATCGCCCTCTTCGCCACTCTGGCCAGCGTACCGATTCCACTGCTGCTGCCGATGTTGGTGGACGAGGTGCTGCTCGACCAAGCAGGAGCGGCGCGCGCCACTATCGACGGCCTCTTTCCCAGCGAATGGCACAGCCCCGCGCTCTACATCCTTGCCCTGTTGGCGCTCACCCTGCTGCTGCGCCTGAGCGCCTTGCTGCTCACCGTCTGGCAGGCGCGCCACTTCACCCTGATCTCCAAAGAGATCATCTTTCGGATGCGCCGCGACCTGCTGCAACGCCTGCCTCGCGTCGCCATGAGCGAATATGAAACGCTGGGCAGTGGCCGTGTGGCCGCCCACTTTGTCACCGACATGGAAACCGTTGACCACTTTGTCAGCAACTCCGTGAGCAAATTTCTCATCGCCGTCCTAACCATCCTCGGTACGGCATCCATCCTGCTCTGGATCCACTGGCAATTGGCGCTGCTGATCCTCTTTTTTAACCCCATCGTCATCTACTTCACCACCGTATTGGGCAAAAAAGTCAAACATCTAAAGAAAAAAGAAAACCACGCCTTTGAACTGTTCCAACAAGCCCTAACTGAAACCCTCGATGCCATTCAGCAGATCCGCGCCGCCAACCGTGAACAACACTATCTACAGCGTTTGATCCAACACGCCCAGCAAGTGAAACAACACGCAGGCGAATTTGCGTGGCGCAGCGACACCGCCAACCGCCTTAGCTTCGTGATTTTTCTGTTTGGCTTTGATCTGTTTCGTGCCGGAGCCATGTTTATGGTGCTCTACTCGGATCTCAGCTTGGGCGAGATGTTTGCCGTCTTCGGCTATCTCTGGTTTATGATGGGGCCGGTGCAAGAGGTGCTTAACATTCAGTACGCCTTTTACGCCGCCAAAGCCGCCCTCACGCGCATCAACAGCCTCTTGGAGCTCAAGCAAGAAGCCCATTATCCGGCGCTGAAAAACCCCTTTGCCGCCCAGCAGAGCGTGGGGCTGAGCTTAAAGAAAATTCGCTTCGCCTACGGCACGCATCCCGAGGTGTTACGCGGCATCAATCTGGAGATCAAAGCAGGCGAGAAAATCGCCTTCGTCGGTGCCAGCGGCGGTGGCAAATCCACTTTGGTACAGTTGCTGATCGGCCTCTATCCGGCGCAGGGGCAGATCAAATTTAACGGCGTTCCCGTCGAACAGATCGGCTGGCAACGGGTGCGTGAACACGTCATCGCCGTGCTACAAAACCCGGCGCTCTTCAACGACACGGTGCGCAACAACCTCACCTTGGGGCGCAACACCGACCTCGCACACATCAAGCAAGCCGTAGAGATAGCCCAGCTAAGCGACACCCTCGCCGCGCTGCCCGCCGGTTTAGAGACCGTCATTGGCCAACAAGGGATGCGCCTCTCGGGCGGTCAACGGCAACGTTTGGCCATCGCGCGCATGATCCTCAGCAATCCACAGGTGGTGATTCTCGACGAAGCCACCTCCGCACTGGACAGCGACACCGAAAGGCGACTGCACCGTGCCATGAGCGACTTTCTCAAAAATCGGACCACCCTCATCATCGCCCACCGTCTCAGTGCGGTAAAACAGGCCGATCGCATCTACGTTTTTGAAGACGGCCTGATCAGCGCCGAAGGCCAGCACCAACACTTGCTGCAACAAGACGGTTTGTACGCCAAACTGTACGGCGAAGAGAGTGGAGCCAAACCGACATGAGTCGCCTGATCCTGTTTAACAAACCTTTTGATGTACTGAGCCAATTTACCGATCCCAACGGGCGACGCACCTTGGCCGATTTCATTCCGATCAAAGAGGTCTATGTGGCCGGACGGCTGGATCGAGACAGCGAAGGGCTGCTGCTGTTGACCGACGATGGCCATCTGCAACACCAGATCAGCCACCCCACACAAAAACAGCGCAAAACCTATTGGGTGCAAGTGGAGGGCAACATCAGCGAGAGCGCCCTAACACAGCTGCGCCAAGGGGTGCCGCTCAAAGACGGCCTCACTCGCCCCGCACACGCTCACGCCATCGAGGAGCCAGCAGACCTCTGGCCACGCAATCCGCCGATTCGAGAGCGCCAACAGATCCCCACCCAGTGGCTGCAACTGAGCATCAGCGAAGGCCGCAACCGCCAAGTGCGGCGCATGACCGCCGCCGTCGGGCTGCCCACCCTGCGCCTGATTCGCGCTCAAATCGGTGACTGGAACCTCGATGACCTAGCGCAAGGCGCATGGCGTGAGATCAGCCTACCTCGCCCCACACCCCCAACCCAACCGCAGAGAAAACCGTATGCCAAACAGCGCCGAAAATCAGCCCAGCCTCGAAAACATCGCCAAAAAACTGCTCGCTGAGTGTCGCCACGGCGTACTCTCCACCCACTCCAACGCCGTGGAGGGCTACCCCTTCGGCTCACGGGTACCCTACGCGCTGGATCAACAGGGCAGAGTGATTATTCTCATCAGCCAATTGGCGCAGCACACACAAAACATTCAGGCCAACAAACGGGTCTCCTTAACCCTTTGGCAAACCACCCACGAACAGCAAGACATTCAGCAACAACCGAGATTGGTTTATTTGGCCGATGCAGAGCCCCTTCCCGAAGATGAAGAGAATGCCTTTAGCCTCTATTTTCAAGCTTATCCTGACACTCAAGACTATTACCAAAACTTAGATTTTGCGTTCTATCGTCTAAAACCGATCAAACTGCATCTGGTAGCGGGCTTTTCACAGGTCAAATGGCTTAACACAGAGCTATTATTCAACAAAAAAAGCAGCTAATAGCGGAATAAAGGCGATTTTTGTGCAGGGTTTCTTCCTTTTCCATCGAATAATGTGGCACTATAAGATCCAATGAGACCTTATTTATTATTTCATGGATTGAACTAATAAGGAGCACGCCATGTACAAACTGATCACCCTGCTTTGCCTGCTGGGTCAGGCTCTGTTCTTCAGCACCCTCAGCTGGGCTGGAAATGCAGCCAACCTTTTGATCAACACCCCTCTGTATGTCTTTTTACCGCTGAAAAATCGTGCGCCCGCCAATCAATTGCTGGCAAGAAAAAGAGTTCATTTCAGCAGCGAAGAGGGCAATAAACTGCGCCTACTGTTTAAAAAAGCCAATGGTTTTACCTTTTTCAGTGCTGGGATGCCAAAAAATAACAGTCATCGCCCAGAAGAATTTTTGAAAAACTTAGATCGCCTCTCAGCCGCCGTTGGTTACGCCTTTCAAACCCAACGCAACTACCAAGTGGCCTTTATGCTCGGCACCGACAGGCTAATGCACAGCCACATCGGCAGCTGGGATGCCGACGATCAAAACTGGGTCAGTGTCACCCTTGGCGTTGACCTATTCCATTGAACAATCGTCTCTGCTCAGAGCTTGAAAAACGGATTCAACAGATTGAACCAACTTTTAAGCTGCACAGCCAACACGCCGTCAGCGGAGGTTGCATCAACCGCTGTTATCAACTGGTCGGCTCCACTCAAAATTATTTCCTCAAGCTCAATCACGCCTCGCAACAGCAGATGTTTGTCGCCGAAGCAGCAGGCCTGAATGAGTTACACCAGAGCCAAACCCTACGCACCCCAAAACCGCTATTGAGTGGCATTATTGGCGAACAGAGTTTTCTATTGATGGAGTTTATCGACTTCGATCAGCACAGCGGCAACCAGCGCCAACTGGCCGAGCAATTGGTGCAGCTCCACCAGCAGAGTGCCACCCAGTTTGGCTGGAGCCAAAACAACACCATTGGTGCAACGCCACAATGCAATCAACAACAAAGCGACTGGCTTACCTTTTGGCGCGAACAACGTCTGGGGTTTCAGCTCAAACTGACGACCAAAAAAGGCCACAGAGGAAAACTACACGAGTTAGGCGCTGAACTGCTGGAAAAGATGCCGCACTTTTTTGCCAACCACCAACCGCAACCGTCCCTGCTGCACGGCGATCTTTGGGCTGGCAATGTCGCCTATGCAAACGGTCAACCCGTTATTTTTGATCCAGCGGTCTACTACGGCGATCGTGAAACGGATCTCGCCATGAGCGAGCTGTTTGGCGGTTTCAATGCTGAATTTTACGCCGCCTACCAACATCATTGGCCACTGGATGCGGGCTACTCTGTACGCAAAACCCTCTACAACCTCTACCACATCCTCAATCATCTGAATCTGTTTGGCGGCAGCTACCAAACTCAAGCGGAAGGGATGATGCAAACACTGCTGGCCGATGTGCGCTAGAGCTGCCAATCAATCGGCGTTTGCCCTCTCTGCTGTAAAATAGTATTGATCTGCGAAAAGGGTTTGCTGCCAAAAAAGCCACGATAAGCCGACAACGGTGAAGGATGCGGAGCCACCAAAACAGCGTGTTTCTGTCGGTCGATGATCTGCCCCTTGCGCTGCGCGTAAGCGCCCCACAAAACAAACACCAAAGGACGATCCAGCTCATTCAACACCGCAATCACTCGATCTGTAAATGTCTCCCAACCTCGGCCTTGATGGCTGTTGGCCGCACCGCTCTGCACGGTCAAAACGCTGTTGAGCAACAACACCCCCTGCTCCGCCCACGGCAGCAGATAACCCGAACGGTTTTCAATCCCAAGATCCTCTTTTAGCTCTTTATAAATATTAAGCAACGACTTAGGCAACGCCACCTCCGGTTGTACCGAAAAACAGAGGCCGTGTGCATGACCAGGAGTGGGGTAAGGATCTTGACCTAAAATCACGACTTTGACCTGATGCAACGGGGTGTGATTAAACGCAGAAAACCACTCGCTTGCGCGGGGGAAAATCACCTTGCCTGCGGCTTTCTCAGCCTTTAAAAAAGCCTTCAACTGCAACATGTAATCCGCAGAAAATTCTTCTTGCAGCGCCGTTCTCCATGGTGCCTCCAATTGAATTTCAGCCTCACTCATGGCGACAGTCGCTCAACCTGCCAATGGTTATTAAGCCAGCGGTAGGCAAAACGATCGTGCAAACGACTCTTCCGCCCCTGCCAAAACTCAAAGGTCGAGGGCAACAAACGATAGCCACCCCAGCGCTCTGGGCGTGGCACCTTACCATCGGGGTGCTGCTGCTCCAGCGCCACCACCTTGGCCTCCAGCTCTGAACGATGCGCCACCACACGGCTCTGTTCAGAAGCAGCGGCGCTAAGACGACTGCCCAGAGGACGAGAGTGAAAATAGGCCTCCGCCTCAGAGGCGGGCAGTTTTTCCACCTGCCCCACCAAACGCACCTGACGATCCAGTTTAGGCCAATAAAAGAGCAGCGCCGCTTGCGGATTAACCGCCAAATCATGCCCCTTGGCACTGCCGTAATCGGTATACCAAGCAAAACCAAATTCATCAAAATGTTTCAACAAAACAATACGCGCACTGGGCAGACCGTTCTCATCCGCCGTGGCCAAGGTCATCGCCGTGGCATCTTCAATCCCAACCTCCAGCGCCTGCTGCAACCAAAGTGAAAATTGCTCACGGGGATTATCATCCAAATCAGAGCGATTCAACTCACCGGCGCAGTACTCACGACGAACATCTCGTTGATCTTTCATAGCGAAAAACTTACCCTTGAACACTGAAAAACAGACGTTATTAAACCACAGCTCGAACACACAAACATGACTTCAATCAAAGCCTACTTAATTAGACCATAATGACCTTAGAGCCGACTCTTCCACTGCTGGAAAACCTCTATTGGATCACTCTGTTAGCCGTTTTTTTCTCCTCAGCCTCTGCCGTGCTAAAAGCAGGAGGTAAGCAATTTGATCTCTTTGGGGTGGTCATTATTGCCATCACCACCGGTTTGGGTGGGGGTTCACTGCGTGACATGCTGTTAGATCGAGATGTCTTCTGGATCAAAGATCAGATCTTTTTTATCGCCTCCCTCAGTGGAGCCATCAGCCTGTTTATCGCAGCTCGATTTTGCAGCCTCTCGCCAAAATATTTTCTACTCGCTGACTCAGCAGGGCTAGCCACCTTTGCCATCGCCGGTACACTGGTCTCAATGTTGGCAGGAGCCGACCCTCTCGTTGCCAGCTTTATGGGGGTCATGACCGGCACAATGGGTGGCATTTTTCGGGATGTCATCTGCAACGAGACCCCCGTGGTTTTTAGCAGCCCACTCTACGCCACCGTCGCTTGGCTGGGTTCTCTGCTCTTTATTGGCCTCTTATTTATGGGGCATGAGAGCGGCAGCGCCTCTCTCATAGCCGGGTTGACTATTTTTTTATCACGATTATTGGCGGTTCATTATAATCTCAACCTACCCCGCTTCCGTTTTAAAAACAAACCTTGAGTATCATCTATGATCTTTAAAAGCCAAACCCCGTGGCCGTGGCGACTGCTGCGCATCATTGTCATTAGTGCCGCTGCTGCTTGGCTGCTGCTACCGCAAGCCGAAACCACCCCAGACAATCAGGCGCAAACACCGCCTACTGCTCCATCGCAACCGCTCAAGTACGACGACTGACGGAAAAGCGAGCCAAACTCTCCATCGCTTCACGATAGGGAGTGTCTGGTAAGTAACTCAACGCCTCAATGGCCAGATCCGCTTCTCGCTGAGCAAACGCCTGCGTCTCTTCCAACGCCCCCGTGGCCTGCACCGCCAACATCACCTCATCGATCATCTCACGCCCCCCCTCTTCAATCGCCTTGCGTATCAATGCCGTCTGCTCGGCGGTGCCGTTACGCATGGTCAAGATCAGCGGCAAGGTCGGTTTGCCTTCCGCCAAGTCATCACCGACGTTTTTACCCATCTCCTCACTGGAGGAGCTGTAATCCAACACATCGTCAATCAACTGAAAAGCCGTCCCCAGATGCATGCCGTAACGCGCCAAGGCCTCTTCTTGCTCTTGTGGTACTTCAGCCAACACCCCACCCAACAGCGCCGCCGCTTCAAATAATTTGGCGGTTTTGCAGTGGATCACCTCTAAGTAGGTCTCTTCCGTGGTGTCCGGCTCATGCACGTTCAACAACTGCATCACCTCGCCTTCGGCAATGATGTTGGTGGTCTGGGAGAGAATCTCCATCACCCGCAGGCTGCCCACCTCCACCATCATTTCAAAGGAGCGCGAGTACAAAAAGTCACCCACCAACACCGCCGCTTCATTGCCCCAGATGGCATTGGAAGTGTCTTTACCCCGACGCAGTTCAGAGGCATCCACCACATCGTCGTGCAGCAACGTCGCGGTGTGAATAAACTCAATGATAGCGGCCAAATTAATCTGCCACTGGCCTTTATAACCTGCCGCCGCCGCCGCCAGCAAAACGATCTGTGGCCGCAACCGTTTGCCGCCACTGCCGATAATGTAATGGCTTAGTTGATTCACCAGCACCACCTCCGACTGCAAGCGGTGACGAATCATCTCATCCACTGCGTCACGTTCGTTGGCAATAAGGGCTTGGATCTCTTTCAATAACATGACAGTCTACACAGAATGCTTTAAGTAGTGCGCATGCTAGAAATGGCCAGCGGGAGTGTCAAGGTAAACCGGAAAAATAACTTTCTCATTGACCAATTTCTAATCTCTGGTATAATCGCGCGCTTTTCGATCACTGTTTTTAAAGTCGAGGCGGAACATGTACGCGGTAATTAAAACTGGCGGTAAACAATACCGTGTGGTAGTGGGTGAAACCCTGAAAGTTGAAAAACTGGAACTCAACGAAGGCGAATCGCTGGAGTTGGACTCTGTATTGATGATCGCCGATGGCGAAGAGATTAAGGTCGGCGCACCTTATCTGGACGGCGGCAAAGTCACTGCAACGATCAAATCACACGGTCGTGGCAAAAAAGTGGACATCATCAAGTTCCGTCGTCGGAAACATCATCGGAAACAGATGGGTCATCGCCAGAGCTACACGGAATTAGAAATCACAGCCATCAACGGCTAAGTCACAACAAATTTAGAGGAACAGGCAATGGCACATAAGAAGGCAGGCGGCAGTACTAATAACGGTCGCGATTCAGAGTCAAAACGTCTTGGTGTAAAACGCTACGGCGGCGAAACGATTAACGCAGGCAGCATCATCGTGCGTCAGCGCGGCACCCGTTTCCACCCTGGCACCAACGTCGGTTGTGGCAAAGATCACACCCTGTTTGCAAAAGCAGACGGCGTAGTGAAATTTGAAGTCAAAGGGCCTTTGAAGCGCAAGTACGTCACCATCGTAGCTGCATAAGTTTCGGCTTTGAGACGCAAAAAAACCCCGCTTCGGCGGGGTTTTTTGTTGGTGCAGCATTTATAATCCCCCTCTAAGCCACAGCAACACAGGCGGTTACATCATGAAATTTGTTGACGAAGTCCATATCAAAGTTTTTGCTGGAGACGGTGGCAACGGCTGCGTCAGTTTTCGCCGTGAAAAATACATCCCCCGTGGCGGCCCCGATGGCGGTGATGCCGGTGATGGCGGTGACATCTACCTGATCGCCGACAGCGAACTCAACACCTTGGCCGATTTTCGCCACACGCGCAGCTTCAGCGCCCAGCGTGGCCAGAACGGCATGAGCCGCAACTGCACCGGTCGGCGCGGCGACGATCTGGAAATCCCCGTTCCCGTTGGCACCCAAGCCTTTGACAAAGACACCGGCGAGCAGTTGGGAGATTTGACCAAAATCGGCCAACGCATGATGGTCGCCAAGGGCGGTTTTCACGGTCTTGGCAACGCGCGCTTTAAAAGCTCCGTCAATCGCGCCCCACGTCAGCACAGCAACGGTTCCGAAGGCGACCACCGCATCTTGCAACTGGAGCTAAAACTGCTCGCCGATGTCGGTCTGCTAGGCTACCCCAACGCCGGTAAATCGACCTTTATTCGTGCCGTCTCATCAGCACGCCCCAAGGTGGCCAACTACCCTTTCACCACCCTCTACCCCAATTTGGGCGTGGTCAGCATCGAGCAGTACCGCAGCTTTGTGGTTGCCGACATTCCCGGTTTGATCGAAGGGGCTGCCGAAGGTCACGGCCTCGGCATTCAATTTCTCAAACATCTGACCCGCACCCGCTTGCTGCTGCACATCATCGACATGGCTCCACTGGACGACAGCAGCCCCGCCGAAGACGCTAAAAAACTGCTGTACGAACTGGAAAAATTCAGCCCCGAACTGGCAGAACAACCCCGCTGGTTGGTGCTCAATAAACTCGACCTGCTGCCAGAAGAGGAGCGCGAAGAACGCTGTACCGAGCTGGTCAAACAGCTCGGCTACAACGGACCGATGTTCCAAATCTCTGCCTTGCAGAAAAACGGCACCCAAAAAGTCTGTTATCAGATCATGGAATACCTAGAAGAGCTGAAGCGGGAGGCGAATTCTCAGGAGTCTGGCGCGTGACACGCCACAGCCTCATCGACAGCCAACGCTGGGTGGTAAAGATCGGCAGTGCGCTGATCACCGATGACGGCAAAGGTCTCGACCTGCAGGCGATGCAGGCCTGGGCAAAACAGATGGCCGAGTTGCACCAACAAGGCCATCAACTGATCTTGGTCTCCTCTGGCTCAGTGGCCGAGGGGATGAGCCGCTTCGGTTGGCAGACACGCCCCAACACTCTACACGAGCTGCAAGCGGCGGCAGCGGTAGGTCAAATGGGCTTGGTGCAAGCCTATGAAAGCAGTTTTCAAACTTATCAAATCCGCACCGCACAAATTCTACTCACCCACGACGATCTCGCCGACCGACAACGCTACCTCAACGCTCGCAGCACCCTGCGTACCTTGCTGAAATTGGGTGTGATTCCGATCATCAATGAAAACGACACTGTGGCCACCGATGAGATTCGTTTTGGTGATAACGATACTTTGGGTGCTCTGGTGGCCAATCTGGTCGAGGCTGACACATTGGTTATCCTCACCGATCAAGAGGGGCTGTTTGATCAAGACCCGCGCCACAACCCCAATGCTCAACTGATTCAAGAGGGAAAAGCCGAAGACAGCAATCTGCTGGCGCTAGCAGGCCCCTCAGCAGGCACCCTCGGACGCGGTGGCATGACCACCAAAATTTTAGCTGCCGCCCGTGCCGCTCGTTCCGGCAGCCAGACGGTGATCGCTTCTGGACGTGAAACCGATGTCCTGCCACGGTTGAAACAGGGAGAACGGATCGGCACCTTGTTAACTCCCTCTCAAGAGCCGCTGATGGCACGCAAACAGTGGTTGGCCAATCAGCTCAAAGTACGCGGCCAACTGCATCTGGATGCCGGTGCCAGTCGCATGATCCAGCAGAACGGCTCCAGTTTGTTAGCGGTGGGGATTAAAGACGTCAGCGGTCATTTTGTTCGTGGTGATGTGGTTGCTTGTCTGGATCAAAATGGCAATGAAATTGCTCGCGGCTTGGTCAACTACAGCGCCCTTGAAACGCAGAAGATCAAAGGCCAATCGAGCCAGAAAATTGCAGAGTTATTGGGTTATGTGGATGAACCAGAATTGATTCATCGGGATAATTTGGCTTTGACTCGGTAAGCTGGAGGCAAACATTTTTTGCCTCAACGCCTCACAAGCTCTCTTCTAAGAGCGACGCAAAGAAGAGGGGCTTGTTCCAGGCATAGTCAATTCCTCAGCCTCAGTATCCCGATGCAGTTCACCAATACCACCACCAAAATTGATTTTCCACTCCAGATCACTGCGTGAATCAGCGTAATCCAGTGCCGTATGCAGCTCCACTTTGCCAGATTTAAACAACGCATAGAGAGATTGATCAAAGGTCAACATGCTCTCGTGCCCACCACCCTTGGCCATCGCCTCTTTGACCTTGTGGAAATCCCCCTTACGGATCAACTCAGAAATGTAGGGGGTGACAATCATCACCTCCATCGCTGGAACCCGTTTGCCACTTTTACTCGGCAGCAGCCGCTGAGAGATGATTGCATTCAAATTCAGGGAGAGATCCATCAAAATTTGGTCGCGCATCTCATGGGGAAACAGATTGATGATGCGATCCATCGCCTGATACGCATTCACCGCGTGTAAAGTCGTCACACAAAGATGTCCTGTATCCGCATAAGTTATGGCCGCCTCCATCGTATCTCGATCTCGCACCTCGCCAATCACCACCACATCCGGTGATTCGCGCACCACCTCACGCAACGCACTGCGATAGGAGTGGGTGTCCAAGCCTACCTCACGCTGATCCACAATCGACTTTTTATGTTCAAAACAATATTCAATCGGATCTTCAATGGTCAAAATATGACCGGCATGATGAATGTTGCGATGATCCAACATCGAAGCCAAGGTAGTGGATTTTCCTGCTCCCGAGGAGCCGACCACCAGCAGCAAACCCTTTTTCACCAAAATCAACTCTTCCAACACCGAGGACAGATGCAACTCTTTGACAGTGGGGATCCGCGCTTTAATAAAACGAATCACCATCGAGACTTCGCCTTTCTGCTTAAAAACATTGATGCGAAAACGACCAATATCAGGCTGACTCAAACCCAAATTACATTCCAGTTCACGCTCAAAGTCCCGCCGCTGCTCAACACTCATCAAACCGTGCGCCAATTTGGCCACCACCCCTGGTTCAAGACGGTTTTTATGCACCGCCACCATCTCACCCTCAATTTTCAAACTCGGTGGTGCGCCGGTTGAAAAGAGCAAGTCGGTGGCATTTTTATCCACCATCAACTGCAAATAAGATTCTAATGCACTCATAAAGCTGACCTCGGTTCAAATCCCTTGAGAAAAAGGCATCTCAAATCACTCATCATGCTCTTCAATAGAGAGCTGCACATTGTCGGCCATCAAACTATCGCTGTAATTACTTTCTAATTTCAAACGCAAACGCAGATCATTCACCGATTCCGCATTACGAAAACCGTCTTCCGGCGCAATCGCTTGTTCGACAATCAAATTAAAAATAGCGTGATCAAAGCTCTGCATCCCCACTTCGGTTGATTTACTCATCAACAATTTCATGGCTGAAATGTCACCTTTCAAAATAAGGTCACTCATCAACGGCGTATTGATCAAAATCTCAACCGCCGCCCGCATCCCATCCCCACTAATGGCACGAATCAAACGCTGCGAGATCACTGCGCGCAAATTCAACGAGAGATCCAATAACAACTGCTGACGACGCTCTTCTGGAAAAAAGTTAATGATGCGATCCATCGCCTGACTGCTGCTGTTGGCGTGTAAGGTTGCCAAACAAAGATGCCCCGTTTCAGAAAAAGCAATCGCATGTTCCATCGTTTCACGATCTCGAATTTCACCAATCAAAATCACATCTGGCGCTTGACGCAAGGAGTTTTTCAGCGCAATTTCAAAGGACTCCGTATCGGTTCCCACCTCTCGCTGACTGACCACACAGCCCTTGTGTTGATGGACAAACTCCACCGGATCTTCAATGGTAATGATGTGACCAAAACTGTTTTCGTTACGGTAATCAATCA
Organism: Gammaproteobacteria bacterium; assembly: GCA_030949385.1. Classification (NCBI taxonomy): domain Bacteria; kingdom Pseudomonadati; phylum Pseudomonadota; class Gammaproteobacteria; species Gammaproteobacteria bacterium. The sequence continues at coordinate 406,782 of JAUZSP010000003.1, read as the reverse complement.
TCGCCGCCAAGCTGGTGGATTTACCCGAGCCCGTACCTCCCACCACAATAATCAAGCCCCGTTTCGCCATCACCAAGCCAGTCAAAATCGGCGGCAAAGAGAGGCTATCAAAACTGGGAATGGTGGTGGCGATCACCCTCAGTACCATTGCCACACTGCCACGCTGCACATAGGCACTGATGCGAAAACGAGAAATGCCAGGCAGGCTGATGGCAAAATTACATTCGTTGCTGGCATCAAATTCTTTCGCCTGCCGGTCGTTCATAATCGAACGGGTCAACAACTGCGTGTGCGCCGGTTTCAGACGTTGATGAGCCAGCGGCTCTAGCTTGCCGTTAAGCTTCATCATCGGCATCGTGCCAGCAGTGACGTACAGATCAGAACCGCCTTTTTTCTTCAGCAGGCGTAACATATCGTGCATGTATTTAATCGCGGAATCACGATCCATAAATTAACTCCCACACCATCGTTCTCCTCCTAACCTGCCTCTATTTTTTATTTTTTTGTATCACTGTTATTTTTAAAGTGTATCTGGATTGGCCGCTTTTCTTACCGCCTCTTCTCGGCTCACTTCGCCTTTTTGCAACAGACGTTTCAAATTTTGATCCAGAGTTTGCATACCGATGCCCTGACCGGTCTGAATCGCCGAGTACATTTGCGCTACTTTATCCTCACGGATCAAATTTCGAATCGCCGGAGTGCCGATCATAATTTCATGAGCCGCCAGCCGACCACCGCCAATTTTTTTCAACAGGCTCTGTGAAATTACCGCTCGTAAAGACTCCGATAACATGGAACGTACCATCGACTTTTCTGCCGCTGGGAAAACATCCACAATTCGGTCAATGGTTTTCGCCGCCGAACTGGTGTGCAAGGTACCCAGAACCAAATGCCCTGTTTCAGCGGCAGAGAGCGCCAAACGAATCGTCTCCAGATCGCGCATCTCACCGACCAAAATCACATCGGGATCTTCGCGCAGCGCCGAACGCAACGCCTCATTAAACCCCAAGGTATCACGATGCACTTCACGCTGATTAATCAGACATTTTTTACTGACGTGTACAAATTCAATTGGATCTTCAACGGTCAGAATGTGCGCCATCTGGGTGTCGTTGATGTGATTGACCATCGCCGCCAAGGTGGTGGATTTTCCCGAGCCTGTCGGGCCGGTGACCAAGACCAAACCACGAGGGTAATCGGCTATTTTTTTAAAAATATCTGGAGTAGCGAGCTGTTCCAAGCTTAATATTTTAGAGGGAATGGTACGAAAAACCGCACCCGCACCGCGATTATGATTAAAGGCATTGACTCGAAAACGCGCCAAACCAGGGATTTCAAAAGAGAAATCCGTTTCCATAAACTCCTCATAGGTTTTGCGCTGCTTGTCGTTCATGATGTCATAAATCATCGCATGTACATATTTATGATCCATCTTAGGCGCATTGATTTTACGCACATCACCGTCCACCCGAATCATCGGCGGTTCACCTGCCGACAGATGCAGATCCGAGGCGTTGTGTTTAACTCCAAACTCCAATAACTGCCGAATCTCCATAGACACTCCAAAAGATAAAAAACCTTAACGAAACTGCTGCATAATGGAGCAGTTATACAACGTGATGCAAGCCTTGATTTCCAAAGCTCAATCGGCACAATACTCAAAACAGACTTCCCTTACCGCTGTCAATCGAAGTATTTTTTATGAACACCCTGCAAAATAATCTGCACACCATTCAAAATCAAATCCAAACGGCAAGCCAAACTTACCAACGCCGCAACGTCCACTTGCTGGCGGTCAGTAAACGCCATTCCGCCTCAGCCATTCGCCAGCTGTACGCTTTAGGCCAACACCACTTTGGTGAAAGCTATCTGCAAGAAGCGCTTATAAAAATAGCTCAATTAAATGACCTAGACTGCCATTGGCACTTTATTGGTCCTATTCAATCCAATAAAACCCAGCAAATCGCCCAACATTTTGCGTGGGTACACAGCGTGGATCGACTCAAAATCGCCCAACGGCTCAGTCAACAGCGGCCAACGGATCTACCCCCGTTGAACATCTGCCTGCAGGTCAACATCAGCCAAGAGGCGAGTAAATCAGGACTCTCACCAGAGGAGTTGCCTGAACTGGCCAAAGCGGTGAGCAAGCTCGCCAATCTGCGCCTGCGTGGTCTGATGGCCATTCCAGCGCCACAAAAAGAGTTTGCCCGCCAACGCGCTGAATTCCGTAAACTGGCGCAAATCCAGCAACAGTTGATTCAACAAGGCCATCCTCTGGACACCCTCTCAATGGGAATGAGCAACGATCTCAAAGCCGCCATTGCCGAAGGTTCCACTCTGGTGCGCATCGGCACCGCTCTATTTGGTCAACGACAAAACTAACTGACCTCACATTTTTTATTTTTCTACGGAGAACAGCTCTTCCATGTCAACCCAAAACATCACCTTTATCGGCGGCGGCAATATGGCTCGCTGTCTGATTGGCGGTCTGATCAGCGACGGTTTTATTGCCAACAACATCACCGTAGCCGACCCCGATGAAAACAGTCTCAATCACTTACAACAGCGCTTCGGCATCCACACCAGCACAGATAATCTCAGTGCCATTCAAAACGCCGAGGTGGTTCTGTTAGCGGTCAAACCCCAGCTGCTGCACGATGTGATCGAACAACTCAGCCCCACCCTAAAAAAGCAGCAGCCGTTACTGGTCTCCATCGCCGCTGGGGTACGCGAGCAGAGCATCACTCAGTGGCTTGGTTTTGCCCTGCCCATTGTGCGCAGTATGCCCAACACCGCCTCACTGGTGCAGAGCGGAGCCACGGGGCTGTTTGCCAACGACAAAGTAAATCTTGAGCAAAAAAACAGCGCTGAATCCATTTTGCGCGCCGTCGGGCTGACCCTCTGGGTTGAAGAGGAGTCCCAATTGGATGCGGTCACCGCTCTCTCCGGAAGCGGTCCGGCTTACTTTTTTCGGGTGATGGAAATCATGCAGAAGAGCGCAGAAAATTTAGGCCTGAGCCAAGATCAAGCGCGTTTATTAACCCTACAAACCGCCTTTGGTGCAGCCAAATTGGCACTGGAGTCCAGCGACGATCTCACCACGTTGCGCCAAAACGTCACCTCCAAAGGCGGCACCACCGCTGCCGCCCTGCAACATCTGCAACAAGGCGGCCTAGAAAGCCTATTTGATGGTGCCCTCAAAGCCGCCCACGCCCGCTCCATTGAGCTAGGCAACCTGTTAGGAGAGCAATAATGGATGCCAACTACGGCGGCAACGCCCTCAGCTTTTTGATCAACACCGTGGTGGACATCTACGTCACGGTCATTGCAGTGCGGTTTTTAATGCAGATGGTACAGGCGGATTATTACAGCCCTGTGGCGCAGTTTGTGGTCAAAGTAAGCAACCCCTTACTGATGCCCCTGCGCCGCATCGTGCCCGGCTTTGGCGGCCAAGACATCGCTGCACTGCTGCTCTGTTGGTTGCTGCTGCTGGCCAAATTGGCACTGCTCAGCAGCATGGCTTTGGCCATCAATGTCGCGGGGTATCATCTGATCACGCAAGAAACCTCCCTACTCAGCTTGATGATCTTGGCCGCCGTCGATCTGCTCGGCCTGTTTTTCAGCATTTTTTTCTTTTCCCTCATCGTGCAAGCACTGCTCAGCTGGATCAATCCTGACAACTACAATCCCGTTACTCAACTGCTCTATCAGATCAACGCACCGCTGCTCAGACCGGTACAGCGCCTAATTCCTCCTATCAGTGGCATCGACCTCTCACTCATCGCGCTGCTGCTGGGGCTGCAACTGCTAAAAATGTTGCTGATTCCACCGCTGCTCAGCTTGGCTTAAGGATGCGACACGCTGGCGCATTTGGTAAACTGCGTCGGATAACACACTCCCTGCTTTGGTTTCTGGATACGTAATTATGCCCAACCCCCTGCCTGCCGACTCCGTTGGTTTGGTTCAACCCCAAACAGCGCATTTTGCTGAGCCGTTGCCTCTGGACGGCGGCAAAGAGTTGCCGCAGTACGATCTCATCTACGAGAGTTACGGTCAGCTCAACGAGCGCAAATCCAACGCTATTTTGATCTGTCACGCCCTCTCAGGCGATCACCATGCGGCGGGGTATCACCGCCTTGGGGATAAAAAACCGGGCTGGTGGGAGAGCGCCATCGGCCCTGGCAAGGCGATCAACACCGAGCACTTTTTTGTCGTCGCAGTCAACAACCTCGGCGGCTGCAAAGGCTCTACCGGACCTTCCAGCCTCAATCCAGAAACTGGCAAACACTACGGCCCTGATTTTCCCATCGTCACGGTACGCGATTGGGTCAACAGCCAGCAGCGTTTTATGCGTTATTTGGGCATTGATGTCTGGGCGGCGGTAATTGGCGGCAGCTTGGGTGGGATGCAGGTGTTGCAGTGGTCGATGGATTACCCCGAACAGATCAAAAATGCAGTGGTCATCGCCGCTGCGCCCAAGCTCAGCGCGCAGAACATCGCTTTTAACGAAGTGGCGCGCCAAGCAATCATCTCCGACCCCGATTTTTACGCAGGGCGTTATTACGAACACGATGCCAAACCCCGCCGTGGGGTGATGCTGGCGCGGATGTTGGGTCACATCACCTACCTCTCCGACGATGCCATGCGCGCCAAATTTGGTCGTGAGCTGCGCTCGGGCAAGATCAACTACGGTTTTGATGTGGAGTTTCAGGTCGAAAGTTATTTGCGTTATCAGGGGCGTTCTTTTGTGGATCGTTTTGATGCCAACACCTATTTGCTGATGACCAAAGCACTGGATTATTTCGACCCCGCCGCTGAACACGGCGACAGCTTTGCGGCCGCCCTTAAACCCGCCACAGCTCAATTTTTGGTGTTGTCCTTTACCTCCGATTGGCGTTTCGCTCCCAGTCGTTCACAAGAAATTGTGCAAGCACTGGTGGAAGCAGGCAAGTCGGTCAGCTACGCCACCATCACCGCCAATCACGGCCACGATGCCTTTTTAATGCCGATTCCTGATTACCTCACTATTCTCAGCGCCTACCTACAACGCATCGCCGACGAGTTTCCCGCATGAATCAGAACAGCACCGACCTGCAAGGTCGTCCCGATCTACAGATCATCAGCCAATGGATTGAACCTGGCTCGCACATTCTCGATCTGGGCTGCGGTGACGGCACCCTGCTTGCCTACTTGCAACAGCACAAACAGGTCACAGGCTACGGCTTGGAAATTGATCCGAACAACATCGCCGAGTGCATTCGCAAAAACGTCAATGTAATTCAAATTGATCTTGATCAAGAAGGCTTAAGCAGCTTTGCCGACCACCATTTCGATTATGTGGTTATGACCCAATCCTTACAGACCATGCACGTACCGGATCGCCTCATGGATGAGATGTTGCGCATCGGCCAGCAAGCGGTGATCTCTTTTCCCAATATGGGGCATTGGAAAAGCCGCTTTCAGCTCGGTTTACGCGGCCAAATGCCCAAGACCCGCGCTCTGCCCCACGAGTGGTACAACACCCCCAACATTCATCTTTGCACCCTGCACGATTTTGAACGGCTCTGTCAGCAGCACAACGCTCAAGTGCTCACCCGTGCGGTACTCGACAATCAACACCGCTCCACCCTACGCACGCGCTTGCTGCCCAATTTCTTTGGCCAGATCGCCCTCTATCGTTTCCAGAAAAACAACACCGAAGCGAAAACCCCATGCTGATCGTTATCTCCCCAGCCAAAACACTGGATCTCAAACCCAATCCGATCCAAAAACAGAGCCAACCGACGCTGCTTGAGCATTCCCAGCAGCTCAACAATCGCCTGCGCCAGCTCTCTGCGCTGGACATCAGCGAGCTGATGAAGGTCAGCAGCAAGATCGCTGAACTCAATTTTGAGCGCAACCTCGCATGGCAGCCCCCCTTTGATCTCAACAACGCCAAACAAGCCCTTCTGGCGTTTAAAGGCGATGTTTACACCGGTCTGAACGTGGAGAGTTTTTCTGCTGATGATCTCGATTACGCCCAGCAGCATCTGCGTATTCTATCGGGACTTTACGGTCTGTTAAAACCACTGGATTTGATGCAGGCTTATCGTTTGGAGATGGGCAGCCGTCTCAGCACCAGCCGAGGCAAAAACCTCTACCAATTTTGGGATCAGATTGTCACCGATGAGTTAAACTCGGTTTTTCAAACAGAAAATGAAAAAGAACCGCTTTTAATCAACCTTGCTTCCAATGAATATTTCAAAGTGATAAAAAAATCGAACTTAAAGGCCAAAATCATCACACCTATTTTTAAGGAGTATAAAAACGGCGACTATAAAATCATCGGCATCTACGCCAAACGCGCACGGGGTCTGATGAGCCGTTTTATTATTCAGAACCGCATTGCAAACGCGGAACAGATCAAGACCTTTAGCCATGAGGGATATGCCTTTAACGCTACCCTCTCTTCTGAATCCGAATGGGTTTTTAGTCGCAATCGAACACTGGACTGAACATGAAATTAACTTTAACCGTGGTTGTGAATGGCGATGCCATTCTCGATTACGACCGTAACAGCGTGACCATTCCCCCTCGCCAGCAAGAGTACTTACTCAGTTTGGATGGCAAGATGTCAAAGGGCATTGAGTTGGAAGGTGAATTTTTCCGTGATCCCAATACCCTGCAACGGGGACGTTTTATCGCCAACCATATGATTCAATCGCTGCTGTACGAAAACGATCAGATTGCCTCCGCCTGCTGCGCTTATCTGGCCGAACGGCTGCCGCAGTTGCAACAGGTGATCGCCACAGAGAATGACAAACAGGTGGCCATCGAACTGGTCTTTGACCGCCCTTACCAGCACCAACAAGAAGTACAGTTCGTGCGTCCAGAACAGCTTAACTGAGGGTCGATGGCTCTAACCAAAAACGCACCTTCTCCGTCAGTTGATTGCGTTTGAAAGGTTTGGCCAAATAGTCGTTCATGCCCGACGAAAAACAACGTTCAATGTCTTGGGGCATCACGTTAGCCGTCAGCGCCACAATGGGCACCGCCTCACGTTCACCGTTCTGCTCTTGCAACCTCATCTTCTCTGTTGCTTCATAACCATCCATCTCCGGCATCAAACAATCCATCAATACCAGATCATAAATCTTGTCCGTAAACGCCTCCAGTGCTTCGCGGCCATTGTTGACCACCGTCACAGTCAATCCCTTGGACTGCAAAATTTTACGGGTGGTCATCTGATTAATCACCACATCCTCCACCAGCAACACCTCGCCTTGTAAACTGCTGTTCTCATCCGTGCTCACTGGAGATGGCAATAACTCCACCTGTGGATCAATCGACAGCGGCACACTGAACCAAAAACGGCTGCCCACACCCACCTGACTGGAAACGCCAATTTCACCGCGCATCAGATTCACCAGCTCTTTACAGATCGCCAAACCCAACCCTGTACCGCCATAAACCCTCGTAGTAGAGCTGTCCACCTGAGTAAAGCGCTGAAACAGCACATCTTGCGCGCTGGCTTCAATGCCAATGCCTTGATCCGTGACCTCAAACAGCAAAATCAGCTCGCGCCCGTGAGTGGCCTGCAACGAAACTGAAAGCGAAACTGCCCCTTCACTGGTAAATTTAATCGCATTGCTGAGCAAATTACTCAACACCTGACTCAACCGAGAGGAATCACCCAAAACACGTCTCGGCAGTTTTTCATCCAGCTCGTAATTTAAGACCAGTCCTTTCTTCATTGCCAATGGCACCATCACCCCAGCGACACCCTCACAGACCTCCTTCAGATCAAAAGAGAGCTGTTCCAGCTCCACCTTGTCCACCTCAAGGCGGGACAGATCCAAAATATCGTCCAGCAACTTGAGCAGAGATTCCGCCGAATTTTGTGCCAAGGTGACGTAAGCGCGTTGCTGATTTTCCAGTGGCGAGGCATCCAGTAACTGCAAGGTACCCAACACCCCGTTCATCGGGGTGCGCACCTCATGGCTCATATTGGCCAAAAACTGCGTTTTGGCTCGATTGGCCGCCAACGCTTCATCCCGTGACCGACGCAGCCCTTCCACCAACTCATCGTTCTGAAATTGCAGCCGTAACGAGCTGTCCAAGGCTTTGTGCAGATGTTCGGTGCCACTGACGATGATCAAGACCAATAACCAGGTCATCACCCCCAAACTGATGCCGACCTGATTGCCCTGAAAAAAGAACATTGCTCCTAAAGGCACAATAATCGGCAGTGAAAAAACGTAAAAGACTTTCGGTACCGGTGACATCAGAGGCATACCCCCCACCGCCATGCCCACCAACACAAAAGCCACAAACACCATGTGCAAGGGCGAATCCAAAACAAACAGTAAAATACCGGCGATGCTCCACGCCAACCCCATCAAAAAGGCCCCCCATGTGGCGCGCTTCAACCACCTATCAACAGAGCAAGAATTAGGGCGATAGAAGTGCATCAACCAAAAAACAATGCGCATACCGCTAACCAACAAAATATAAACAAGCCACAGTGATACCCAGAGGGTATCCACTTGACCCCAAATGACAAAAACCAGTAATAGCGCATCAATCAGGGCAACCAAGTAACCAGCCAGCCCCTGTTTGTAGAGCATGCCGACCTTAATGCTATGAATGGTCTTTTCATGCTCTGCATTGAGCAACGTCGTTGTCATCAGTACAACATCTCTTCCATACCCCAATTAAACCGAACCATAACGTTCTGTACCTCGCATCCAACGTTGAATCAACGGCTGTACCGCATCTGGAAAATCAGCCCGCATCAGCTCCGCCAATCGTTTGATTTCTGGCAATAACGCGGCATCCCGCTGCAGGTCAGCAATCATAAACTCTACCAGCCCCGTCTGACGTGTACCTAACACCTCACCTGGCCCACGCAGACGCAGATCTTCTTCAGCAATTTCAAAACCGTCGTTCGTCGCCCGCATCACCGCCAACCGCGCCCGCGCTGCTTGACTCAAAGGTGCTTTGTAAAGCAGCAAACAACTGCTGGCCACCGCCCCTCGCCCAACTCGACCGCGCAGTTGATGCAGCTGCGACAGCCCCAAACGCTCGGCGTTTTCAATGATCATCAAAGAGGCATTAGGCACATCCACCCCCACCTCGATCACCGTGGTCGCCACCAGCAGATCCAACTCGGCGGCCTTAAACTGCGCCATCAATTCTGATTTCTCTTTGGCCTTCATCCGGCCATGAATCAAACCGATACGACAACCCAGCAACGCCTCACGCAAATATTCAGCAATCGCCTCCGCCGCTTGGCACTGCAACAGCTCCGACTCTTCGATCAAGGTGCAGACCCAATACACTTGCCGCCCTTGCAAGCAAGCCTGTGCCACCCGAGCCATCACCTCATCACGGCGCGCCTCGCTGATCGCCACGGTTGTCACCGGCGTTCGCCCAGACGGCAACTCATCAATGATAGAGCAATCCAAATCCGCGTAAGCGGTCATTGCCAAAGTTCTGGGAATGGGTGTAGCGGTCATAATCAACTGATGCGGATAGCGACCATTATGAACGCCCTTCTGTCTTAATGCCAGTCGTTGATGCACCCCAAAACGGTGCTGCTCATCGACAATGGTCAAAGCCAGTCGAGAAAACTGCACCGCCGCTTGAAACAGGGCATGAGTTCCCACCACCAACGACACCTCGCCAGAGACAATCTGCTCTTCGGCTTCACGCCGCGCTTTCAGCCCCAAACGGCCACTAACAAAGGCCACTTTCAAACCCAAGGGCTGCAACCACGCACGGCAATTTTTTGCGTGCTGCTCCGCCAACAGCTCCGTGGGAGCCATCAAGGCCACTTGATAACCCAGTTCGATGGCCAACAGAGCCACCGCCACCGCAACCACCGTCTTACCCGACCCCACATCGCCTTGCAGCAAACGCAACATCGGGCGGCTCAAAGCCAGATCAGTGCGTAATTCGGCAATCACCCGCTGCTGCGCGCGGGTTAAGGTAAAGGCCAAGGAGGAAATAAACGACTCAAAAAGATGCCCTTCGGCCTTTAAGATCGGTGCTTTTTGCTGCTGCGCCGACATCCGCAGCGCGGTCAAACTCAGGTGATGCGCCAACAGCTCTTCGATCACCAAACGCTGCCGAGCAGGCAGCTCCGGCGACATCAACAGAACCAAATCCGTCTCTACCGGCGGCCGATGCAAAAACAAGAGCGCCGCTTGCAATGAAGGCAGAGCCAAAGAGCTCAACAGAGCCGCAGGCAGGTAATCGGGCAGTTCCATTGCTCCCTGCTGTTCAAGCCAAAGCAGCGCCTGCTGCATCAAACGGCGCAGTTGAGTTTGGCTCACTCCCTCAGTGGCGGGATAAAGCGGAGTCAACGCCGACTCTAATCCAGTGCCGTTTGAGCTCTGTAGACGGTACTCAGGATGCACCATCTCCAGCTGCCCACCGCTCAACTTCACCTCGCCAAAACAGCGCAAACGCTGGCCTGAATAGAACTGCTTGAGCTGCCCTGAGGAAAAATGAAAAAAGCGCAGCAGCAACTCACCAGTCGGATCTTTGACCCGACAGAGCAACATCGCCCGCCGTCGCCGCACCACCTCGGCCTGCACAACCTGCACCTCAATCAAGGCCTCCTCCCCCACTCGCAACTGAGCCACGGTTTTAATCTGGCTGCGATCTTGATAACGCAAAGGAAGATGAAACAATAAATCGGGAATATTAAACAGATTCAGACGTGCCAATTTGGCGCATAAAGCAGGCCCCACGCCCTTTAATTCAGACAGAAGCGGCGCTGCTGGGGCTTTAATCGCAGACAATCACCGCATCCATCTCCACTTGCGAACCTTTGGGCAACGCCGCCACACCGATGGCCGCACGAGCGGGGTACGGCTGCTCAAAATACTCCGCCATCACTTCGTTCACCACTGGAAAATGACTCAGATCGGTGAGGAAAATATTCAGCTTCACGATCTCAGCCAAACTGGCATCGGCGGCTTCGGCAATCGCTTGCACATTGTCGAACACGCGCCGAATGTGCAGCCGAATTTCCCCTTCCACCAGTTCCATCGTCTCTGGAATCAGCGGAATCTGCCCAGAAATATAGACCGTGTTATCCACTTTGACCGCTTGTGAATAGGTACCGATGGCCTGTGGCGCACGGTCGGTTTTGATAATGCTTCGTTTTGCCATAGTAATGAATTCTCAAAAAGGCTCTAAAAAATACTTAACTGCGGCGCACCCGCAACACCACAGGATGTTTACGCAGACGACGAATCACTCGCGCCAAATGCTGACGACCATGAACCCCTAAAACAAAATTGATCAGGGTGGTATTACCATCTCGATCTTCCAAACTCAGGTTTTCAATATTGGCGTCCAGCTCTGAAACAGCAAACGTTATTTTGGCCAATACGCCTTGGCGACTCTCAACCTCCACCACCACATTAACCAAAAATTCACCACGGCACTCGGTAGCCCACTCCACTGGCACCCATTTATCACCTTGATGACGGTACTCGGTGATGTTGCGGCAGTTGTCACGATGCACCACCACACCACGGCCTTTGCTCAAAAAGCCACGAATCACATCGCCCGGGATCGGCGAACAGCAGCGTGCAAACGTCACCACCACACCCTCACCGCCTTCAATCATCAGCGGTTTTAGATCACAACTGGCGTTAGGCAACACCTCACCGCCCTCTTTTTCGTTACCCAGCAGCTGCAACGCCACCAAACTGGCGGGGCGATTACCCAAACCAATTTCCGCATACAGCCCATCCAACTGTTGGTAACCGTACTCTTTGGCGCAGGCCAACAGACGCTCAGTGGCAAACTCCTCCAAAGAGTAAAATTCAGCCGCCAAAGCGCGCTCCAACAGACGACGACCAAAGCTAATCGCCTCTTCGGTTTTCATGTTTTTCAAATAATGCAAAATCGAGGTGCGCGCTTTGGCGGTGACGGTAAAATTCAACCACAGGGGACTGGGGCGCGAGCCAGCGGCGGTGATGATCTCCACCGTCTGACCGTTTTGCAACTTTGAGCGCAGCGGTGCCAGACGGTGCTCTATTTTTGCCGCCACACAGCGATGACCGACATCGGAGTGAATCGCATAGGCAAAATCCACCACCGTGGCGTTACGCGGCAGCTGATAAATATCGCCCTTGGGTGAAAAAATATAGACCTCATCGGGGAACAGATCGACTTTGACGTTTTCCAAAAACTCCAACGAACTGTCGGCGTTACGCTGCATGTCCAACAAACCACTGAGCCACTCGCGGGTATTGATGCGAATGTCACCGTTGTTTTTGGCTTTGTACATCCAGTGAGCAGCGATGCCCGAATCGGCAAAATGATCCATCTCTTCGGTGCGAATCTGCACCTCCAGTGGTGTGCCATTAGGGCCAAACAACACCGTATGCAAAGACTGATAACCATTGGCTTTAGCAATCGCAATGTAATCTTTAAACCGTCCTGGCACCGGCTTACGCCAGCCGTGCAACACCCCCAGAGTGCGGTAACAGGCATCCACATTGTCCACCACCACCCGCATGGCAAACATGTCGTAGATCTCTTTAAAAGAGAGCTGCTTTGCGCGCATTTTTTGATAGACGCTGTAAGTGTGTTTTTCCCGCCCCGTGACCCGCGCTTCAATGCCTTCATCGGCCAGCCGTGCTCCCACCTGCTCTTCTACTTGCTGAATCAGCGCACTGCGATTGCCTCGCACCCGCCGCACCGCTTTTTTAATCACCCGGTAACGCAACGGATTCATCGCGGCAAAACCGAGCTCTTCCAACTCATTTTTAAGGCTGTAAATACCCAGACGATTGGCAATCGGTGCGTAGATTTCCAGAGTTTCCAAGGCAATGCGACGTTTTTTCTCCGTCGGCATCACACCCAAAGTACGCATGTTGTGCAGTCGGTCGGCCAATTTAATCAGCACCACCCGAATGTCATCCACCATCGCCAAAACCATTTTACGGAAATTGGCCGCTTGCGCTTCAAGGCGAGATTCAAATTTTAGATGGGTTAATTTGCTGACACCATCGACTAAGTGCGCCACTTCGGCACCAAAATCTTCCGCCAACTCTTCTTTGGTGATGGGGGTATCTTCCAGCACATCGTGCAAAATCGCCGCAATGATGCTGCCGTGATCCATATTCAATTCTGCCAGAATACGCGCCACAGCGAGGGGATGATAAATATAGGGTTCACCAGAAACACGAAATTGGCCATCGTGAGCTTGAGCCGCCAACAGATAGGCGCGATAGACCTCACTCACCTGATCCGAATGCAGACGTTTTTCCAGTAGGCTGCACAGATCGCTGACCAAAAAACGTTCCGTGTGATTATTGCCTTCTATTGCGGGCGGCTGATCCGCCACACGTTTTTCATCCGCATCCGTAGACGCCATACAATTACACCTCTTTTTTAACCTCGTCTTCGCTGACCACAGCTGCGGTCTCACTCACCTCAGCGCCACTGCCATTGAGTGCTTCAATGCTGGTTTTGCCTTCGGCAATTTCGCGTAGCGCCAACACCGTGGGTTTGTCGTTGTCTTCTTCCACCATCGGTTCTGCGCCCATGGCAATTTGACGCGCCCGTTTGGCTGCCGCCATCACCAAATGAAAGCGGTTATCTACGTTATCCAAACAATCTTGTACCGTTACTCGTGCCATTAACAACTCTCCTGAAAAAAAACTATAAAAAACCCAACCCCGATTCTATGCAATAGATCGGCACTACGCCAGCAGCGAAGCCAATAACTTCTGCTGTTGCTCACCCTGAACCGTGCAACGCAGCCGTTCAGCGGCCAAAATATGCTGCAATTCTTCCAAGGCCTGAGCAAAATCATCATTGATTACCAGATAATCCGCCTCATGGTAATGGCTCATTTCACTCAAAGCCTGTGCCATACGCCCCGTGATGACCTCTGCATTATCTTGGCCTCGCGCTGTCAGACGCTCTTGCAATGCTTCTTTAGAGGGCGGCAAAATAAAAATCGAGATCGTCTCCGGCATCTGTTGACGCACCTGCGCCGCACCTTGCCAATCAATCTCCAGAAGCACATCCACGCCCTGTTCCAGAAGATCCAAAACCGCCTGCTTAGATGTACCGTAAAAATTTCCGAACACCTCAGCCTGCTCCAGAAACCGTCCGTCACTCACCATTTGCTCAAAATCGGCACGCTCGGTAAAAAAATAATCCTCACCGTGCTGCTCGCCCGAACGCTGCGTCCGCGTGGTGTGCGACACCGAAACCTGCAAACCGCTCACAGACTGCAAAAGTGCTTTGACCAAACTCGTTTTACCCGCTCCCGAAGGAGCAGACATCGTATAAAGCCGACCTGTTGCCATCACCAAACTCCTCTCGCACGGCTCAATGCTCAAAAGCAGTAAGAATAACATAGCCTAACGGCTGCCATCTGTTATGAACTGTTGTACCATTGGCAACCCTGAAAACGAGCCGCTAATGCCTCGATAACCTCATTAAATGTGTTTATGAAAATTCAAGTCAGTGAATTCATTGTGCGCTACCTGCAACGCTTGGGCATCAAGTGCATCTTCGGTATGCCAGGCGCGCACATTCTGCCGGTCTACGACCAACTCTACGACTCCCCCATCACAGCGGTATTGGCCAAACACGAGCAGGGAGCGGCATTTATGGCCTGCGGCTACGCTCGCGCCTCAGGTGAAATCAGCGCCTGCATCACCACCGCAGGCCCCCGGTGCCACCAATTTAATCACCGGCATCGCCAACGCTTACGCCGATCAACAACCGATTTTGATCCTCACCGGTGAAACCTCAACCCACATCTTTGGCAAAGGCGGCCTGCAAGAGAGTTCCGGCGAGGGTGGCAGCATCGACCAAGGCGCGCTGTTTCAAGCCATCACCCGCTATCACAAAGTAATCGAACGCACCGATTATTTACCACAAGTGCTCAACCAAGCCAGCCAAATTTTGCTCTCGGACAAACCCGGTCCCGTGCTGCTCAGCTTGCCTTTTAATATTCAAACGGAACTGCTGGATGAAACTCTACTCGATACGATAAAAACCCAAAGACCCCAACACAGCGTTCAACATCATCCTGACTTAAATCGGCTGCACCGCCTCTTAAGCCAAGCCAAAAAACCGGTGATTGTCGCCGGTTACGGCTGCGTCAAAGCCGGAGCACAAGCGCAGGTGGCGGAACTGAGCGAACACCTTAATATTCCCGTCACCACCAGCCTGAAAGGCAAAGGCATCGTCTGTGAAAACTCGCCATTGTCGCTGGGCAGTTTGGGGGTCACCTCCAGCGGCTACGCACATCAATATTTAATTCAGCACGCCGATCTGATTCTGTTCCTCGGTGCCAGTTTTAATGAACGCACCAGTTATTTATGGAAAGCCGACCTGCTGGCAAATAAAATAATTATTCAAGTGGATCGCAACAGCGAGCAGTTAGAAAAAGTCTTTCAGGCCGATCTGGCCATCGGCAGCGACATCAAACCCCTGTTAACGGGCTTGTTGGAAAAAATCCCCCCAGAACATCACATTCAGCAAGCACACAAAGAGCAACTCAGCCGCACCATTCAAGCTCTAAAAAAATCCAGCGACCCCAAAGAGGCCATCTTTCAACAGGGGTTTGATCTCATCGCTTATTTTTATCAAAAATTGGCGCAGCACTTTCCAGAAAAATGCGTTATTTTTGATGACAACATCATCTACGCACAGAACTTTTTTCACGTCTCCAGTAAAAACCACTACTACCCCAATTCCGGCATCTCCTCTTTGGGTCATGCCATACCGGCGGCCATCGGCGCACAATTTTTTCAGCCACACCCAACCTTTGCTATTTTAGGAGACGGTGGTTTTCAGATGTGCTGCATGGAGATCATGACGGCGGTCAATTATAAAAAACCGCTCAATATTGTCATGTTTAATAACGCCACAATGGGATTAATCCGCAAAAACCAACATCAACAGTATCACGATCGTTTTATCAACTGCGACTTTATCAACCCCGACTACCAACAGCTGGCGCAATCCTTTGGCATCGAATACAAAAAAGTCAGCAGCGAAACCGACCTCGACTGCCTATTCAGCGATTTTGATCTAAAAAACACCATTACCTTAATCGACATTGATATTGATAAAGATGCCTTCCCCAACTACGCCTCTCGACGCTAGCGCACTCCAGCAACTCGAAACCGACCTCTGGCAAAAGGGCTTTGATGAACAAAAGCTACAGCGGTTGATCCAGCAGTACCAACGCCATCAAGCCGCACTCACGCAGAGCCAGCGCGAGCAGCAGCACCATTTTGTTATTGTCATCCCCATTGCTGACCGACCCCACCATTTGCAAAGCTGTCTGCAAAGCCTGCTCACGCTCTGCCAAACGTATCAATACGGTGGTGTTCAAAACGGCGTTTATAACAAACTCTCCGTATTGCTAACCGATGACAGCCAGCAAGAAAAAAACATTCAAAAACAAAAAAAGATCATTGCTGATTTTAATCAACGCGGTCTGAAAATCGACTATTTTGACCAAGCAGAGCAGCTGAAACTGCTCAGCACGCTCACCTCAGAGCAACAGAAAAACATCAGTCGAGTTATCGGCAAAATAAATCCAGAACATTTTTATCACAAAGGAGCCTCCATCACCCGCAACATCGCCTATCTAAAGCTGCAACGAGATTACGCGCAGATAAACAATGTTTTATTCTATTTTATCGACAGCGACCAAGAGTTTCAAATTAATATCCAGACAAACAATGGCGAGCAGAATCACTACGCCATCAACTATTTTTATCATCTGGATCGTATTTTTTCTGAGAAAAAAATTAATATATTGACCGGCAAAGTGGTCGGAGATCCGCCGGTCTCGCCAGCGGTAATGGCCAACACCTTATTGACCGATTTAGTGCCATTTTTAAAGCAGATGGCAGCAGAACCCGCCACCGCAGCCTGTCCTTTTCATAACCAGCAACGCAGTGAAGACGCGCACTACCACGACATGGCCGATCTATTTTATTTTCAACCCCAAACCGAGCAAGCTGCTGTTCAATGCCCTTTGCAAGAAAAACACACCCGCAGCGACAGCTTTGCTCACCTTGCCCAACGACTGAATCACTTTTTTGATGGTGCTCACCCCACACGCAAAAGCCATTTTAACTACAGCCCCGCTGGAGAATTAAGCCCAGCGCGTACCGTCTACAGCGGCAATTATATTTTTAGGCCAGCGGCGTTGGAATTTTTTCTGCCCTTTGCCAACCTCAAGCTGCGTATGGCAGGGCCAACTCTGGGAAGGTTAATTCAAAATAAAATAGGCGTAGGATTTGTCTCTGCCAATCTGCCCATGTTGCATCAGCGCACGGTGCAGAGTGAAGGACGTGCTGAATTTCGCCCTGGCGTGCAACACCAAGAAAAGCTAATTGATCTCAGCACCGAATTTGAACGCCAGTTTTACGGTGACGTGATGCTGTTTAGCATGATCAAACTCACTCAACTGGGTTATCCAGAAGAGGATTTAAGCCACGCTAAAATAGAACAGGTCAGCACAGAAATTGAAGTGGAACTGCGGCAAAAATACCAACAAAAACAGCAGCAAACCCTAAACAACCTCAGCCAACTTTCACAACACATTAACGATCAGCAGTGGTGGCATCAGGAAGAAAAATTACAAACAGCCTGTTTTAAATTCCAGCGTTTTCTCGCTAACATGCAGCACAATTTTTCACTCTCAGCTCAAGGTTATCAGTTAATAAACTCAGCCAAACATCGTCAAACACGCCTAAAAGAGATTCAACAAACCCTACTGAAACTCAAAATAGATCAACAGGCATGGCAACAGACCTTAACTCACTTTTCTCAAAAGGCCAGTGAATCAACATGAACGTCTTTATCCTCAACAGTGGCCGCTGCGGCTCCAGCACCTTTATCAAAGCCTGTCAGCACATCAGCAATTTTAGCTCCGCGCACGAATCCCGCAGCCAAAAAATCGGCAGTGAACGCTTAAACTACCCTAAAAACCACATTGAAGCCGATAATAGACTCTGCTGGTTTTTGGGGCGATTGGATCAGAGCTACGGCAACACGGCATTTTATGTTCACCTCAAACGTGAAAAAAACAGCGCAGCCGACAGTTTTGCCAAACGTGAGCAGTACGGCATTATGAAAGCCTATCGAGAAGGGATTTTACTCGGTGGTGAAGAGCAGCCTGCTCATGATGTAGCACTGGATTATCTTCACAGCATCGAAAGTAACATCGAACTGTTTTTGAAAGATAAAACTCAGGTTTTCAATATGCAGTTGGAAAATTCCAAAATGGATTTCACTCAATTTTGGCAGAAGATTAGTGCCGAAGGTGATCTGCAACAGGCTTTAGAAGAATGGGATATTTGTTATAACGCATCTAAATAATCGCTCTATTTTAGCAACCGAATCAGCGCACACCCCCGTTCCAAATTCAAATACTCATATTCAAAATCGGGGTACTCCCTCTGCCACTGCCGCACCAACTCCAATTCATCCTCACGCGCCGCATCATCGAGAACAATCAGCGCATTGGGTGCTAATTTGTCTCTCAACAGCGGCAAGGCCGGATACCGAGAATTCTTCTGGATAAAACCAGCCGGACCATCAATCACCAGCAGATCAATGCAGAGATCGGGTAATTTTTGCAGATCGTACCACTGATATTCAGACTCGTTTATTTTTACCTGCTGCAACGGCGCATCCAACACCGTGGCCTCCAGCTGCAAACGCTGCAACTGATCCCGTGTGCGTTGTGCGTACTCCGCGCCGTTTTCCAGACTCCAGAGTTCACCCTCGCCATTCAACGCCAACGCTTTGGCCAGTACCACTGTGCTCAAACCGCTGCTGCACTCCAGCACCACCTTGGGTTTGTGCTGCAAAACGTGATCAACAATCACTTTTAAAAAATCCGCTGCCGCCGACCAATCTCGGCTGTAAGGCAAACCCTGTTTTAAATTAAGCCGATCACGCAAATAGAGATAAGACTCAAACTGATTAAACAACTGACGAGGCTGCTGCAACAATCGCTGCTCCACCACATTCAAACGCCGTACTAAACGCAAGAAAGTGAACCCCGAAAACAGCAGTAAAGCCACCGCCAAGACAATCACAATAATCACTTTTTATACCTCACAGCAGAGAAATAACCCGCGACAGTATACGATGCAAAGGAAATATTTAAGAGAAAAAACGAGAAATAAAAGTTGGTCGGGATGAGAGGATTCGAACCTCTGACCCCTGCCTCCCGAAGGCAGTGCTCTACCAGGCTGAGCTACACCCCGACGACCAAATCTGCATGATGCAGATGAGCAATGTTAAGCCATGTTTAAACGGGAATCAATGCCTTAAAAACCGTTAAAACCCCAGTAACGCCGAGAGATAAGCCAAGTCATCAGCAACGATCTCTGCACTATTGGCCACACTCAACTTCCCCGCTTTAAACTGGCGCACCTGCGGCTGACTGGCCTGTAACGTCTCCTGCTGAGCACCGGCCTTCAAGCTCACTTTGCCTCGTTGCAGGGTTACCAAGACCTCACCGTTTGTGTGACTCAGCTGCAGAGCCGAATTTTTCTGCTCAATGCCAATGTACACACCCTGTACAGAGAACGTTTGCCCCGCTTCCCGACACACCACCAGCAAACGCCCCTGCTCCAAACGGTACCCAGCGATGCTCAGATCATCGGCGATGAAGGTCAGTGTACTGTTGGGATAAAGCAGAAACGCGCTCTCATTCAAAACAAAAGAGAGCCTGCCACCCTCACCGGTAATCACCTTATCTCCGGCCATCAAAGAGGAGTATTTATCCGCCATGCCTCCATTGATAATCACCGAACCACTGACCCGCTTCACCACCCTAGCCTGAGCCATTGTTGGCAACAGCGCCGCCGCACCAGCGGCCAGCACAGAGGCTAAAAAATCCCTTCTGCTTCGAACGTTCCTGTTCATCTTCCTCTCCTTAACTGATCCGTGTTTCGCACTTAAACTGCCTTACGACCATAAAACAGAGTTAAGCACGGGTCAATTATCCATCCCCCTAGTCGCTCAAAGCCACACCACTGCGGTGAGAAAAAAACACGATGGTACAACTCTATTCCGCCAACAGCGCGCGCTCCATCGACAAATAAACCCCATACGCATTGCGCCTATGGGTCGCCTCAAAAGCAGGCAGATGTTCAAACTCAGACCAATCCGCCGCTTGGTAGGCCTCATCAAAAGAGGTCATCTCCTCCACCGCCACACTCATCACCGCTCGCACCTGATGCAGATAACGCAAGGTCAACTGCACCACAGCCCTAGGATCCTTAGCCGCCGCCCCATGTCCTGGAATCAACGCATTCAAATTGCTTTTATCTAATTTTTCCAATAACGCCAGCCAGTGCTCGGTATCCGCGCCACCGGTAAACGGGATACGACCTTCAAAAATAATATCCCCAGACACCAACACCCCATCAGACTTCACAAGCACACTTAAATCACCATCAGAGTGCGCTTCACCGAGGTAATTCAGCTCAAACTTCACCCCACCCAACTGGAACGACTCATTTTTATCAATCACCTGATCGGGACGAATTAAGCGAGTCTTATCATTAACCCACGGTTTTAATGAAACACGCCGCTCTGCCAAACGCTCTTCAGCAATGGGTTCATCCAGATAATCCGCGTAACCGGCAGGCGCAACAATCTCAGCACCCAGCTCTTTAAACACCTGCAAACCGTAAATATGATCGGCGTGATAGTGGGTCAGAATCACTTTCACAATCGGCTGCGCGCTGATCTGACGAATGTTTTTCACAAACAATTTCGCCAAAGAGGGTGAACCCAAACTGTCAATCACCACAATTCCTTCGGAAGTCACTACCGCCACCGCATTGGAGATAAAGCCCTCGTTATCCGTCGCAATACCCGCTTTGCCTTGCACATAATAAACGTGGGGTGAGACTTTTTTCAGCACCATATCAATCTGTGAGGGCGGATAATTTTCCGCCATCGCGGTTTGAAGCAACAACCACCCACATAAAAAAAAGAGTGTATATTGCAATTTATTCATCTTTATCCACCTTTGCATAGGGATACTTAACATGCCCGTAGCGAACCACCAAAACGGCAATTGTCAACACCACAATGGTGATCGCAATTTCCAATAACTGCCACTGAGAAAATGATTTTGAATCAAGAATAATGTAGCGAGACAAAGCCACAATGGCGATGTAAATTGGAAAACGGATCGGCAAACGATGCTCTGTATAATAGATCTTAATCATGGCAATTATTTCAAGATAAATAAACAGCAACAGCAGGTCTTTTAGATCCACTCGTTGCTGCACCACCAACAACAAAACCTCTTCATAAACAGCAAACAAGGTAGCAATAAAAATAATAAACAGACCCACTTGTTCAGTGAAATGTAAAACAGTATTAACCGCCTTGGTTTTATTCATTTAAAATCATCCTGTATAAAGTATTTTTTCTCTAACATCAGCCTTCCTACAACCGTTGCCAGGCCCAAACCAAACCGGTCACCGCAATCAATAGAGAAGCTGGAATCACAATACGCGCCCGATACCATATTTTATCACGCCACCAAAGGGCTACAGCCAAAAAAGCCAAGCTCACAATCGCCAACTGCCCCAGCTCCACTCCAATATTAAAACTAATCAAGGCCAGAGCAAACGCCTCTTTAGGCAAGCCAAATTCTTGTAAAACAGAGGCAAACCCCAATCCATGCAATAAACCAAAGACAAACACCAGCAGCAAACGACTGCGCTGCAGGGTAGCTCGAAACACATTCTCAAAACCAATGTAAGCAATAGACACCGCAATTAACGGCTCCACCACCTGTGCAGGCAAGCTGATCCAACCGTTCATGGCCAAACCCAACGTAAGGGTATGCGCAACAGTGAACATCGTTACCTGCCACAGCAGCGGGCGCAGCGTCAAACTAAACAGAAATAGACCCAATACAAACAGGATATGATCCAGACCTTTGGGCAAAATATGCTCAAAACCCGCCACTAAATACATGCTCGCCGTTTCGTACCACGGCGGCACGGCAAACAGTTCGGTTAACGAAAATGGCTCACTGACCGCATCGTTACGCAACCACTGCCAAGTAGACCAATGCCACTTTTCATCAACTTCGTTGACCTGCCGTACCCGCACGGCATTATCACCAAAGAGTTCAGGATAGTACCAAGTAAGTTGTTTATGCTGCCGAGAAATTTTTCCGGACATTTCGATCACACTGATACGCGGCACTTTGGTGTACCCCGTGGGTGGAATACTCACCTGAGTGATCTGTAGGTTGGCGACAACCCCATCAAAACGCAGTTTCAGCGCATGGGTTAACTCGGCCTCAAAAGGCGTGAAAGCCAAACGCAACTCCGCTGCCGAAAGTTTACGCAGCTCATCGTAGGCTTTCGCGTTGGGTGACTGTCTGGTGTTTTTATAACGACCATTAATGCCCGTTAACAGCGCCTCAATACTGGCACGTAACTCAACAGAATACGTGCCTTCGGTATTTAAACTGATCTCCACCAGAGCCGGTTTAACCACATCGGCCTGTACCGAAGAAACCACAGCAAGGAGTAACCAGCAAACAGAGAAGAGAGAAAATAAAAAATAACGGCGGGAAAATTTCATTGCTGTCGTTCCCGCGCAGGCGGGAATCCACATATAAAAACAAGCTGAGGCGGAAGCACCACCAAGAGCAGCTAACTAACTGGCCTTGCCTTCATAGTCGGCAATACCTGGATTATCCAACACCCCAATCAATTCAGGGTTGTTGATTTTCGGTAGACGCAAAACAAACTCTTTTTTATCCCGCTTGGCCAAAAGATAGTCGTGTACCACATCCCACATCAAACGCCCTTCGGGGGTGCGATTGACCGTTGCCCAACCCGACACCTTATAGATTTTTTTCGGATCAAGGGGAGTGCCATCGTCTAAAATCAACTTAGTAATGCGACTGCCCAACGATTTTGCCGGATCAATGGCGTAATCCAAACCGCCGACCCGTACCATGTCACCACCGGATTGCAAATAAGGATCAGGGTCGAAGAGGTTATCTGCCACCCCTTCCAAAATATCGTGCAGCGCCTTGCCGCTCATTTCGGTGACGTAGGTCTCTGCGTAGGTCATTGAGCATTGCGCCATCACATCTTCCATCGTGATCCAATCGCCTTTCAGCGTTGTGGTTCCCCAGCGCACCCCAGCCGAGAGCGACACATCGGCGTTATGTTCGTGACGCAGCGCGTTGCACAAGACCTGATCCCACGTACCGATAAAATTACCACGTCGATACAGCGTCCGATCCGCTATGGCCAATTTTTCACCCAGAATCTCTTCATAGGTTTTACCCAAACGCGACTCATTATAAAACAGATCTTTGCGCCGCGACTCAACGATGTTTTTATCGTATTTTGTCTGCCGCATCTGATCAATAAAGGCTTTCATCTCTTTATCAGCGGGCAACCAATCGGTAATGATCGGCAACATCTGATAGGACATGCCATTGAGTTTGCCATCCTGAATATCAAAATCCAATACCCCAACGTATTTGCTATTGGAACCGGCGTTGGTCACCCAGCACTCATTACCCTCAACGTTTTTCACTTTAATCGGTTTTGGTATTCCATCATGAGTGTGACCACCCAAAACCACATTCAGCCCAGGTACTCGCTCGGCCATTTTAATGTCCACATCCATACCGTTGTGCGACAGTAAAACAATGGCATCGGGTTTCTCTTTGGCACGTATCTCTTTGACCATTTCGATCATGTCATCTTCACGCAGACCAAAAGACCAATCGGGAAAAAACTCCTGTGGATTGGCGTTAGCGGTACGTGGAAAAGCCTGCCCAATAATGCAAATACGCGCGCCATTGATCTCTTTAATAACGTACGGCTGGAAGGCGTAACCGGCATCTTCATCGTACAGACCGCTGCCGTCGTAACGCTCCACCATCGTCGCGTACGCATCGCTCATCAGCGCCTCTTCTTTAACCCGCACATTTTGGCCGATAAAATCACCTTTAAACAGCGCCACATTGCTCAGCACTTCGTCTTCACGGTAGGTGAATTCCCAATGCCCCACCATCACATCCAAACCCAACAGATTGGAGGCTTCCACCATATCCACTCCCCGTGTCCAGAGAGAGGTACCGGAACCTTGCCAGAGATCACCGCCGTCCAGAGTCAAAGTGTTCTGTTTACCACCGGCCTCTTTACGCAGGCTGTTTAACAAGGTTTTAACGTGAGCGTAACCGCCGGTACGCCCGTATTTGCGCGCTGAATGTTCAAAATCAAGGTAACTGTAAGCGTAAGATTCAGGGGTTTGTGGTTTGTATCCCATCGCGGTGAGCAGTTTTTTCCCCACCAAATGCGGTGGACGACCGTAAGCGTCGCCCACACCCAAGTTCACATTGGGTTCACGAAAATAGACCGGCTTCAATTGGCCATGCACATCAGTGATGTGCAGCAGACGCACCGTGCCTTTCATCGGCACATCGTAAAAACCTTGCGGCATCTGAGTGCTGGCCATAGCACGGTTAGAAAAGGCCAATGGCAAACTGCTCGCAGCAGCCCCCAACCCGATTAACTTGAGAAAATCACGACGATCTATTTTGGACATTTTTTCCACCCACAAGGCAAACCTACCGCTCGGTAAGGTAAGTTAAATTAATGATATGAAACGAATCGAATCTACCGAAAGGGGCTGAATTTACTCTGTTATTGCATGGCAGTAAAACCCTAATAGCCGCTCTGTAGCGATTCACAAAACCGCTCTAGGTAGTTACCCGCAAGCAGAATCAGGTTTATCAGGGGTGATCTGCTTGCAAGCGCCAGCGAATCTGCAACTGATCAAAAATCGGCTCAATCCACGCGCCTGCCTTCTCCACTTCAGTGTGAGGCCCCTTGAGTGAAAACTCAATCTGCCGCCGATCCTCTGTATTGGGTAAGCTGGAGAGGCTCACCGCAGGAAAGAGTTTCAGCAACCGCTCCATGTGCGGCACCAACAGATTTTCAAACGCTCCGGAAAGTTGATAAATACGCTGTGACGTTTTTTGCTGATGAAACAGGTGACCATATTCATGATCCAGCACCCACTCAATCATCGGCCACGCCATATTCGGAAAACCAGGTACAAAATGATGGCGCGCAAAACTAAAACCGGCAACCCGATTGATCGGATTGGGAATAATGCGACTGCCTTGTGGAACGTCGGCCATCAAAATACGAGTGGGGTACGCACCCTCGCCAAACTGCGCCTCGATCTCCGCTTGCGCGTCAGGGTGACGTTGCAACTCCACCCCCGCCGCAGCAGCGGCGCATTGACGGGTAATGTCATCGGGGGTTGCACCGATGCCACCAAAACTGAACACCACATCCTCCGTGGCCAAGGTCTGGACAAAGCAGTCGTGCAGACTGTCAAACTGATCCCCCACCATGCGTACCCAACTGAGAGACAAACCACGCTCAGAGAGCAGCTCAATCACCTTGGCTAAATGACGGTCTACGCGCCGACCGTTGAGCAGTTCATCGCCTACCAACACCACACCGAAATTCATTTTGGCTCTCCCTGTATCGCCCTTGAATTCAACTAACGCATAACTTAAAGAGATAGAAAAAGCCATCAGCGACCCATTCTTTTCCCCAACAAAAGATACAATTTTAGCTTAGGTGGTTATGCAACTTGGAATTGAATCTGCAACATAAAAACTACTCTGAGCGAGTGAAGCTGGAGACTCATCAACATGATGCTTTAGTGGCGGATTTCGCTTAGTGCCAGAATTTATATGACAAGGCGTTACACTATGCGGCTTACACCATTAAAGCAATCAGAAGCCCAATGCATGCCACCACCAAGGTAGCTATAGCAACAACGAGAGTTTTTACAAGAATTTCATGGTCACGCTGATCTTTTGCAAACTTTAAGTTCTTATCGTCTATTAATTTGCTAATAATTGGCCTAGCAATATCAAATTGATGATCGATTTTTTCTAAAGAGCAATACATTGGATGACACTCTTTATAATAATTAGATCTATCCCTAATACCATTACTTGCTATCTGAGCAATCTTTTTTCTAGCTGTATCCGCCTCAGCCAGATACTTAGCATAATCAGGCAATACATCCATGATCGCTGAATTATTGGAATAATCCCTCTTAAAAGCCATTATATTTTCTAAAAAATATAACAATCCAGATTCCGTTGCATCATATATTGCTCTTTTACAATGATTCTCAGCCTTCTCTATTTGCTTTAACATCTCAGATTCATTCTCTTCGCATAATGAACGAACTAGATGATAACCGACGTACCGCAGCTCATTAAGAGATGGAATAACTATTTCACCATTCAAGCCTTCAATTTTTTTTACTTCGTTTTCTGCCTCATCAAATAGTCTAATAATATTTTCCAACTGTTCCTTAAAAAGGATAATATTAGCCGACATAAGTATAACTACAGACCTTTTTTCTGCGTTCAGAAATTTGATCTTGTGTCACATAATTTCCCATCTGCAAACTCACATTACCATCAGAAACTTTAGCTACTATACGACGTGCAATCAGATTACTACGATTTTTGGGTACAGAAGGAACTGTTCTCAAGGGAGTAACCCTAAAAGCATTAATAATATTTTTCATATTAATCATTATAAAAACACCTATCTCTATGGAGACACGAAAAATAGACCCTAGGGCGCACCAATAGGATCTAAAAGACGTAATAATCTGAAAGCGAGCCGTGACCTTACAGTTTTAGCTCAACAAATTCAAGGTCACCGCTTTGATAGCAGACTTATAATCTCTAGCTAACATAAAGCCAAGCAACCTTATAATGCTATGTAAACTACTACTCCACCGTAACAGACTTCGCCAAATTACGCGGCTGATCCACATCGGTGCCTTTCAAAATCGCCACATGATAGGCCAGCAGTTGCAGTGGCACACTGTAAACAATCGGTGCGGTACTCGGGAAAATATCATCTAAGGTTAAGTTCTTAAACTTATCCAAAGCGATGTTCACCGTATGATCACTGAACAAAAACAGCTCGCCGCCTCGGGCGCGCACTTCTTGCAGATTGGAGATGATTTTCTCCAACAACGGATCATCGGGCAGCGCACAAACCACCGGAATGTGCTCATCTACCAACGCCAGTGGGCCATGTTTTAGCTCACCCGCTGGATACGCTTCAGCGTGAATATAAGAGATCTCTTTCAGCTTCAAAGCGCCCTCCATCGCCACCGGATAGAAACACCCTCGGCCTAAAAAGAGCGCGTTCTCTTTATCGGCGAAATCATTAGCCATCTCTTTAATCGCATCAGAGAGTTTCAACACCACTTCTACCTGACGCGGCAGCGCGTGCAGTTCGTTGACCAAAACTTTTTCATCTGCTTCACTCAAACCGTGACGACGCGCCAGTGCCAAAGTCAATAAACGCAAAGCCACCAATTGAGTGGTAAAAGCTTTGGTAGAAGCCACTCCGATCTCAGGGCCAGCACGAGTCATCAACGCCACACCGGATTCACGCACCAAAGAACTTTCCGGCACGTTGCAAACACAAAGCGAACCGATGTAACCCATGTCATCTGCGCTGCGCAACGCGGCCAGAGTATCTGCCGTTTCACCGGATTGAGAGATGGTTAAAAACAGCGTATCACTCGGCACCACGACTTTGCGGTAACGGAACTCGCTGGCCACCTCAACGGAACAAGGAATACCCACCTCTTCCAACCAATAACGCGCCACCAGACCGGCATGGTACGAAGTACCACAGGCGATGATGTGCACATTTTTGGTTTTATCAAATAATGTGCGCGCTTCATGGCCAAAGCTCTCTTCCAGCAGACGACCTTTGTGAATCCGACCCTCTAAGGTCTCAGCAATCACCGCCGGTTGCTCGTAGATCTCTTTCAGCATGTAGTGTTTGTAAGGGCCTTTTTCCGCAGTAGATGCAGAGATTTCTGAGGTACGAACCTCACGTTCCACCACCTCACCCTCGACATCCACAATGGTGACGCTGTCACGGCGAATTTCAGCAATGTCACCCTCTTCCAAAAACATAAACTTCTGTGTCACCGGCAACAGGGCGAACACATCGGAAGCGATAAAGTTCTCACCCAAACCCAAACCAATTACCAGTGGGCTACCCGAACGTGCCACCACCATGCGATCAGGGTGAGCAGGGCTGACCACGGCCAAACCGTAAGCACCGACCAATTCTTTAACGGCAGTTTGTACCGCTTTGACCAGGTCCGTTTCGTTTTTCAAAATATCACCGAGCAGATGAGCAATCACTTCCGTGTCGGTCTCAGAGCTAAAACGATAGCCTTTCGCAGTCAAACTCTCACGCAACTCGGCGTAATTTTCAATAATGCCGTTATGCACAATGGCGATTTTTTCACCACTCATGTGCGGATGAGCGTTACGCTCAGCAGGCATCCCGTGGGTCGCCCAGCGAGTATGAGCAATGCCAAGACCGCCACCCACATGTTCGTTGTCCAGCATCGCCTGCAAGCTGGCCACTTTACCTACCGAACGAATGCGGCACAGATCGCCACTCTCTCCGAGAACTGCCACACCTGCCGAATCATAACCTCGATATTCAAGACGTTTCAGACCCTCGATTAAAATGGGTACGACATCCCGTTGCGCTACACCACCAACAATTCCACACATGTTCTACTTCCCCTTTTTAAGTGCTTTTTGCGGACGTTGCCACCCACCAATCACTTTCTGTTTCACACGACTGATAACCAACTTACCTGCTTCAATGTTTTCCGTCACCGTAGTACCCGCACCAATGGTCACACCTCGCTCAACGGTCACCGGAGCCACCAACTGAGTATCGGAACCGACAAACACATCGTCACCGATCACGGTGCGGTGTTTATTGGCACCATCGTAGTTACAGGTGATGGTACCCGCACCAATATTGACTCGACTGCCAATATCGGAATCGCCGATGTAACTGAGATGATTGATTTTGCTGTGCGGCGCGACAATGGAGTTTTTCAACTCAACAAAGTTGCCGATATGCACATCCGTGGCCAGCTGGGTGCCTGGTCGCAGACGAGCAAAGGGGCCAATGACACACTCAGAAGCCAATTCCGATTGATCAATCACCGAATTCTCTTTGACCACCGTACCCGCTCCAATCGTGGCATTACGAATCACACAATTAGCGCCAATCTGCACCCCTTTACCCAAAGAGACTTCACCCTCAAACAGGCAGTTGATGTCGATCACCACATCGCGACCCACCTGCAGAGAACCGCGTACATCCAGACGGGCTGGATCACGCAAGGTAACTCCTTGATCCATTAACTCACCCGCCACTTCCAGCTGATGAATGCGTTCTAATTCTGCCAATTGACGACGATTGTTCACCCCAACCACCTCATGTTCCGCCGCTGGTGATGTGGTGGTGATGGCCAAACCTTGCTGACGCGCCAAAGCAAAAATATCCGTCAGGTAATACTCACCCTGAGCGTTATCGCAATTGATCGACTGCAACAGGCTCTTCAAGTGATTGGCTTTGATCGCCAAAATGCCGGTGTTCACTTCGCAAATTTTATGCTCTTCGGCAGTGGCATCTTTGTGTTCAACAATACCAGACACTTCTCCTTGTGCATCCCGCACAATGCGACCGTAACCCGTGGCATCCTCCAGCGTCACCGTCAGCAAACCGACGGTGTTGTTATCCACCACATCAATTAAATTTTGCAAAGTCTGCTGGCGTGTCAAAGGCACGTCACCGTACAAAATCAGCACGGTGTCTTCCTCATTCAAACAGGGCAGAGCCTGTTGTACTGCATGACCAGTGCCTTTTTGTTCTGTTTGCTGAACCCACTCCAAACCACTGTCGGCAAACATCTGCCGTACCTTGTCGGCACCGTGGCCGATAACAACACACGTTTTACTCGGGCTTAATGTTTCTGAGGTCTGCAAAACATGCCCAAGCAGCGCTTTATCTGCAATCTGATGCAACACCTTAGGCAAATCCGACTTCATTCTCGAACCCTGACCCGCAGCCAGAATAACAATGCTCAGTCCCATGATTTCTCCACTACAATTTATATAAAGATGGCAGCGCTCTCCTGCGCCTATTCCTCTATTCAAGAAACATGCAACGCCTCTTGAACAGCAATACATTTAAATTTCGTGCTAAAGATTCACACAGAAAGAGCATCTTAGGCAACCCAAAAAAAAAGGGAACCTAGAAGGTTCCCTTTAAAAAATAAGGCATTTATACGATAAAGATAACGTTATTTACGCTCTCTCATCTTTTTCAACGTCTGCAAACGTGCCACAGACTCCAACAGTTCAGCTTGCGCTTTTTTGTAATCAAACTCACCGTCTTGATCACCTTGATGAGCTGCCAACAGCTCTTCGGCGCGTTGTTTCGCCTCCAAAGCCGCAGCCTCATCAATATCATCGGCTCGCAAAGCCGTATCAGCCAAAATGGTCACCACATGCGGCTGAACCTCTAAAATGCCACCAGAGACAAAAAAGCTGTTCTCTGAGTTGTCATTTTCGTTCTTTACATGCACTTCGCCTGCTTTCAGACGAGTGATCATCGGTGCATGGCGTGCTGCCACACCAACCTCACCCATCTCAGCAGGTGCCACCATCATCGTTGCGGTGCCAGAGAAAATCTCTGACTCAGCACTGACTATATCAACCTGCATCGTTACGGCCATAACGGGCCTCCTTCACTTAGAGTGATTTGGCGCGCTCAACGGCTTCTTCAATGTTGCCAACCATGTAGAACGCTTGCTCAGGCAAGTGATCGTAATCGCCTTCCACAATGCCTTTAAAACCACGAATGGTGTCTTGCAGAGCAACGTATTTACCAGACGCACCGGTAAAGACTTCCGCCACGAAGAAGGGCTGAGATAAGAAACGCTGCACTTTACGAGCGCGTGCCACAACCAATTTATCTTCTTCGGAAAGCTCATCCATACCCAAAATGGCAATGATGTCTTTCAACTCTTTGTAACGCTGCAAAGTACCTTGCACTTCACGAGCGACGTCGTAATGCTCTTGGCCAATGACCAATGGATCAAGAATCCGGCTGGTAGAATCCAGCGGATCAACCGCAGGATAGATACCCAATTCAGCGATCTGACGAGACAACACCATGGTCGCATCCAGATGCGCAAAGGTGGTGGCAGGAGACGGATCGGTCAAATCATCCGCAGGTACATAGACCGCTTGGAATGAGGTGATGGAACCGGTTTTGGTGGAGGTGATGCGTTCTTGCAGAACCCCCATCTCTTCCGCCAAGGTCGGCTGATAGCCCACCGCTGAAGGCATACGACCCAGCAGTGCCGACACTTCGGTACCCGCCAAGGTGTAACGATAAATGTTATCCACAAACATCAACACATCACGGCCTTCATCACGGAAGTACTCTGCCATAGTCAAACCAGAGAGCGCCACGCGCAGACGGTTACCAGGAGGCTCGTTCATTTGACCGTAAACCAGCGAGACTTTGTCCAGTACGTTGGACTCTTTCATCTCGTAGTAGAAGTCATTGCCTTCACGCGTACGCTCACCGACACCGGCAAACACGGAAAAACCGCTGTGCTCAATGGCGATGTTACGAATCAGCTCCATCAAGGTGACGGTTTTACCCACACCAGCACCACCGAACAGACCGACTTTACCGCCTTTCACGATGGGCATAACCAAATCGACCACTTTAATACCGGTCTCTAAGATTTCCGTCGTGGTGGCTTGATCTTCATAAGGAGGAGCCGCACGGTGAATTGGCATCCGAATTTCTTCGCCAATCTCGCCCGCCTCATCAATCGGGTTACCCAGGACATCCATAATGCGTCCCAAGGTTTTTTGTCCTACCGGTACCGTGATCGGCTCACCGGTATTGACAATGGCCATGCCACGGCGAAGACCATCGGAAGATCCCATGGTAATCGTTCGCACCACACCGTCACCCAACTGCCCTTGAACTTCCAAAGTCAGCGCCTGATCGGAATCGGCCAGTTTTAATGCGTCGTACACTTTTGGCACAGAGTCACGTGGAAATTCCACGTCTACTACTGCGCCGATGATTTCTACGATAGTTCCAGAACTCATCGCTTCGTTCCTCTAGAATATTAAATTCGTTACAGCGCCCTAAACTGCGGCCGCACCACTCACAATCTCTGAGATCTCTTGGGTAATGGATGCTTGACGCGCTTTGTTGTAAATCAACTTCAGCTCATCAATCATATCGCCAGCGTTGTCTGTCGCACTCTTCATCGCAACCATCCGGGCTGCCATTTCACAAGCGACGTTTTCAACCACACCCTGATACACCTGAGACTCAACGTACCGCATCATCAAACCGTCCAAGACAGGCTTGGCATCCGGTTCGTAGATGTAGTCCCAATGATGTTTCAGGCGTTCATCGTCCTCGGCCACAACTGGCAACAGCTGCATGACTTCCGGACTTTGGGTCATGGTATTAACAAATTGGTTCTGCACAATGAAAAGACGATCAATACGCCCCTCATCGTACGCTGTGAGCATCACTTGAACCGTTCCAATCAGAGCATCCAACGCCGGAGCGTCACCCAGATCAGAAAGTTCAGCAACGATGCCGCCACCCAAACGTTTGAAAAACACACCGGCTTTTTTACCGATGGTACACAGGTCTACTTCAGCCCCTTGCTCAGACCAGACTTTCATCTCTTGTACAGCCTGTTTGAACACATTGATGTTCAAACCACCGCAGAGACCTCGATCCGAGGAGATAATAATAAACCCAACACGTTTCACCTCTTTCCTCTCGGAAAGATAAGGGTGACGATACTCAGGGTGAGAGTTGGCCAAATGCCCAATCACATCACGCATTTTACTTGCGTAAGGACGAGAAGCCCGCATCCGTTCCTGAGCTTTGCGCATCTTACTCGCGGCCACCATCTCCATGGCTTTAGTGATCTTCTGAGTGTTTTGAATACTCTTGATCTGAGTGCGAATCTCTTTTGCGCCAGACATGATCCGCTCCCTCTACCAAACACCGTTGGCTTTGAAATCATCCAGCGCTTTACGCATTCCGGCTTCGATCTCTTTGTTGAAATCACCCTTTTCGTTAATGCTCGCCATCAACTCCGCATGATTGGAGTTAGCGTGAGCCAACATCGCCGCTTCAAAAGCAACGATTTTGGTTGCATCAACGTCATCAAGGTAACCTTCGTTGGCTGCAAACAGCGACATCGCCATCTCGGCCACCGACAATGGTGAGTATTGATTTTGTTTCATCAGTTCGGTAACACGTTTACCGCGTTCCAACTGTTTACGGGTCAGCTCATCAAGATCTGAGGCAAACTGAGCAAAGGCCGCCAATTCGCGGTATTGCGCCAGCGCCAAACGAGTACCACCACCGAGCTTCTTAATGATCTTGGTCTGCGCTGCACCACCCACTCGGGAGACAGAGAGACCGGCATTAATTGCAGGACGAATACCGGCGTTGAACAGATCCGATTCCAAAAAGATCTGCCCATCGGTGATGGAGATCACATTGGTGGGTACGAACGCGGAAACGTCACCGCCTTGGGTTTCAATGATCGGCAAGGCGGTCAAAGAACCGGTTTTGCCTTTCACTTTACCGCCCGTGGCTTTTTCAACAAAGGCTTCGTTGACTCGTGCTGCACGTTCCAGCAAACGGGAGTGCAAATAGAAGACATCACCAGGATACGCTTCACGACCAGGAGGACGACGCAACAGCAGGGAAACCTGACGGTAAGCCCACGCTTGTTTGGTCAAATCGTCATACACGATCAAACCGTCTTCGCCCTTATCACGAAAGTATTCACCCATCGCACAACCTGCGTAAGGAGCAATGAACTGCATCGCTGCGGATTCAGAGGCACCTGCCGCCACAACGATGGTGTGAGCCATCGCATCGTGCTCTTCCAACTTACGCACAACGTTAGCAATGGAAGACTGCTTCTGACCAACCGCGACGTAGACACACTTAATGCCTTTGCCTTTTTGGTTGATGATGGCGTCAATGGCCACCGCCGTTTTACCGGTCTGGCGATCACCGATGATCAACTCACGTTGACCACGACCGACAGGCACCATGGCATCAATCGCCTTCACACCGGTTTGCAGCGGTTGTGAAACAGATTGACGCTCGATGACACCAGGAGCCACCTTTTCAACCGGTGACATTTCCGTGCCTTCAATAGCACCTTTGCCGTCGATGGGCTGACCCAGAGCGTTAACCACTCGACCCAGCATCGCATCGCCAACAGGCACTTCCAAAATTTTACCGGTACACCGTGCGATGTCGCCTTCTGCCAGATGAGTATAAGAGCCCAAGATCACCGCACCAACGGAGTCACGCTCCAAGTTGAGCGCCAGACCGTAGGTGTCACCTGGAAATTCAATCATCTCGCCTTGCATGACATCCGCAAGACCATGAACTCGCACAATACCGTCGTTCAAGCTGACAATCGTACCTTCGGTACGAGCTTCAGCCACCGTATCAAAATTTTCAATACGCTGCTTAATCAGTTCACTGATTTCAGCTGGGTTGAGTTGCATTCGTCATTCCCCTTGTTAGATTTAATTATTTGCGCAACACGGTGCGGGCAAGCTTACTCATTTTGCCTTTCACCGAGCCATCAATAACCAAATCTCCCGCATAAATTACTGCGCCGCCCAATAGCGCCGCATCGACTTCGTAGACCGTGGTGACTTTGTTGCCAAAGCGACCTTCCAGAGACGCAACCAAGGCGACCTCCTGCTTTTTGGTCAATTTACGCGCCGATACAACCCTAACGTCTTGCGCACCGTCCGCTTCAGCACAATAGGTTTCGAACAGTTGAGCGATGGTTGGCAGCAGCTGTAACCGATCATTCTCGGCCAACAGACGAATCAGACTTTGTGCCTGAACCTCTAACTTGCCTTCTGCAACACTCAAAACTAATTCAGCACGTTGCTCTTTGGTGTAATGCGGTGCATCAAGCACCACTTTCATCGCATCGTCACTGACGATCATCGTCAGCAGTTGCAATGCGTCAGACCAAAGCGCACGCGTACTTTCATCACTGGTCAGTTCAAATACCGCTTTTGCGTAGGGTCTTGCCCCTGTTGTCATATCAGACATGGCTCACCTACTCAGATTTGTGCTATCAAGTCATCCAGCACCTTGCCATGATCCACCGCTTTGATCTCCTTCTTGAGGATTTTCTCAGCGCCAGCAATGGCGATACCAGCAACCTGTTGACGAAGGTGCTCTTTAGCACGCGACAGCTCTTGTTCAATTTCAGATTGTGCAGCCGTAATCAGGCGTTCACCTTCAGTACGGGCATCGCTTTTTGATGCTTCGACAATCTCGCTAGCCTGCTTCTGAGCCTGAGCAAGAATACCCGCTGCTTGCTCTTTGGCTTCTTTCAAAGTTTCGGTCGCTTTTTTCTGCGCCAACTCTTTTTCATGCAGACCACGTTCCGCCGCTGCCAAACCATCGGCGATGGTTTTGGTACGTGCTTCCAGCGCTTCCATTAAAGGAGGCCAAACGTACTGCATGCAGAACCATACGAACAGAGCGAACGATATGGCCTGACCGATAAGTGTTAAGTTGATATTCATCCTGTCTCCTCGTAGTCGTCGTTAATACGAGATGACAGCCCAAAGGGGCTGTCAGTCTCCGTTAACCGGCAACCGCAAACAGAACGTACATCGCAATACCCACTGCAATCATAGGAACCGCATCAACCAGACCCATAACGATGAAGAACTGGGTACGCAACATAGGAATCAGTTCTGGTTGGCGCGCAGCCCCCTCCAAGAAACGACCACCCAAGATACCGATACCAACCGCAGCGCCCAATGCGCCCAAACCCATCATCAGTGCGCCAGCAATGTACAGCAGTGCATTTTCCATTTTTGTCTCCGTTAACTCTATGTCTAAATCAGAAAAGTAAAAAAATCAGTGTTCTTCAACTTGGTACGCCATATCCATATACACAATGGTCAGGGTCATAAAGATGAACGCCTGCAAAGTGATGATCAAGATATGAAAGATTGCCCAGCCGAGCTGCAATACACCACCAAACAGACCCAAGGTCATGCCCGCGCTGTACATAATCGCAATCAAAATGAAGATCATCTCACCGGCGTACATGTTGCCAAACAACCGCAGCGCCAGTGAAATGGGTTTCGCAATCAAGGTCACACCTTCTAAAAAGATGTTGATGGGCATCGCCCATTTACCAAAGGGGTGCAACGTCAGTTCACCTGCGAAGCCTTTCGCGCCCTTGATCTTGATGCTGTAAAAAATCGTCAGGAAGAAAACAGACAACGCCATCCCAAAGGTCGCATTCGGATCGGTGGTTGGCACAATCTTCAGATAATGCACACCCAGCGCAGAGGCCAGTGTCGGCACAAAATCAATCGGCACCAGATCCAACAAATTCATCAAGAAAATCCAGACAAAAATGGTCATGGCCAAAGGCGCTACCAGATCATTTTTAGCGGTAAACGAACCGCGCACACTGGTATTGATAAACTCGACGATCATCTCAACGAAGTTTTGCACACCCGTTGGAGCCTCTTGAGAAGCACTCAAAGCCGCTTTGCGGAACAACCACAAAAAGATCCCACCGGTGAGAAGTGAGAAGAACATGGTATCCAAGTGGATGGCCATAAAGCCCATTTGACTCACTTCTTCCAAATTCTGAGCAACCGCCCAGTGACCGTCAGGAAACTGACCGTAGGTAAGGTTCGTCAGATGATGCCTAATATAGTCAGCTGATGTAAGGGTTTCCGCAGACATTTCCGATCCTGAAAACTTAAGGCCCAGATCTCAACTCAACTACCGAGTAAAGATCACAGGCAAAATTTGAATAATGAAAAATGTAATCAGCAGCACAAACATATCGAGAGGTTCGACCCAAACGACGGCACTACCAAAACACAACCCAATAAAAAGTAATTTCACTGCTTCTGCTAGATAAAAGCGAGCAACCAAATTCCCCGGCTGACGCGCATGATAACGAGCAAAGAGCAACCATGCAAACAGCATGTTTGCCAGCGTTGCTGTCGCTCCTCCAATTAGCGCTGAGTATGCAGGGCTTAATCCTAATCCTAACAACAGGATAGCAACGCCCAACGTCATAATGGCTTGAACTAATAAAATTCGCTTCGCTTGGTCAGAATCAATTTTTGTTGCCGGTTTTTTCACAGTTCTGACACAGACGAAGTTGAGGAGCGAGCAGAGTATAAGTGCTTTCGTATATAGGGTCAATCTATATTGAGATAGGTTTTGCTTACCCCTGTTCAAGCAAACAGAGCAAATCAGAAAAATTTCCACCCCTCGCCCAACAAACGCCACGAACCGTTATTGAATGTGTTCCAGAATGCCGTCCAGCTCATCCAAGCTGTTGTAGCTAATCAACAACTTACCCTTACCATTTTGACCATGTTTGATCCTGACTGGCACCCCAATACGCTCACCCAAACTCTGCTCAAGCGAGCGAATGTTCGGATCGCCAGCCGACTCGTCCTCAGCAATCGGCTTTGCCTCAGCAGCACCTTCCAATTTTTGTTTTACCAACGCTTCCGTAGCACGCACGGTCAAATTTTTATTGATCACCGTGCGCGCTGCCGCGACCTGAATGACACCACTCAAAGCCAACAAAGCACGGGCATGACCCATCTCCAGCTCACCGGCGGCCAGATAATGTTGTACCTCGTCACCGAGATCCAACAGACGCAAGAAATTACTCACCGCCGCCCGTGAACGCCCCACCGCATCGGCCACCTGTTGATGAGTCAAGGCAAAATCATCAATCAGACGCTGAAAGGCACGCGCCTCTTCCAAGGCATTTAGATCTTCGCGCTGAATGTTTTCGATCAAGGCCACCGCTGCCGCTGACCGATCATCCAGATCTCGAATCACCGCAGGGATCTCATGCAAACCCGCCAACTGCGCAGCTCGCCAACGACGTTCACCGGCGATTAATTCATAGCCCTGCGCCACCTGACGCAACACCACCGGCTGCACCACCCCCTGTGCAGAGATCGAATCTGCCAACTCTTGCAATGCCTCTGAATCAAAATGAATTCGTGGCTGATACGCACCCCGCTGAATCTGATCCACCGGCACCATACTCAAATGCTGAGCACGATCTTCTGCACTGACGTTCACAATCTGCTCACGACTGCCCAACAGAGCATCAAGACCTCGACCTAAACCGCGTTTTTTTGCCATCACATTTTCCGACATAAATAAAAAAGTTTCGACACCTAACCCATCACACCAGAAACACAAACCTCTTTACGCACCATCTCACCCGCCAGAGCCAAATAAGCCAAAGCTCCACGGGAGGTTTTATCGTAATGAATCACCGGCCTACCGTGACTCGGTGCTTCCGCCAAACGCACGTTACGCGGAATCACAGTGCGATAAACCTGATCACCAAAATGTTTTAACAGCTGATCCGAAACGTCATTGCCCAAATTATTACGGCTGTCAAACATGGTGCGCAACAGACCCTCAATTTTCAGTGAAGGATTAACGCTGCTGCGCACGTCATTGATCGTCTCAACCAACGCCGACAAACCTTCCAAAGCGTAATATTCACACTGCATAGGGATAATGACCCCATCAGCCGCCACAAAGGCATTCAAGGTCAATAAGTTCAGCGACGGTGGGCAGTCAATTAAGATGTAATCGTAATTATCCTGTACCGACTGCAACGCTTTTAACAGACAGCGTTCACGCGCCAACTTGCTCATCAATTCCACTTCAGCCGCCGTTAAATCCGCGTTACTGGGAATCAAATCAAAGCCAAACTCTGTGCTCACAATTGCGTCTGTCGCGCAGGCTTTGCCCACCAACAACTCATAAGCCGAACGCTGCAAACTGTACTT
Organism: Gammaproteobacteria bacterium; assembly: GCA_030949385.1. Classification (NCBI taxonomy): domain Bacteria; kingdom Pseudomonadati; phylum Pseudomonadota; class Gammaproteobacteria; species Gammaproteobacteria bacterium. Next base: position 367,904 of record JAUZSP010000003.1, on the reverse strand, counting down.
ATCCACCCCACAGCCCATTGTGGCATTGCCCTGTGGGTCAAGATCAATCACCAACACTCGTTTATGAGACATTGCCAAGGCTGCGGCCAAATTCACACAGGTGGTGGTTTTACCCACGCCGCCTTTTTGATTGGCAATCGCAATAATTCGTTTCATAACCGCTGCTCGTCTGTTTTCAGGTGGGGTTTCATCACAACCAGATGACGCTCGGCATCAACCCCATGAATGCAAAGTGCTTGATTGGAGATCAGCAAACCATCATCCAGTAAATCCAGCTCTTGCTGTGATAATTTGCCCTTCATCGCCAACAGTTTGCCCTCTGTTTTACACAGTGGCGAAGTCAACTCCCAAAACAGCGACAAGGAAGAAAAGGCGCGTGAAATCACCACATCAAACAGCCCGCCAGGCTGAAACTGTTCCACCCTCGAATGCACCACCGAGACATTAGCAAGGGGTAATTGGGTCAACAAATGGGTCAAAAAACGGCTCTTTTTACCGTTACTGTCCAGCAAGGTAAAATAAATATCAGGGTTCGTTAGCGCCAAGGGAATTCCCGGCAAACCACCCCCGCTGCCCACATCCAGAATCAACGTTGTTCCCGCAGGAATCAGCGGCGAGACCGCCAAACTGTCCAGCAGATGCAACACCACCTGCTCTTTCGGGTCTCGAATCGCAGTCAGATTATAGGTTTTGTTCCAGCGCGCCAACAGATCACGGTAGACCAGTAAATTTCGCTGCTGATCTTCACTCAACGACAAACCCAACTCATCCAGCCCTTTGGCCAATAATGTCTGTAACTCAGACATGTTTTTGCAAACTGCGTTTTTTCAAATGCACCAATAACAACGAAATGGTCGCCGGAGTCACCCCTGGAATGCGCCCAGCCTCACCCACCGTGGTCGGACGCTGATCGCTCAGTTTTTGCAACGCCTCAGACGACAACCCTCGCACCTGTGCGTAATCCAAATCATCAGGCAAGCGGCTCTCTTCATGGCGTTTCTGCCGCTCGATCTCATCCTGCTGACGGGCTAAATAACCGGCGTATTTAACCTGAATTTCCACCTGCTCAGCCGCTTGCTGATGCGCCAACGCCGGCCCCAAACCCTCGATCTGCATCAAACCGTGATACGTCACCTCGGGGCGGCGCAACAGCTCCAAAACCCGCTGCTCTTTTTTCAACGGGGTAGCAAACTTCTCCTGCACCTGCACCGCTTGCGGTGAATTGACCCGCACCAGCAGCGTTTTCAGACGCTGCTGCTCTTGCTCTACTGCGGTGCGTTTTTCACAAAACGCCCGCCAGCGCGCTTCATCCACCAAGCCCAATTGATGCCCCATCTCGGTCAAACGCGCATCGGCGTTGTCTTCGCGCAGCAGCAGGCGATATTCCGCCCGACTGGTGAACATGCGGTACGGCTCTTTGGTGCCACGGGTGATCAGGTCGTCCACCAACACCCCCAAATAGGCTTGATCGCGGCGCGGATACCAGATCTCTTTGCCCTGCACCTGCCGAGCGGCGTTCAAGCCCGCCAACAGACCTTGCGCTGCCGCCTCTTCGTAACCGGTGGTGCCGTTGATCTGACCGGCAAAAAACAGCCCACCGATCACCTTGGTTTCCAAGGTCGGTTTCAGATCTCGTGGATCAAAATAGTCGTACTCGATGGCGTAACCTGGACGAGTGATGTGCGCCTGTTCAAAGCCTTTGATCGAATGCACCAAGGCCAACTGCACATCAAAGGGCAAACTGGTGGAAATGCCGTTGGGGTAGACCTCGTTGCTCTTTAGGCCTTCCGGCTCAATAAAAATTTGATGCGAATTTTTGCCCGCGAAACGAGTGATTTTATCCTCAATGGAAGGGCAATAACGCGGCCCGATGCCCTCGATCTCACCGCTGAACATGGGCGAACGATCCAGCCCCTGCGCGATAATGTCATGGGTACGTTGATTGGTGTGGGTGATGTGACAATGACGCTGTGCAGGGTGATCACTCAAGCTGCCCATAAAAGAAAACACGGGCCGAGGATCGTCTCCTGGCTGCACTTCCAACTCAGAAAAGTCGATGCTGCGCGCATCAATGCGCGGGGGAGTACCGGTTTTAAGCCGTGCCACTCGCAACGGCAGCTCGCGCAGACGATCCGCCAAGGCAATCGAAGGCGGATCACCGGCACGTCCACCGCGATGATTTTGCAGGCCGATGTGAATTTTTCCGCCCAAAAAGGTACCGACGGTCAGCACCACCGTGGGCGCTAAAAAGCGCAGCCCCATCTGCGTCACCACGCCACTCACTCGCTCACCTTCGACGATCAGATCTTCTGCCGCCTGCTGAAACAGCCAGAGGTTGGGCTGATGCTCCAAGGCATCGCGCACCGCCGCACGGTACAGTTGCCGATCCGCCTGCACCCGCGTGGCTCGCACCGCCGGCCCCTTGCTGCGGTTCAGGATACGAAAATGAATCCCCGCTGCATCGGCGGCGTGCGCCATCAAGCCACCGAGTGCGTCGATCTCTTTAACCAAGTGACCTTTGCCAATGCCGCCGATGGCGGGATTGCAGCTCATCTGGCCGAGGGTTTCGATGTTGTGACTCAAAAGGAGGGTTTTCGCACCGCTGCGCGCCGCCGCCAAAGCCGCTTCGGTTCCGGCGTGACCGCCGCCAATAATAATGACATCAAATTTGTGAGGATAGTCCATGGCGGGGATTGTAGCGTAAAATGCGCCCCTAACGCAGAGCAACCCTTAGGAAGCCCCCATGAATGCCTTTTTTAGCCTGCTTTTGTTGCTCGCACTCAGCGGTTGTGCCAGCCAACAAACCCACTGGGGCAGCAACGCCTACCACAACCTCAGCCCACAACGGCTGCTGCATTCAGCCAACAAAAGCCTGCATCAAACGCAAACGTGGCTGCCTGCTCTGGGCAGCTTGGTCTTTAACTTATCCGATTTAGATCAGCAGACCTCCGATTGGGCCAGCCGCCAGAATCCGATTTTTGGCTCGCAGAGCAACGCGCGTCGTTACAGTGACGACCTGCGCTCTGTTTTGCTGGCCGAAACCATCGCCACCGCGCTGCTCACCCCCAGCGGCAACACCCCGTCACAGTGGTTAGCCAATAAAAGCCGAGGCATCAGCGCCCAGTTGCTGGCCGGTGGCCTGGCGGGCAGCAGCAGCGAACATCTCAAAGATCTGTTTCAGCGCCGCCGCCCCGACGACAGCGACAAGCGCAGTTACCCCTCCGGCCACGCCACCACCGCAGCCAGTTACGCCACCTTGGCCAATGCCAATCTCGCGGCCTTCGCGTTAAACCCCAAGCAGCGCCAAACGATAAGCGACCTCAATTGGGCTTTGGCTGGCGGGGTGGCGTGGGCGCGTGTGGAGGGGCAGAAGCATTACCCCTCCGATGTGCTGGCGGGGATGGCGTTGGGGCATTTTGTCAGCGCAACCTTGAACGATTTTCTGTTGGGGCAACAGGACTCCGACACCGTTCAACTGCATTTCTCAGCCAGTGAGGGCAACGGCCAACTGCACCTGCGTTGGAAATTCCGCTAAGCCTCCACCGTAGGGCGCAATAACCGCAGGGCATTGCGCCAATGATCTCACTCCCCTTTCAAACCAACGCTGTATTTCAAACAAAGAGCGAACACAAGGTTCGTCCCTACTCGGTTATTCACTGACGTTACGCAGCAAACAAGACCATCCAATCAAATAAGCTTAAAAGGGCGCACACATAGGTGCGCCCCTACTGCACAAGCCGTAATTCTGAATCAGTACGTAACATCAGTTATTCAGAGGAGGCAAACAGCAAATCCCCTCCCCATTTTTGACCGACGGCGCTGCGCGCCGAACCTAAAAGCGTCTGCCCCCACCGCCCTCTGCCTAAAGATGAAACCTCAATGCATTCAAAACAAAAGACAAGAGCGCAAAGGGACAAAGCACAAAGGTCAAAGGATCAAAAAAGCGCCCTGGCAAGACGAAAGCCGATAATGTTGACCGTTTCAACGGTGTAGTATCCCGAGACGGTTGGCCGAGCGCACGTTCTCCGCATTGCTGATCCAGGAGCCACCGCGAACCACACGCCGGTCGCATTCTGCGCCCGCGTCGTCTAACCACGCTGCACCGTTACTGGGAGCTTGACTGTACGTTTTATGCCAGCAGTCTTCTGTCCACTCCCAAACATTACCGTGCAGGTCATACAAACCAAACCCATTGGCTTTAAACTCACCAACCACAACGGTCTTCCCGCGACGAACACCGCTCTTTTTACAACCGTCCAAAAGGTAATCACCGTTATAATTTGCTTCATCGGTAGAGAGACAAACGCCCGTATTGAAAGGCGTTGTGCTGCCCGCTCTGGCCGCGTACTCCCACTCCGCTTCACTCGGCAGACGATACGCCTCCCCTGTCTGCTCACTTAACCACTGGGCATAAGCCTGAGCATCGTTCCAACTGACGTTCATCACCGGACGATTGCCTCGCCCCCAACCACGATCACTGGGCAATTCTCGTTGTGTTGCTTTGGCAAATGTATCGTAATCCGCAAAGGTTACTTCTGTTTGACCCAGAGCAACGTTGTTGGCAATGGTGACTTGATGCACTGGTTTTTCATTATTACGACAACGTTTACTACTGACACAGCCCATCTGAAACGATCCAGCGGGGATCACCACCATTTTGGGCGCTTTGCTGCCATCCTTTAAATCATCTTGAAACACGTCTCCAGCCTTAAACCTTAAAAATTGACCAATAAAAAACACCCCAATCAGCACACCAAGCACCGCCACTACAACCGTCTTTGACAACATCTTGGTAATGGAAAGCGATGGTTTAACTACTTCTGAAAATGGAGCGCCAACTGGAGTTTTTATAGCTGGTTTCACCAATGAAGCTGCTTTCGGGTTAGCAGTGCGTAAAACATCATCAATCGCCAAATGAACCTCATGCAGCGGCTCACTCTTTTTCAGCTTCAAAAGTAAAAAATACGCCGACTTCGCCTGCTCTGGATTCTTGCCCAACAAACACGATTTCAAGCGATAGACCGTCGCCAGACGAGTATCGAGACTCTCAGATTTCAACCCTGCCAACACCGCCTCCGGCAACACTCCCTTTGGCTGAAAACGCCCCAACTTAAACTTCCCCTCCAAACCCACCCACATAACCGGCATCATATCGCTGCGATCTTGTATCACCTTCTCGTACACATAACGATACAGTTTTTCCAATTTCACCACCCCAGTCTCATTGGCCGCCTCACCGTTCAAACCCGAAACCAGATGATGAGTAAAAAGGGAGTGCTGCAAACCGGTTTTGCTGCCATCTTGCGACGCTTGCAAACGAGTGGAAGAGGCCAACAACGCCTTGCCGACACCCCTGACACTGAAACTCTCCTCCGTCAGTGCCTCACCGCCTTTGTCCGCCGCACTAAACGCCCCACTGTGGCAGCAATCGAGCAAAATGATCTGTCGTAGGGCGAAGCTGTTTTCCATCTCGCGCTTGATGTCCGAAGCACTTAGAGAGTCTCGACCCGGACGGTCATAATCGGTCTGTTGCAGTGCCAGATAAAGTGGCCGAGTACGACCGCTGCCCAAAACACCGTGCCCCGAAAAATAGAGCAACACCGTGTCGTCTTTGTCACGCTCATCAAACAGATCAAACACCTTCTGACGCGCCTCGGCCAGTTCAGGGTTGTGCAGGGTCTCGACCTCAAAACCGTACGCCTTACCCTTCAACACAGCGGCCAACGCCGCCACATCCGCTTGCGGAGCAACTAAATTACCTAAGCTGCCCTCGTTGTATTTATCATTGCCGATCAAAAGAGCGAGTTTTTTAGTCATTTTCTACCACAACTCCAGTTTAATAATGGGAGATTTTGGCTCATGTTTGAGCGTTTCCAAAAAATTTTCCTGCTACAATCACAACATGAATACGATTACATTTGATGCCTTAAAATTTGTTGAACGCTTGGTTGAATCTGGGATGCCTGAAAAACAGGCCAAAGCGTTGGCTCAAGCGCAAATAGAGATTAACGAAACAAATCTAGAAGATTTGGCAACCAAAGGCGATCTGCATGACATTAAAGCAGACCTGCGAGAGATGGATGCCAAGATCAATGGCCGCTTGAATTTACTGACCTGGATGCTGGCTTTGCTGGTTATTACCAGCGTGATTCCTACTCTAAAGGTGTTTTTCTCGTAGGTTAAACCTTATCGACTGCATAAAAAAAGCCCCGAAAACGGGGCTTTTTTTACATGCGGGCAGAAATTCTGCCCCTACTCCTCATCACGATCCGCACGGCTCTCCAACCACATGGCGTTGATCACGCCAAAAGAGACCGCCAGCAATACCCCTAAAACCCAAGTGAAATACCACATAATTTGCTCCTCAACTCAATACAGGGTGTGTTCGTTTTCACGAATGCGCGCCACCGTCATTTTGCCCCGCATGATGCGGAACGCCCACGTGGTGTAGATCACAATCAGGGGCACAAAAATCACTGTGACGATAAACAAAATATTCAAGGTGCGATGGCTTGAGACCGAATCCCACAAGGTCAAACTGCTGTTGAAATCAACACTGGAGGGCATAATAAACGGAAACAGAGCAATGCCCGCCGTCAACACCACACCGGCCACCGACAGCGCACTAAAGAGAAACGCCACACCCGCCGCTCGCGCCGCCAAACGACAGGCCAACAGAGCAAAAACAAACACCGAAGCCGGAACCGCCCAGAGGCGGGTATCGTTCATATAATTACCCAGCCAGCCCGCTTCCACCAGCTCCACCGTCTTTTGCAACGGCATAAAGGCGCTGTTGCCGTCGGGCATAGAGACAATACGCAGCCCCTCAATGCCGAACCAGAGCCAAACACCCGCAGCGGCAAAGCTGGCCATAAAGATCCGCGCCGCCAAGGTCACATATTTCAAGCTGCGCTCACGCACCGCATCCTCGGTACGCAGCGCCAAAAAGACCCCACCGTGCATCGCCAACATGGAGACACTCACCACCCCAGCCAAAAGTGCAAAAGGATGCAAAAGGTCAAACATGTTGCCAGCGTAGAAAGAGCGCATGTCCGCATCAAAGTGAAACGGCAAGCCCAAAAAGAGGTTGCCAAAGATGATGCCGAACACCAACGCCGGAACCATACCGCCAATAAACAGCCCCCAATCCCAGCCGTTACGCCAGCGTGGATCGGACACTTTACTGCGATAATCAAATCCCAAGGGGCGCAAAAAGAACGCAAACAGCACCATTAATAGAGCGCCGTAAAGACCCGAAAAGGCCGACGCATACACCAGTGGCCACGCCGCCAGCAACGCCCCACCAGCAGTAACAAACCAAACCTGATTGCCCTCCCAGTGCGGAGCCACGGTGTTGATCACCACCCGTCGCTCTTCGTCGGTCTGCCCAACGAACGGCAGCAACGTCCCCACCCCCAGATCAAAACCGTCCATCAAAGCGAAGCCGATCAACAGCACGCCCATAAACAGCCACCAGATCAACTTCAACGTTTCATAATCAAAAATCATGATTTGCCCTCCATCGGAGCCAGAGTAGATTTTGGTTCTGTTTCTGCTGCCACCGTTTCATGATGATATTTGCCCGTGTGCAAGCTGCTCGGCCCCAGACGAGCGTATTTGATCATCAAATACATCTCGATAACCAAAAAGATCGAATAGAGCACCACAAAGCTGATCAAGCTGATCAACACATCGTTGTAAGTCAGGGATGAGACACTCAAATGGGTCGGCAAAACACCGGAGATCGTCCAAGGTTGGCGACCGTATTCGGCCACAAACCAACCAGCTTCCACCGCAATCCACGGCAAGGGCAAGCTAAACAGAGCAAAACGCAGCACCCATTTGTTGCCCGTCGCGGTACGTCGCGCGCAGCTAAAGAACGAGACCAGAAACACCAGCAACATCAAGAAACCGGAGACCACCATAAGTCGGAAGCCCCAGAACATCGCCGCCACATTGGGAATGGTGTCTTTGGCCGCCGCTTTGATTTGCTCTTCCGTGGCATCGATCACCTTGTCGGTGTATTTTTTCAGCAGCAAACCGTAACCGAGATCCACTTTGTGTTTCTCAAAAGCCGCTTTAACCGCCTCGCTCTTATCACCGCCACGCAATTTTTGCATGTTTTCATAGGCAATCATGCCCGAACGAATGCGTTTTTCATGCAGCGCGGTCAGATCTTTAATCCCCGGCACGGGCGTATCAATGGATCGAGTGGCAATAATGCCCATCAGCCACGGGATGCGAACCGCGTAATCCGTCTCCTGAGTCTCTTGATTAGGAAAGCCCATCAAGGTAAAGGGAGCCGGTGGCGCATGGGTCTCCCACTCCGCCTCCATTGCCGCCAGCTTCACCTTTTGCACATCGCCCGCTTCGTAACCGCTCTCATCACCAAGAATGATCACCGAAACCACAGAAGCCAGACCAAACGCCGCCGCAATGGCAAAAGAACGTTTGGCAAATTCAACGTCGCGCCCCTTGAGCAAGTACCACGCACTGATGGAAAGCACAAAAATGGCACCGGTAACGTAACCCGCCGAAACCGTATGCACAAATTTCACCTGCGCGACGGGATTAAAGATCAGCTCAGAAAAACTGGTCAACTCCATGCGCATGGTTTCGTAATTGAACTCCGCACCAACGGGGTTTTGCATCCAACCGTTGGCGATCAAAATCCACAACGCCGAAAGGTTGGAGCCAATCGCCACCAAAAACGTCACCCCCAGATGCTGCACCTTACTGAGGCGATCCCAACCAAAGAAAAACAGGCCGACAAAGGTCGATTCAAGGAAAAAGGCCATCAAACCCTCAATGGCCAAGGGCGCACCGAACACATCCCCAACGTAATGAGAGTAATACGCCCAGTTGGTGCCAAACTGAAACTCCATCGTCAAGCCCGTGGTGACCCCCAGAGCAAAGTTGATGGCAAACAGTTTGCCCCAGAACTTGGTCATATCACGGTAAATCTCTTTGCCGGTCATAACATAGACCGTCTCCATGATCACCAACAACCAAGACAACCCCAAGGTTAGAGGCACAAACAAAAAGTGATACATCGCGGTGACTGCAAATTGCAACCGCGATATATCGACTAAACTCTCATCAATCATCGTATCAAACCCTCGTAACGGTACTGTGTTCCACCAAAAATGGATAAAACGCCACAAACAGTAGCGAAGGCTACCTCAGCGGCGCATTGATTTACATCAATACGGGAAAAAATCTATCTCAGAACAGAAAATTTAAGCTGAAATTACCACTTTCAAAGCCGTAACATCACAGCGATAGTAGGTGGGTTTTAACTCTTGTAACCAATTATTGCGTTTAAATTCGGCAATCACGCGGCTGGCGGTCTCCATCGTGATGCCCAACATGGCACCGATATCATCACGGCTGAAAAGCTGGCACACCGGCTCTGTCTCCGTCACCACCAAACGCAACAACAGATGCGCCATCCGTTGTCTGGCGGTGCCGGTAGACAACTCGGTCAACCACGCTTCCGCCTCACTCAAGGCGCGCTGCCAACGGCGCATCAGCTCCTGATGCAGATCAGGGTTGCCCGAACAAAGGTTTTGCACCACAGAGACCGGAATACGACACAGCTCACTGCGCTGCAAAATCACCGCATCGTGTTGATAGGGTTCACCGAGCAGGCTTTCCAAACCAATCACATCGCTGTTGCCTGCCAGACGTACAATCCGACGCGTGCCATCGGGCAGGTATTGCACCATTTTCAGCAGGCCTTGGCGCAAGGTAAAAATATGCGCACCTTGCTCACCGGCTCGATAAAGCAGTGCATCTGGCTCAAATACCAAATCATCTATAGGAGTATGAATTCTCTCAAAATCCGATTCATGCAGACCGGCAAACAACACCGTCGTGCGTACCGTGCAGTTACGGCAATTTGACTCACCTTGCCACGCCTCTTTCAATGACAGCTTCATCTGCAAACGTCTCCAACCTCAACCAACAGCAGGGTTCAGGATACTCTGCCAGACCAGAAAGAAAAACCACAAAGAATTCTGGGGATGAAAATAAGTATTTAAACTGCTAGGGTCACATACTCATCTTTTTATCAGCACTGCATTTTAGTAAAGGAATGAATATGTTCAAAAAAACCAGCAAAAACCAGCAAAAACAACCGTAGCCCTCTGTATTTGTGCACTTACATCGTTCAATGCTCAAGCCGACACCACCATTCAATTCGAAAAGGGCGACAAACGCCAACCCAACGCACTCTACGTCAAAGCAGGCAAAGTCTTAATCGACAACAACGACGGCAACATCAATGCCCTCTATGACAGCAATAACGAAAACTTTAGTGTGCTGCAACATAATAAAAAAAGTTACGTTCGAATGAATGAAAAACGCATGGCAGCACAGATGGGCATGGTGGAGAATATGCGTAAACAGATGATGGCTCGGATGCAAAGTATGCCCGCAGAGCAGCGCGCCATGATCGAAAGCCGCATGGCATCAATGGGGCTACCCTCAATGCAGGCGCTCGATAAAAAATCCACCACCGAATCCAGCGAGATCAAAAAAACCGGAAAATGGCACACCATCAATGGTTTTAAGTGCCAAATAATCGAAATCTATCGAGGCAATAAACAGATCAGTGAAGCCTGTATTGCCGATGCTAAGGGCTTGAAAATCTCACAAGCGGATTTTGATACCTTGATGAGTCTGTTTGACTTCAGCCAAAAAATGGCGAAAAAGGCCGGCAAAGCCGGTGCCATTATGAACGACCCCTTAGCCGCTTCAGGCGGTATTCCAGTACAGTCGAAAAACCTACTGAAAGAGAGTGTGCAAACCATCAGCAGTGTCTCCACTCAAACATTGCAAAGCAGCAAATTTCAGATCCCCGCTGATTACAGCGAAATGAAAATGCCCAGTATGGAATAACAAGCAAAAAAATAGGGGCGAACATTTTGCCCCTATTTCATACGCCGCGAGTAAAACTCGAAACGTTACGCTTTAGCCATCATGCTAAAGCTCAAAATAAACGGTTTTGCCATGCGCGGATCTTTCAACATGGATGAATAGTCACCCACTTTAAATTTCAATTTACCCGTAGCAGCTGCCATGCCCAAACCGGTCATGCCAATGCCTTTTTTGATCCACTTTTCCCAGCTGGCCTGTTTGGCGCGCATATCCCAGCTCAACTCTTCACCGTTGTACGCTCCGGCTGCGGTAATGTGACCGTTCTCAACGGTGATCACACCCAGAGGCGCATCATCATCAGGAAAGCCGTAACCGATTACCGAATTAAAACCGATTTTTTCCAGCGCATCCGCCAAATTTGGCTCACCATTCCACGCAGTTTGAAAGCCTTTCATCCATTCATCAGAAAACAAATCAGCCATTGTCTATCGCTCCTCAAAGAGTAAAAAGTGAATACGCTCAGTTGCATCAGCACTTAACCGTGCCGACACGATAGCGCACCCTCAGGGTTAGCTCAAGAATCTAAAGAAGATTAATCAGCGGTTTTGTAACGATCAGCCTTTAATCAACAGAAAGTCTACTCTGTTTTTTCGCAGTTTTGTTTTTATCCGCGCAATCTCAGCCGAGCCACCATAAGGGCCAAGCCGGACTCGATACCACGTCGCACCTTTGATTCTGGCGCTCTGAATCTTAGCCTCTAGCCCCAGTAAAATCAGCTCAACTTGGCGACGTTCGGCATCCTCACGTTGTTTAAACGAACCCACCTGAAAATAATGCGCTGCCAGTGAACTCTTTACCTCAACGACAGCCTCTTTTGCTTTCACGATGGGAGCCGCCTCGATGACTTTGGCCGCAACGGCGTTAACTTTAGGCTTACCCTTCTCAACCACTGTCTCTGGTAGCGATTGCACCTTTTTACCCTCTGGCAGCACCACTTCCAGCTCGGGCAATACATTGTAAAACTCAAACTTAGGCGAAGCGGGCTGCTCCGTTGTTGCCTCACTCGGTTCTGGTTTTACCTCAGCCTGATTTGGAACCCGCACATCACTGCGGGGTTTAATGATCTCCAATGGATTACTCGCCACCGGCAATTGCTGGTTTAGGAAATACAAAAAAAGTCACAAAGGCAGCCACAATCAGCAAAATCAACAGCACGGCCCAACGCGGCAAACCGGATTTTTTTTGGCGCTCTTTTACCTGCCGTATTCTTATAATCTTGAACCAAAATTTACATCTCCTGCGGTGCCGCAACGCCCAACAGAGAAAGGCCATTTAACAGAGTCTGCCCCGTCACTGTCACCAAACTCAAACGAGCGTTACGCAACGCTTCATCATCCACCAAAAATTGATGGGCGTTGTAATAGCTATGAAAGCCACTGGCCAACTCACGCAGCGCGTGCACCAACTGGTGTGGCTCTTCGTTAAGCGCCGCTTTTTCTACCACCTCAGGATAACGCGCCAAAGCACTCAACAGCTCACTTTCGTGTTGTTCCGCCAAGCGATCCAGATGCGCCACCCCCTGCTCTTGATCAAACAGCAGGCCTTTTTCTGCCAACTGGCGCTGCACACTGCAAATCCGCGCATACGCGTATTGAATGTAGTAAAGCGGGTTTTCATTCGACTGGGATTTGGCCAGATCGAGATCAAAGTCCATGTGCTGTTCACAGCGACGCATCACATAGAAGAATCGTGCCGCATCGGAACCGACCTCTTTGCGCAGTTGACGCAAAGTAACAAACTGCCCCGAACGGGTGGACATGGCCATTTTTTCACCACCACGGTACAGCACCGCAAATTGCACCAACAACACATCCATTTTGTCCGCATCACTGCCCAGAGCCGTCAAAGCCGCCTTCACTCGTGGCACATAACCGTGATGATCCGCACCCCAGACATCAATCACGCGATCAAAACCGCGCTCCAATTTTTCCATATGATAGGCAATGTCCGAAGCAAAATAGGTGCTCTGACCGTTGTCCCGCAGCACCACCCGATCTTTCTCATCGCCAAAATCGCTGGAACGAAACCACCACGCACCCTCTTTTTCATACAGATGCCCCGCCGTTTTAAGCCGCTCAAGAGCGCGATCCACAGCCCCACTTTCCATCAAAGAACGTTCCGAGTACCAACGCTGATACTCAACCCCAAACAGAGCCAGATCATCCCGAATGTCATCCAAAATGGTCTTCAAGGCTTGATCAAACACCACCCGATAATCAGACTCACCCAGCACACGTTTTGCCGCTGCAATCAGATCATCAATGTGGTGCTCTTTATCGCCCCCCACAGGTTCATCGGCACACACATCCGCAAGCACGTCGCTGATTGGCTGGCGAAAAGCCTCTTGATGTTCGCGGTGCAAGGTGGCGGCGATGTCCCAAATGTAATCGCCTTTGTAACCGTTACTGGGAAAGGTTAACTCCTCACCACAGAGCTCCAGATAACGCAGCCAAACCGAGGCAGCCAAAATGTCCATCTGCCGACCGGCATCGTTGACGTAATATTCACGATGCACCTCAAAACCAACCGCCTCCAACAGATTTGCCACCGTTGCACCGTAGGCCGCTCCTCGACCGTGCCCCACATGCAGCGGCCCCGTTGGATTGGCAGAGACAAACTCCACCTGCACTTTTTTACCGGCACCCAATTGCGACAGACCGTAGTTCTCCGCAGCGACCAAAATTTTAGGCACCACAGCGTATAAATTATCCGCCGCTTGAAAAAAGTTAATAAAGCCCGGTCCGGCGATCACCACCTTACTGACCCGCGCCGATTCCGGCAGCGCCCCAATGATCATCTGTGCCAGTTGACGTGGCGCTTTTTTCGCCAATTTAGCCAACATCATCGCCACATTGCAGGCAAAATCGCCGTGCTCAGGATTACGGCTGTCGCTGATCAAAATCTTCGGCAGGGCATCAATATCAATCTGACCGCTCTCTCGGAGCTGGCCGATGGCGTCTTCAATCAAATCTTGCAAGTGCTGTTTCAAGGGGAAACCTTTATTTCTAAATCGAAAAATGAGGCAGATTCTACCCCCTAGGGCAAATCAGGCAAAGCACTCAATCCACCATCAACACGCATCATAGGGGTAAGGCTGACCTTCCGGCTGCGTTTTAAACAACCGCATACCCCACATGTACTGTTCAGGCGCGATTTCAATCAAACCTTCAATAGCCCGGTTCATCCGCTCACAATCCTGTTGCTGATCCCCGCTGGGGAAGTCTGACAAGGGCGGCAACACCGTCACTTGATAACGCCCCTCAGTAGGCAAATAGTGGCTGTAACAGGGCAGAACCAACGCATCACATCCCTTACTCAAACGCCCTAACATCGGCAGTGTCGCTTTTTCAGTCGCAAAAAAGGGCGCAAAGCGGCTCTGCTCACCGCCCAAATCCTCATCAGGAATGTAATAAAAAAACGCCCCCTCCCGCGTAGCTTTAATCAGCGGCCGTAGACCGTCTGCACGCGCCGCCAAACGCACCCCAAAACGGCTGCGCGCACGATACACCAACCAATTTAGCAGTCGGTTTTTAAAAGGTTTAAAAATCGACACCAGCGGCGCATTCAGACCAATGCGAACACCACCGTACTCCAGCGCCAAACTGTGACAGGTAAGCAAAATCACCCCCTTACCCTGTGCTTGAGCCGCCTCGATGTGCTCTGCTCCCTGTAACGTGACGCGACGCAAAAAACGTGTTTTTGAGCCCCACCACAACGTCGGCATATCCAACATCACCTGAGCACTGCTGCAAAAATGCGTCTGCGCCAAGTGCTCACGCTCAGCCTCCGTCTTCTCAGGAAAGCAACGCCGTAGATTGGTCAAAACAAAACAGCGTCGTTTGGCTTTGTGGCGATAGAGCCAGCCACCCAAAGTAGCAGCCAAACGATTGCGCCAACGGCGCGGCAACAAAGCAAAAAGAGACAACAACAACACCAACAACCAACTTGGCCAATGACGGGGTGCCAATAAGGCCGCCGTCAATTCAGGTGCTCGCGTCGCACCCAAAGCAGAACTTTTTTTTAACACCATCAACGGTTCCAGAAAGCAGGAGTAAACAACACCAACAGAGTAAAAATTTCCAAACGACCAAACAGCATCGTCAAGGCCAGCACCCATTTCACAAAATCACTCAAATCCGCATAGTGAGCACCCACCTCACCCAAACCCGGACCTAAATTATTCAGACACGCTGCCACGGCTGAAAACGCCGTCACCTGATCCAAACCCGCCAACATCAACAACAACAACATCACGCTAAAGACCAATACATAAGCAGCAAAAAACCCCCAGACCGCTTCAACAACACGATCCGAAAGGGCTTTTTTACCCACTTTTACACTGATCTGAGCATTAGGGTGAATCAAGCGCATCATCTCCCTCATGCCTTGTTTATAGAGCAACAGGACTCGAATCACTTTCATGCCACCGCCCGTTGAACCAGCACAACCACCCACAAAGCTGGCAAACAACAACAACACCGGCAAAAAACCGGGCCAATTAAAATACTCTGCAGTGGTAAAACCCGTCGTCGTGCCAATGGAGACCGCCTGAAAAATACCGTGATGCAGCGCATCACTAAAATCATAGAGCTCATGACCATAAAGGTAGGCCACCGAAATCAAAGCGATCACCAACAGAAAGAAAAAATAGGTTTTAAACTCAGAATCATGCCGGTACGGTGACAAGGTCAAGTTACGCGCCGCCATAAAATGCAAACCAAAATTAACCCCCGCCAACAGCATAAAGACCACCGCCACCATCTCAATCAGCTGACTCTGGAAATAGCCGATACTGGCATCGTGAGTGGAAAAACCACCAATGGCCACGGTAGAAAAACTGTGCGTGATCGCATCAAAAGCGCTCATACCCGCTGCAAAATAGGCCAATGCACAGGCGATGGTCAACCCCAAATAAATAAACCACAACGCCTTAGCTGTTTCGGTAATACGGGGAGTTAACTTGGTGTCTTTTACAGGCCCCGGGGTCTCGGCTCGATAGAGCTGCATCCCCCCAACCCCAAGCATCGGCAAAATAGCCACAGCCAAAACAATGATTCCCATACCGCCCAGCCACTGCAACTGCTGACGATAAAAGAGAATCGATTTAGGCAGCGTATCCAAGCCCACAATAACCGTTGCCCCAGTGGTGGTCAGGGCAGAGACCGATTCAAACACCGCGTCGGTAAACGACAGCAGAGGTCGCTCAGCAAAGTAGAAGGGCAACGCGCCCGCCAACCCCAGCACCACCCAAAACAGCACCACCACCAAAAAACCTTCACGCAAGCGCAGTTCGCGGCGCACATTGTAAACCGGCAACCAGAAAAACAACCCCGTCAGCAACACCACCAAAAAACCGTTACTAAAGGTCTGCAACAAGCCATCGTCGTACCACCACGACACCA
The DNA here is from genome assembly GCA_030949385.1 of Gammaproteobacteria bacterium. Lineage (NCBI taxonomy): Bacteria > Pseudomonadati > Pseudomonadota > Gammaproteobacteria > Gammaproteobacteria bacterium. The sequence continues at coordinate 351,561 of JAUZSP010000003.1, read as the reverse complement.
AGATGGGCGGCAACAGAGTAAAGCTGAACAACATCAGCAGCAGACCCAGCACTTTTTGAATAATAGAAACTTGCATGAAAATTCAATCGTTGGGATTAAATAAAGGTCACCGCAACCTGGAACAGCTGCTCAACTTCCTGAATGCGGGTTTTATCCACCAAAAAGAGGATCACATGGTCTTCCGCTTCGATCACCACATCGTCATGGGCAATCAAGACCTCCTCACCGCGCACCAGCGCCCCAATGGAGGTGCCTTTGGGCAGTTTCAAAGCATCCAAACGTCGCCCCACCACTTTGGAGGTTTTACCATCACCGTGTGCCACCGCTTCAATGGCCTCTGCCGCACCACGGCGCAGAGAGTGTACCGCCACCACATCACCACGACGCACATGAGTCAACAAGGTGCCAATAGTCACCTGCTGCGGCGAAATGGCAATATCAATAATGCCGCTCTCCACCAGATCCACATAAGCCGGTTTGTTGATCAGCGCCATCACCTTGGTTGCTCCCATGCGTTTGGCCAGCATGGCAGAGAGAATGTTGGCCTCATCGTCATTGGTCACCGCACAAAAAATATCCGTATCTTCAATGTTCTCTTCCAGCAGCAATTCACGGTCAGCGGCATCGCCGAGCAGTACAATGGCTCTGTCCAGATTTTCCGCCAAATAACGGGCTTGACGGGCGTTGCTCTCGATTATTTTAACTCGGTAATCGTTCTCTAAGGTCATAGCCAAATTGCGGCCAATGTTGCCACCACCGGCAATCATAATGCGTTTGACCGGTTTATCCAGATGACGCAGTTCACTCATCACCGCCAAAATATGCTCTTTGGCGGCAACAAAAAAGACCTCGTCATCGGCCTCAATGACCGTATTGCCGTTGGGCAAAATAGCACGACCGTTACGAAAAATGGCCGCCACACGGTTTTCTACATTCGGCATGTGCTCCTTCAATGTACGCAGTTCATGCCCCACCAAAGGGCCACCGTAATAGGCTTTCACCGCCACCAAACGCACCCGCCCACCGGCAAAATCCAACACCTGCAAAGCACCTGGATATTCAATCAGGCGCTGCACGTAATTAGTTACAATTTGCTCGGGGCTAATCAAAACATCAATGGGCATCGCGTCAGGGGCAAACAACAACGGCTCACGCAAATACTCCCGCGCCCGCAAACGGGCAATTTTTGTCGGCGTATGAAACAGCGTTGCCGCCACCTGACAGGCGATCATATTAACCTCATCGCTGTTGGTCACCGCCAACAACATATCCGCATCGTCCGCCCCCGCACGCCGCAGTACATCTGGATGCGAACCGATGCCACAGACCGTGCCGATGTCCATTTTATCGCGCAACTCTTGAAGAATGTCGTTATCCCTATCCACAACAGTGATGTCATTACCCTCTCGCGCCAAGTTGTACGCCACCGACGAGCCCACCTGTCCTGCACCTAAAATAATAATTTTCATCTGGCTTATTAAACGTGATGCTTGAGGTGTTCAATCCCCAAACTTCGCAACTTACGATAGAGATGAGTGCGTTCCATACCGACCCGTTTTGCCAGCTCACCAACACTGCCGCCCACCACACTCAGCTGGCGCTGCAGATAAATACGCTCAAATTCGGCGCGGGCTTTACGCAGCGGCAAATTTAAGGGCAACAACATGCTGTTGTCGGGCATATCGGCACGCACTTTGGGTGAAGCCAAAGCGCTCTTAACCTCCTCCATACCCACCTCCACCTCTTCGCCCAACATCATCAGGCGATGCACCAAAGTACGCAGCTCACGAATGTTGCCTGGCCAGATGTAATTGCGCAGAAAATTTTGCGCGGCCACGCCAAAGTGTCGATAACTCAGCTTTTCCGTTTCCACAAACTGATCAACAAAAAAGGCCAACAGTTCTGGAATGTCTTCGCGATGCTGGCGCAAACTCGGCACTTCCAGAGATACGCCATTCAGACAGTGATACAGCTCGGCTTTAAACCCCTCTTGCTGTACCAGCAGCGCCAAATTTTTGCTGCTGGCCGCCAACAGACGCACGTCACAGCGCAGCGGCTCCACCCCTCCCACACGGGTAAAGAGGCCGTTCATCACCACACCTAATAACTGCGACTGCAACGCCTCCGACATCTGTGCCAGATCATCCAAAAACAGCGAACCACCGTGCGCCCGTTCAAGCGCACCAGCGGTGACCTTACCCGCCACTTCACTGCCAAAAATTTCTAAAGCCTCTTTGTCGTGTGCCAAACGAGACAAGTTGATTTCGATAAACGGACCGGCTGCGCGTGAACTTTGAGCGTGTAAATTCTGCATCAAGGTACGTTTTCCCGCACCAAATTCGCCCATCACCAATACCGGTGTTTCATAAGCTGCCACCTTACCCAGCTTATCGCGCAGTGAACCGAGCACCTCACTGCTGCCCACCATCCTACTCACGACCAAACTGGAAGCTGCTCGATGAAGGTTGGAGATCGGTATCTCGTTTCGCTGCAAGGCTTTTTGTACCGTCAGCAGCAATTTCGCCAAGGAGAGCGGTTTTTCAATAAAATCCGTTGCTCCAAACCGAGTCGCTTCCACCGCAGTCTCAACGGTGCCGTGACCGGACATCATAATCACCGGAGCAGCCAGATCCCCTTCCATTTTCCACTCTTTTAGCAAGGTGATGCCATCTTCATCAGGCATCCAGATATCCAACAAAACCAGATCCGGTTCTCGCTGCTGCAATATTTGACGAGCAGTGGCGGCATTTTTAGCCACCTCAACCTCGTAGCCCTCATCCTCGAGAATATCTCTGACCGATGAACAGATATCCGGCTCATCATCCACCACGAGTATGTACGGCATATTCATCCCAACTCTCCTAAACCAACCACTTCACTGACTGAAACCGGAAAACGGATCACCATTAAAGCGCCGCCCTCCAGACCATTTTCTGCATGCACCACACCGCCATGCTCTTCCACAATTTTTTTCACAATCGCCAACCCCAACCCGCTGCCCTTCGGTTTCGAACTCACATAAGGTTCAAATACCCGATCAATCATTTCAGGCGGAAAACCAGGGCCGTTATCTTGAATGCGTAACTCAATATAACGACAGGTTTTTTCCTCTAAGCAACGGGTTGTCAAACGCACCATCGCCACATCGTTGCCACTCAAACCTTGAGCTTCCATCGCATTTTTAATCAAATTGTGCAGCAATTGCCTCAGTCTGGTCACATCCGCTTCCAGCTGTGGCAAGCCCTTCCCCAAATCCAACTCCACCCAAATTTGGCTCTCCATGCCCATGTAAAGCTCCGCCACCTCACGCACCAAATTATTCAAATCCAGAAAACGCTTAGAGAGCGAGGGCAGGGTGGCGTATTCGGCAAATGCCTTCACCATCGACTTCATCGCCTGCACCTGATTAATAATGGTGTTGGTGGCACCGTCTAAAATACGCGCCTCCTCCCCCACCATCTTCGGCAAACAGCGATACCGAAGACGCTCAGCGGAGAGCTGAATCGGCGTCAATGGATTTTTAATTTCATGTGCCAAACGACGCGCCACCTCACTCCACGCCTCTTCACGCTGCACTCGCAGCAGACGAGTGATGTCATCAAAGACCAACACATACCCCTCCAACCCCGACTTCTCATTCAGGTGTGAAGCTCGACAGTTCAGCACTTTACGACCCTTAGCACCAAACAACTCCAACTCTTCAGACCACTCATCCAAGCCCTTATCAAACCAAGGCTGTATCGCCTGCAAAAACTGCTGTAGCTGCGTCTCCTGCTCGCCATCCAACAGACTCTCCATCTCTAAAATGGTCTGAGCCGCTTCATTGGCGGTCAACAAACGGTAACGCGCATCAAACGTCACAACGCCAGTGGAGATACGCCCCAACACCGCCTCCAGATAAGCGCGCTGACTCTCCAGTGTCTTTTGGCTTCGCTCAGCCACGTCACGCGCCTGTGTTAGACGCCGTGTCATCTGATTAAAGGATTTAACCAGAAAACCCAGTTCACCCTGACCTGAAAGCGGCAGTTGGGTGGCGTAATTACCTGCCGCCACCGCTTGTGTGCCTTCGGCCAGATCTTGAATGGGCACCATAATCTTACGCGCGAAAAAAAGAGCCCCCCAAATGGCACTCAAAACACTCATCAACAACACCAAAGAGAGAGTCAAAATAAAACTAACCTTCAATGGATCACGCAAAAAAACCAATTGCCGATAGTCACCATAGGAACTCTCCACCTCAGCGGCCAGATCGGAGGCCTGTTCACGCACCGGATAAAGCGCCTGTAAAATACGATTATCATCCAGAGGATCAGAGCTCAATACCGGCACCACCACTCGAATGTGCAGTAGCCCCTCTTCACCCACCGGATCCAAGCCGACGTACGACTGACCCGAACGAACCTGCATGATAATTCCCTCATCGGGACGATTGGGCACCACATTGACCCCATCCAGCGTACTGGAGACCAACACTCGATTATTGAGAGTCAACAGGGTCAACTCAGAGGCATCGGACTCCTGTCGCAACCAGTTGAGACGCACAATGGCACCGTCTTCCGTTAAGCCACTCAACTGATCGGTCATATTGCTGGTGATGCGCAACTGGGTACGCATCTGACCAGAAAGCGCATCTCGACTAAGCTGCAACGCACTCTCCAAAGCTTCTTCCACCTGCACCGTAAACCAGCTGTCGATGCTGGAGCTCAAAAATTTCACCGAAAAAGAATAGACCACCGTTACCGGCACAAACGCGAGGATGACAAACATCAGCACCAGACGAATGGTTAAACGAATGCCCGCCTGACTCTGACGAAACTTACTGATCAAATTCCAGGTATTGGCCGCGATTAAAAACAATAAAACCACCAAACCCAACAGGTTAAGCAGCAGCAACCAGAAATAGAGACGCCCAAAACGCTCCAGATTCTCCATCATATCGGCCAACAGATAGAGCGAGCTAAGCAGCAAACAGAAGAGCACCAGCATCGGTACCATACTGGTTGCCAATCGACGAATTATTTTAGCGACCATGAGTACCACTCACTGTCCAGCTGCCAAGAAGAGGAAAAGTAGGCCTGTGGCAACAGCGGCAAAGGCAGTACAGAGCGATCCAGAACCACCTTAATACGACCACGATAGTGACCCGGTTTACGCAACAAAACAGCATCCAAAAGTGGAAATGTATGTAAGGTACCGACCTGCGCTAGAGCCGAGTTAAGAGAAAAAAAACTGCGCTTAACCCCTGTATTCAAATTGGAAAGCAAGTAACGACGGCTCAACTCGTGATATTCCAAACGATAACGTTGCTCTAAAGCGGCCGTGGTTTCATCAACCCACCAGCTACGTTGGCGAATAATTTCCATCTGCAAATTCAATTGCAACGGCACACCACTTTGTAAAGCAAGTGTGGGGGCAACAGCCAATGGCAAGTCAAACTCAGCATCCAGATAATAAACCCCGTTTTGCAAATAACTCTGCGCCTGTTTGACATCAAAAGGTTTTGCTACAGCCACAATGGCAACCAGCAATCCGAGCAACAACAGAACAAACCAGCGATAACGGGTCTGAACGTATTGCGTCGAGACAGCAGACCTAAACGTCATCAGCAGAGCATCTCAATTAACAGGATCACAACTCCTCACACTCACGTTTTTTTTCTAATCGAGCGTAATAAAAACCATCCATGCCCTCTTGTGCAGTAAACACTTGCCGACCATAAAGATCTGCAATGCCCCAGTCAGTCTGTAATGGCAGCTCAATGGCATCACTCTGCTCACTCAAAAAACGGCCAATTTGTTGACTATTTTCGGCTTTAAACAATGAACAGGTGGCGTAAAGCAACAGGCCACCAGGCGCCAACAAAGGCCAAAGCGCCTCCAGCAAACGCCGCTGTTGAACGGCCAAAGCCTCAATATCCTCAGCACGACGCAACACCTTGATGTCAGGATGACGACGAATCACCCCCGTAGCCGAGCAAGGTGCATCCAGTAATATACGCTCAAAGGGCTTTCCATCCCACCAGAGATTGGTCTCTGCCGCATCGGCGCAGACCTGCTTCGCCGAACACTGCAAACGTTGCAGGTTTTCCGTCACTCGATCCAGCCGTTTTTGATCGCTGTCCAGCGCCCACAACTCCAGATTTTCAGCCTGCTCTAAAATGTGGCCGGTTTTGCCACCAGGCGCGGCACAGGCATCCAAAATCCGCTGTCCAGGTTGCACGTCCAACAGCTGTGCAGCCAACTGCGCTGCCGCATCCTGCACCGAACAGCTGCCCTGTTCAAAACGGGGCAACACACTCACGGGCTGCGGCTTTGCCAGAATCAACGCCGCTGCTGCATGGGGGTGTTCTTCAGCTTCGATGCCCTGCTGTTGCAATTGCTGAAGATAATCAGCTCGGCTCTGCTGATGCACATTAACCCGCAAGGTCATGGGAGGCGGTTCATTGGCGGCGATCAATAACGATTGCCACTGCTCTGGCCAATCGTGTTGCAAACGTTCGATGATCCAAGCGGGATGAGAGTAGTGCGCTTCCAGATCTGATTTCAACTCCGTTAGCAACCCTTCACGACGACGGATAAAGTTACGCAAGACCCCGTTCACCAGCGCCTTTGCCCAACTTTTACCCAATTTTTTGCTCACCGCCACACTGTCGTTGACCGCCGCATACTCTGGCACCCGCAGGTAGAGCAATTGAAACAGCGCCAACAGCAGCAAGGCCTGCACGTCTTGATCTTTATTGCGCAGCGGTTTTTGCAGCAACTTGGCCACCAACCACTGCAATTTAGGCAGATAACGCATCACACCAAAACAGAGCGCCTGCAACAGCGCGCGGTCTTTTTCCGCGACCCGCTCAGAAAACTCCGGCAACAGCGTGGCCAAAGATTCACCGTGGCGCAGAACTCGATTGACCGCTTTGGTGGCCGCCAAGCGCACCGGCAGCAGCGCCATTACGACGACTCCGACTCGCCAAAACGGCAGCCCTGCGGTGAATGTGCATTGAGAAAATCCGCCACCTTAAGGGCTTTTTTGCCAGGTAACTGCACCTGTTTCAACTGCAACACACCCTCACCACAGGCCACTCGAATGCCGCTTTTATCCGCCGACATCACCGTACCAGGCAGCCCCTCGGTAACCACATCACGCAGCGCTTCCGCTTGCCAAACCCGCATCATTTTGCCCTTGAACAACGTTTGTGCCACGGGCCAGGGGTTAAACGCCCTCACTTGACGCTCCAACTCCAGCGCTGAACTCCGCCAATCCAGAGTCGCCTCGGTTTTATCCAATTTCGAGGCGTAACTGACCTCAATCGCCGCTTGCGGTTCGCCCTGCCAACCTCCTGCAGGCACCGCTTGCAAGGCAGAAAGCAACAGATCGACTCCCAACAAAGATAATTTATCGTGCAACGAGCCTCCGCTTTCATCTGCTTCAATGGGACAGACTGACTTGGCCAACATATCACCGGTATCCAAACCCACATCCATCTGCATCAAGGTGATGCCCGACTCGGCATCACCAGCCAAAATAGCGCGCTGAATGGGAGCCGCGCCGCGCCAACGCGGCAACAACGAAGCGTGCAGGTTCAAACAGCCCAGACGCGGTGCAGCCAAAATCACCGGCGGTAAAATCAAACCGTAAGCCACCACCACCATCAAATCAGCCTCAAAGGTCTGTAGCTGCTCCACATCTTTGATTTGTTTGAAATTCAGTGGCTGACAAACCTCAATTCCAGCCTCTAAGGCCACCTCTTTCACCGCGCTCATTTTCGGCAACCGACCTCGCCCTGCACGACGATCAGGCTGGGTGTAAACCGCACACACCTCGTGCTCAGATGCCAGCAACGCCTGCAGAGCAGGCACAGAAAAATCGGGGGTACCCGCATAGATGATCTTCACTTTCGACTCCTTTCTCGTTCTCTTTTTTAATTTTTTTTGACGACTTTTTTCCAATTTTTCCAGCTTTTTACGGATGCGCTGGCGTTTTAAAGAGGAGATGTAATCAACAAACAATTTGCCATCCAAGTGATCAATTTCATGCTGAATGCAAACCGACAACAACTCATCCGCCTCCAGTTCAAACACCTCACCTTGCTGATTTAAGGCTCTAACCCGAATGCGTTCTGCTCGACTGACCGTTTCATAAAAACCTGGCACCGACAGACACCCCTCATCCATCTCTTCAACGCCGTGCAATTCGATTAACTCAGGATTAATCAACACCAACGGCTGATCGTGATCTTCAGAAACATCCACCACCACCACACGCCGATGCACATTCACCTGCGTAGCAGCCAAACCAATGCCCACCGCGTCGTACATGGTCTCCAAGAGATCATCGACCAACTTCACCACGCCACTGTCCACCTCACCGACCGCAATCGCTTTGGTACGCAGACGTGGGTCTGGAAAATGCAAAATATCCAATAACGCCATAATTTCAAACCAATAATGTATCTGTAATCTATAAAAAAACGCGACCAATAATGTGAGCTAGGCCAAGATCATCAACGTCTGTCACTTGTACGATAGGTCACATTCTGGCTAAACTGCTAAAAAATCACCTGTGTGGAGTAAGGATCTTGACAGCAAAATTTCCAAAACGTGCCTTCGGCATGTTCAGTGCAATCGGTCTCTTATTCACACTCAGCGGCTGCGCCACTCAAGCACCGCAAAAAACCGTTGCCCCACCACCAAAACCCACTTTCACCCCAAAGCCCGAATTTAAAGCTGATCCAAAGCCGGTTATCCTACGCGAAAGTCGCCCTCAGCTCTACGTTGTGGTGAAAGGCGATACCCTGTGGGACATTGCCGCACGTTTTCTGCGCGACCCTTGGATCTGGCCAGAAATTTGGGAAGTCAATCCACAAATTCAAAACCCTCACCTAATCTACCCAGGTGATCGCATCAGCGTCAGCCTAATTGATGGCCAACCGCACCTCTATCTGGATCGGCCCGGCATGGCTGGGCGACCACTGACGCTGCCACGCGGTACGCCTATTGTGCGTCTCTCGCCACAAATTCGAGAACAGGCCTTAGAGACCGCCATCCCGATGATCTCTGACAACGCCATTCGCCAATTCACCGTGCAACCGCGCATCGTTGGCAAAGACGAACTGGCCAACGCCCCCTACATCCTTGGCAATCAAGACGGACGGCTGCTCAGCGCTACAGGCAATCAACTCTACGCTCGCGGCCTCAAAAGCAACGATGAATCCCTATTCTCTGTTTTCCGCCCAGGCAACACCTTTATCGACCCCGACAGCGATGAGATCCTCGGTTACGAAGCCATTTTTATCGCCGATGCCAAAGTGACCCAGTTTGGTGATCCTGCCACCCTCATCATCACCGCCAGTACTCGTGAAACCCTCGGCGGTGACCGCCTATTGATGCAGGAAAAAGGCACATTGCAACACAGCTACCTGCCCCATGTGCCCAAACAGCCCGTCAACGCGCAGATCATCTCACTCTATGATGCCATCAGTCAGGTGGCGCAGAATCAAGTGGTGGTAATCAACAAAGGTCAGCAAGACGGTTTGGAAGTGGGTCATATTTTAGCGATTAAAAAACGCGGCAAAATGATCAAAGATCGTTTCAGTGGCAAGCACAACGACTACGTGCAGCTGCCCGACAGCACCTCTGGGGTCTTGATGATCTTCCGCAGTTTTGATCGCCTCAGTTACGGCCTGATTATGGAAGCCACCCGCGCCATTCACATCAACGACAGGGTTACCAATCCCTAACCTTGAACAGACAATCAAGCAGTGCGTCTTGGCTCAGACTGCTGCACGCTCCTGGCGTGGGGCCGGTTACTGCGGCTAAAATTCTTGACCTAATCGGAGGCATCGACGCACTGCAACACTGCACAGGCCAACAACTGCACGGGCTAAACCTAACACCCGCCGCCCTCGATATTCTGCTGCAAAACGAACTGTCAGAAAAAATCGAACAGGATCTGCGCTGGGCCGAAGCAGCCGAAAACCACCTCATCCCGATTGACGATCCGCGTTACCCACCCCGCCTAAAAACCATCAGCGATGCCCCCATTGTGCTGTATGCCAAAGGTCAATTGGACGCGCTTTACAGCCTGCAACTGGGCATGGTCGGCAGCCGAACCCCCACACCCAGCGGCAAAGAGACCGCCTTTGAGTTCGCCCGCCACTTGGCTCACAACGGCTTTACCATCACCAGCGGCTTAGCACTGGGCATTGATGCTGCCAGCCATCAAGGGGCTCTGGCAGGCGGCGGCCAAACCGTCGCCGTCACCGCCACCGGCTTGGATCGAGTCTACCCCGCCGCTCACCGCGAACTGGCTCAACAGATTGTTGCTCAAGGGGTGATGATCTGTGAATTTCCCACCGGCATTCGCCCTCAAGCGCAAAACTTCCCGCGCCGCAACCGCATCATCAGCGCCCTCAGCATCGGCACGTTGGTGGTGGAAGCGGCCAAACGCAGCGGCTCGCTGATCACCGCTCGCCACGCCATGGAACAGGGTCGTGAAGTGTTTGCCATTCCTGGTTCGATTCACAACCCGTTGGCACGAGGCTGTCATGCGCTGATTCGCCAAGGAGCAAAACTGGTGGAGACAGCCGATGATATTTTAGAAGAGGTCGCCCCGCTGATTCGCCAAGCGCTGCACACCACTGAATTTGAACCCCCTAAAAGCCCTGCCAAAACAGCATCGCAAACGGAACTGAAACTAGAAGAAAAACACACTTTGGACGACGATTACCAAAAATTACTCCGTTGTTTAGATCACTCGCCCACCTCCATCGACACTCTCGTAGAACGCAGCCAACTCTCCGTAAAGAGCCTATCTTCGATGTTATTGATCCTAGAACTGCAAAATCGCATCGAAGTTTTACCAGGTGGTCTCTACCAATGTTTAAAATAAAACTAAATTAAAAACATAGGGTTATACAAAAATCGAAAGCAAACAAACTGACAAAAACACCATCTCAATCCTCAAGCACTCGACGTAGGCACCAAATTTAGTTCAGAATAGCGCCCCACGTTTAGCGACAAACGTTAATACCACGGCCGGAGAGCCCAGAGCAGAGCGAAATAATGAGTAAGCACTTAATCATCGTTGAATCACCCGCCAAAGGTAAAACGATTAAAAAGTACCTTGGCAAAGATTATGAAGTCATGGCCTCCTACGGCCACGTACGCGACCTCGTTCCCAAGGAGGGGGCGGTGGATACGGAAAACGGCTTTGCCATGAAGTACCAAGCCATTGAACGCAATGAAAAACACGTTCAGGCGATTAAAAAGGCACTCAAAAAAGCCGATTTCCTATTGCTCGCAACGGATCCAGATCGCGAGGGTGAAGCGATCTCTTGGCATCTGGCGGAAATGTTACGGGAAAAAAATCTACTCGAAGGCAAAGTAGTGCAGCGCGTGGTCTTTCACGAGATCACCAAACGCGCCCTCAAAGAGGCGGTGGACAATCCACGAGAACTCTCGATGGAGATGGTCAACGCCCAGCAAGCCCGTCGCGCACTGGATTATTTAGTCGGCTTTAACCTCTCACCGCTGTTGTGGAAAAAGATCCAACGCGGCCTCTCTGCTGGTCGAGTGCAAAGCCCCGCACTGCGCATGATCAGTGAACGCGAAGCGGAGATCGACCGTTTTGAAGCCCGCGAATACTGGACTATTGAAGCCGATCTGGAGCAGAGCACATTGGCCTTCAATGCCAAACTAACCCAGCTCAATGGCGACAAACTGAAACAGTTCAGCATCACCAATACCGAACAAGCACACAGCGCCAAAGACCTTCTACTCAAAGAAGCCAATGGCATTTTGGTGGTCAAATCCGTCACCAAGAAACAGCGCAAACGCAACCCTGCACCGCCCTTTACCACCTCCACCTTGCAACAAGAAGCGATACGCAAACTGGGATTCACCGCCCTGCGCGCGATGCGGGTCGCCCAACAGCTTTATGAAGGCATCGACACCGGTTCCGGTGCGGAAGGTCTGATCACCTACATGCGCACCGATTCGGTCACCCTCTCCCAAGATGCCTTGGAAGACATTCGCAATCTGATCAGCAGCCAGTACGGTGCCGACCAAATGCCCGCTGAGCCGCGCTTTTACAAGACCAAATCGAAAAATGCCCAAGAGGCTCATGAAGCGGTACGCCCCACCTCCGCTCAACGTCGTCCTGAAGATCTGAAAAGCCACCTTACCGACGAGCAATTCAAACTCTACAGCTTGATCTGGAAACGCACCGTCGCCTGTCAAATGGTGCAGGCGGTGTTTGACCAAGTGGCCATCGACTATGCTTGCGGCGACGGCAACACCTTCCGTTCCACCGGCTCCACCTTGCGCGAAGCCGGTTTTATGGCCGTCTATCAAGAAGGCATGGACGACAGTAAAAAAGAGGAAGACCGTCGTCTGCCACCGCTGGAAAAGGGTGACAAAGTGGATCTAAACGCCATTCGCCCCGAACAACACTTCACCGAGCCACCCCCACGCTACACTGAAGCCAGCTTGGTCAAAACCTTGGAAGAGTACGACATTGGCCGACCCTCCACCTACGCCAGCATCATCTCGACCCTGCAAGACCGTGGTTATGTGGAGCTGGAATCACGTCGCTTCACCCCTACCGATGTCGGTAAAGTAGTGAACACCTTTCTCTGCACTCATTTCACTCAGTATGTGGATTACGACTTCACCGCCAAACTGGAAGACGAGCTGGATGCCGTCGCCCGAGGTGAAAAAGAGTGGGTTCCACTACTACAAGAATTTTGGACCCCTTTCACCGCGCTGATCGCCGACAAAGAAGCCAACGTCAGCCGTGACGAAGCGGTACAAGCACGGGAGCTGGGAACCGACCCAAAAAGCGGCAAACCAATCTCGGTACGCATCGGCCGTTTTGGTCCTTTTGTGCAGATCGGTACCCGCGACGACGAAGAGAAACCCAAATTTGCCGGTCTGCGTCCTGGGCAGAAGATGGACAAAATCACCCTCGAAGAGGCCTTGATTCTGTTTCAGCTGCCGCGCAATTTGGGTGAGTCTGCTGAAGGTGAGAAGATCAGCACCAACATCGGTCGTTTTGGCCCCTACGTCAAATACGACAGCAAATACGTCTCGATCAAAGAGGACGATCCCCACACCATCACCCTAGAACGAGCACTGGAACTGGTGGCTGAGAAAAAATTGGCCGATGCCAACCGCATCATCAAAATCTTTGAGGACAGCGAAATTCAGGTGTTGAACGGTCGCTACGGCCCTTACATCACCGACGGCAATAAAAACGCCAAAATCCCCAAGGATATGGAACCCAAAGAGCTGGAGTTGGAGTTGTGTGAAAAGCTGATTGCCGAAGCGCCAGAGAAAAAACGCCGAGGCAAAAAGAAAGCAGCCGCGAAGAAAAAAGCGACCGCTAAAAAAACCGCTGCAAAAAAAACCAGCGCAAAAAAGACCGCCTCAAAAAAGACCGCCAGCAGTAAGAAAAAGGCCAGCAGCAAAAAGAAAGCCGTCGCCAAGAAAAAAACCAGTGCCAAAAAAGCCACTGCAAAAAAGAGTGCAGTGAAAAAGAAAGTGGCCAGTAAAAAAGCCGCCAGTGACAAAGAGTAAACCGCAACAACTCGATCAAGCCGCCAAGATCATTCAACGCGGCGGCCTGATCGCCTACCCCACCGAAGCGGTCTTTGGTCTGGGCTGTGATCCCAACAACCCACACGCCGTCGAACGCCTCCTCAAACTAAAACAGCGCAGCCCTGACAAAGGGCTGATTCTGATTGCCGCTGACTTTTCTCAACTGCACACCTACTTACAACCTTTGAGCAGAGAGGTCGCAAAACGCATTCATGCCCAGTGGCCAGGCCCATACACATGGTTGTTGCCCGCCGCTGCTGATACCCCCAGATGGCTCACCGGCCAGCACGACACCTTAGCGGTACGAGTCAGCGCCCATCCACCGGTGGTAGCCCTATGCAAGCAGGTCGGCGCACTTGTCTCCAGTAGCGCCAATCCCAGTGGCGCACCCGCCGCTCGCAGCGCCAACGAAGTTGCGGCCTATTTTAATCAACAATTGGATTTTATTTGGGATGCCCCACTGGGTAACGCCAAACAACCCAGCCGCATTCGGGATGCCCTCAGCGGCCGCGTGTTGCGCTCCTAAGAAAACCGTTAGATCACTTCACTCTGTTCCTGAATCTGTGGCCGAGGTTTGCCCACATAATACCCTTGCGCGTAATCCACATGAAACAAATGCAGTAGGCGAATGGTCTCTTCGCTGTCAACAAATTCCGCCACGGTTTTTTTACCAAACCCTCGCGCCACATCAGAGAGCGCTTTAACAAAAATTTGATTGTCTCTTTTTTCCGGAAGATCACGAATAAACGAGCCGTCAATTTTAACGTAATCCACCGGCAACTCTTTTAAATAGGTAAACGAGGCGAAACCCACCCCAAAATCATCCAGTGCAAATTGACAGCCCAGTTTTTTCAGCGCCCCCATCAACACCCGCGCCGACGCCATATCCGCTACCGCCTCTGTTTCGGTAATTTCGAAAATCAACCGCTTCGGATCCGCTCCCGAATCAAAAATCTGTTTTTTAATAAACGCCAGCAGCCCCGAATCTTCAAATGCTCGCCCTGAAAGGTTAATCGCTATGGTCACCTCTTCTCCTTCATCCGAAAGGGTCACCTGTTGACGAATGGCGCGCTCTAAAACATAACGATCAATCAATGAGATCAAACCGTTCTGTTCGGCAATGGGGATAAACGAAATCGGTGGAATGATTTCACCCTCATCACCGATCATGCGAATCAAAGCTTCATAATGGGAGATGGTATTGCTCTGAATGTTTAAAATAGGCTGATAATAGAGTACAAAACGTTCGTGTTTAATCGCCATCTCAATGCGTTCTTTCCAGAGAATGCGTTCGTGTAGATGTTCTCTGACCTGTTCATCGGCAGAAAAAATATGCCACGAACCACGCTCCGCCGATTTTGCTTGATACATGGCCAAATCCGCATTGGCCATCAACTCCTCCATGCTGTCGCCGTGCTGCGGAAACAGCGCCACGCCGATGCTGGTACTGATGGAATGCACCTGACCATTAACGCTGTGACGGATTTTTTTCATCTCCGCACGCATCCGCTCCACCACAGTAATGATGCCCGCTTGATCGGTATCTCGGAACACAATACCGAACTCATCTCCACCCAAACGCCCCATAATGCCTTTGCCAATAATATCCACTTCGCGGGTCACTTTAGAAAGTGTCGCCGAAACACTGCGCAACAGTGCATCGCCCGAATGATGGCCACCGGTATCGTTAATGTCTTTAAAATTATCCAAATCCAAATACAGCAACGCGCCGCTTTTTTCTGAGCGTCGTGACCACGCCAGAGCCCCTTCCAACTCATCTTGAAAACGGCGTCGATTAAACAACTCCGTTAATGGATCGTGATCGGCCAACCAAGCGATGCGCGATTCCACTCGTTTGATTTCGGTAATATCCAAGCCGATGGAGAGCATACTTTGGCCAGACTTTTGTTTTTCCAATTTAGAAAAACTCCACAAAATATGGCGAAGTGAACCATTTTCACAGACGATTCGACCTTCACCACGACTTTTATTCAGTTCACCATCAACCAACTTCATCAGCGTCTCTTTCAACGGCGCTCTAAGCTCATCATCATCGTGCAAATCTAAAAAATAACTGCTCTGAATTTTTTCAATATTATAACCACTTAAAGAAGCAGCATAACTGTTACACAAAATCACTTTACCTTTTGAATCTTGGGTTAAAATCAATGCTTCTGCGGTATCCAAAATACCTTTGACAAAATTACGTTCGACAATCAGCTCTTTATTATGCAATTTTAAATTTTGCTCACGCGCTTCCACCTCATTGGTTAAAAACTCCAATTGGTTGGATAAGCTCTGAGAGGTACTGGAAAGATGATCAATCTCGTCACAAAAATAACGATTCTGGATGGATTTCAAATCTTTACACACACGCTGAAACTCCCCTTGCGCCAACAGGGGCAATTTTTCAGAAACAACTTTAATCCGCCGAATGGGTCTCCACAAGACCAATAACAATGCCAGTTCAGATAATAAAAGACCAACAATTCCAGCATGTATGCTCTCTGTTGCCCATCGATTAATCTGGTTAATCTGCTGCGTTACATCGGCAATAATAAGAAAACAGTCGTGATTATGGGAGGCCTGATGATGATGCTGAGCTTGATCTTGGTTCTCCTGTTCAATAGGAATCAAGCTGACTTCATAGGTCTTCTCTTGCCATTCAAAGCGCACACCGTGGTGCAAGCCCTCATAACTTATACCTTGATTCTCCAGCTCTGCCAACAAGGCCAAACTGTGCTCTTTATTGGTCACACCATTGACTTTGATGCCCAATTTATGAAAAATACGCGGTGACTTAGAACGCTGTGTCTGCGCCAAGAACTCTCGGCTCACAATGCCAATATCACTGCTGGTTATTTTACTAAACTGTATGATTACTTCAGTCAAAGAGCGACCTAACAACAACTCGCCAACATGTTCTCCGCTGGAAATCATCGGCACCACAGAGTAATGCACACACTCCATCCCACAGCGAATAAAATCATTCGGTAGCTCACTGTTACGGGTTTTTTCCACCAACGTTAAAATAGCACCCCTCAGTTTTTCATTGTAAATATCCTGACCCCAAGCCGAACTTATTTCACCCGATGTGGAAAAAAACTCCGCTGCCACCAAACCCATATCAAGACTCAAGTAGGACCAATGATTTTCAAAGTTATCTTCAAACTCTTTTTTATTCTCAGTCAATAACTGTAGATTCACACCTGACAACGAAGGCACAAACACACCCAATTGCAACAAGCTGTTTCTGGATTGCTGAATCAAAGTAGAGATTTCATGCCGATGATTTTTATGCGAGTCTTGTCTTTCACGATCAAACAGACTCATCAAGTTTTTATAAGAAATGGCCGAAAAAGCAATGTTAATGACCAATAAGACCAGACTTAATACCAACAACACCTTCCACTTCAAACTAAGAAAGGCAGCCCACTCTCCCTTAAACACGCCTCTCTTAACCACCACAATTGACTCCCTGTTTTACTAGAAAAATGACCTTCCAGCTAAAAGCGATACGAAACGGCCAAAGTATACAAATCCCAAAATTGTTTTGTTGCCAAAGGATCTGGATTTTCGGTTAACGCCAACCAAGAGGTGCCATTGACACGATGGTACTCCGCCTGCAACACCCATTGTGGCGCAACATTCCAACGCAATCCAACGGTGCTGTCTTTACTAAAACGACTGTGTGCCAGCACCGCAGGCAAACCAAAACTCTGCAAGATAGGCGAGCTGCTGGCTAATTTTTCACCCGTTTTATCATCACGACCAAAATATTGCACATCGTAGCGCAACACCCACTCCCATTTTGGGGCAAAACGATATTGTGCTTGCACATAATATGACTCAGAAAACCGCGCCTCATCCGCGATTAAAAACCCCAAGCCTTCGGTCACCGTTTTTTGCTCCGTGTACTCCGCTGTTAAACTCCAAAACTCACTGTTGTATTGCAACGAAAAAATACGTGGCTCAATGCAAATAGAGCCAGAAGGAATTAAATCACCCGCACCCGTTTTAAAATCAATCTGTGCTTTAACCCATGTCAAGCCCACACGCACACGACCCTCTTGCCAATCATAAATTAAACGCCCCAAATATGAAGGTATTTCGGCCTGCAAATGCCCCGCCCAATCTTTATTCAGCATCAACACGCGCTCCAACTCAATCGAGTCCGCACGCGGATAACCCACCCCGACATTCAGCGTATAATCGCCATAGTCTGTACGCTCTTCACCGTAAAGATAAACGGCATCGGTAGAAAGATACATATCACGACTACGGTCCAAATAGGTCGATTGTGGCAACAAGATCGAAGGACGTGTGTGCGCCACATCGCGGGTCTCATTGTAAAACCCCATCGGGTTTTTCACTCGTCCCAAACGCACACCCCACAAGCCATCCATGTCTGAATTAATGCGGTAATCAACAAAACCGTAATCCAGCT
Source organism: Gammaproteobacteria bacterium (assembly GCA_030949385.1). Lineage (NCBI taxonomy): Bacteria > Pseudomonadati > Pseudomonadota > Gammaproteobacteria > Gammaproteobacteria bacterium. Next base: position 333,519 of record JAUZSP010000003.1, on the reverse strand, counting down.
GCGGGCTGCCATCACTCAATGCCCCTGCTCGCCGCGACAACAACTGTCCTGAAAACTGCCAATCTGGGGTCGGCTTAAATGAACCGTTAAGACCCATCTCAGTAAATTCAGCACTGAGCTTGTCACTCGGACCAAAAAAGTGATTGGCTGAGGTTTTGATCAACGCTTGATTAAAAAAACCATGCCATTGAAAACGCTTCAACGGTTCCGCCAACAGCGATTGCACCGCAAAAAGTAGGCATAACGCGGCGCTCAAGCGAACCACTGTCTTGCTATTAATTAATGCGTAAGACATGCACCCTCCCATCAACCTTATCCTTACTCAAATAACCAATCGCCCCTGGCGTATTCGCTACTCTCTGCAACATCTCAGCCTCAGATGACAAACGAATCGGAGCTTGCCCCGTGCCAGAAAAGACCAAACGATCCCATGCACGCCGTAATTGGTGTGGAAACACATTGAGGGTGGTTTTACAAAACTGAGCATGCACTGGATTGTCATCAGCCAAAACAAACACCGTGATTTCGTGATTGCTCTCAGGCCAACGCCCCAAACGCATGCCAAAAATAGCGCGCAAAGCACGCTTAGGCAGCGTATCAGCCACCGTTTCATTGACAATCACCTCCTCGGCTTGCAGCACACCACAACCCAGCAAAAATGCCAACAACAGCCCCCCCAGCCTTATCCTCATGACCCGACACTCTCCCAAAAACAACGCCATTGCAGCGTCATTTTTATGACCAAAATTTCACTCACTGGGAATAAAAGCATTCATCATGCCAAAAAAAAACGACCCGAAGGTCGTTTTGTACAACTTACCCTTTGCTTGATCAGAGTCTAAAAAAGGCTCTGAAAAAAATCATAATAAATCACAGACAAAAAGCTTGCCCAAGCCAAAGCAATAACACCCCATGTGATGATCATAGGCATATAAAAGTTAAACCACATAACAACCTCCTGCTGTATAAACAAACAATATTAAATCAATCCGATTAAGCCAATAACCCCATCAGAATTAATGAGAATAACAAATTTTTACTTCTGCGGCCCCTCTTCTTCTAAAGGCGGCTTTTCATTACCTGGAATCCTAGGATCGTCGTCATCCATCAAAATTCGATACGCGGGGCCTTCCAGATCATCAAACTGACCGTCTTTTACCGACCAGATAAAAATCCACACAAACAGCCCTAAAAACAGCAACCCTAAGGGAATCAAAAGATACAAAATGGCCATATTCACTCCAAGTTAAGTCGAAATTGCTTTTACTACACGCAAACGCAGCGCGTTCACCACCACCAATAACGAACTGGCCGACATGCCAATCGCCGCCATCCACGGTGCCACCAAACCCATCGCCGCCAATGGCAAAGCCACCAGGTTATACAACAGTGCCCAAGCCAAATTCTGCCGGATCACATTCAAGGTGCGCCGCGCCATTTTCACCCCTTCAGAAAGGTGCAACAAATTCTCCGACAGCAGCACCATATCGGCACTGGCATGAGCCAACTGCGTACCACCTCCCATCGCCAGAGAGACCTGTGCAGCAGCCAAGACCGGCGCATCATTAACCCCATCACCCACCATCGCCACCACCGCCCCTTGCTGCTGCAAAGCTTGGATGTGCGCCAATTTATCCTCCGGCAATAAACCACCGTGCGCCTCCATCACCCCCAGTTCATCCGCCACCTGACGCACCAATTTTGGCTCATCACCCGACAGCAAACTGACCTGCAGACCCAACTCACGCAGACGCTCAATGCTCTGTTTCGCCTCAGGACGCAGTTGATCTTGCAAAACAAACAACGCCAACAGACGCTCTTCGTTTGCCAGCAACACCGGCGTACCCAACAGGTTTTCTGGCATGGAAAAGTCGTGTTTCAAACCCTGCAAAACAAAACTCGCTCGGCCAATACGATAACGCCGCCCTTCAATCAGACCTTCAATGCCCTCACCAGGCACAGAACGCAGCTGCTGCACCTGCAACGAATGTTCAACAGAATGACACAAAATTTTCGCCAACGGATGTTCTGAACGTGCTTCCAAAGCCGCTGCAAGTTGCAAGCACTCTGTCTTATCCTGCTCGGCAAACAAACGCACCTCGTGCAACTGCAACTCGCCTCGGGTCAAGGTGCCGGTCTTATCAAAGACAATATGAGTCGCCTGCGCCAAGGTCTCCAAAGCATGACCTCGGGTGGTCAGCAAGCCTAATTGCGTTAACCCTCCCGTAGCCGCCGTCAACGCCGCCGGAGTCGCCAACGACAAAGCGCAAGGGCAACTGACCACCAAGACTGAAAAGGTGACCCAAAAAGCATCCGCAGGCGCGTGTTGCCACCACCAAAAAGCCACCATCGAAGCCAGCAACAACAGCACACTGACAAACCAAGCGGCCACTCGATCCGCCAGACGTGCCAACTGCGGTTTTTCTGCCTGAGCTCGATCCAGTAACCGAATCACAGAAGAGAGCATGGTCTCTTCACCGATCTTCTCTACCTGCATCAACAACGGACTTTCAATATTAAGCGTGCCACCGGTGAGTCGATCACCCACCCGACGGTCACGAGGCAAACTCTCACCGCTGAGCAGCGACTCATCGACGCTGCTGATGCCCTCCAACACCCGACCGTCGGCAGGCACCACCTCACCCGGTTTGATGATCACTCGATCATCAACACTCAAATCCACCACCGGAATGAGGCTTTCAACACCAGCAGCATCAAGGCGTACCGCCGTCGCCGGAGTCAAACGCACCAACGCTTCCGTAATGCGCCCCGCCTTGTGACGCGCCAACATCTCCAAAAAACGCCCCGCCAGCAAGAAGAAAGTGAACATCACCACCGAGTCGTAATAAACCTCGCCCTCACCGCTGACCGTGCTCCAGAGGCTGACCAAAAAAGCACCCCCAATGGCCAACGCCACCGGCACATCCATCCCCAACTGCCGCCGCTTCAGGTCTCGCCAAGCACCCGTGAAAAAAGGCAGCGCCGAATAAAACACCACCGGCAGCGTCATCACCAAACTGACCCAGCGCAGAAAATATTTCAGCTCAGCGTCCATGCCGTAATAATCGCCAGAATAAAGACCGACAGCGATCATCATCACCTGCATCATGGAAAAACCGGCCAGCGCCAAACGCCGTAAAAAAATCGAGCGCTCTTTTTTCTGCAACGCCTCTTGTCGCCCAGGATCAAACGGGTGCGCCTGATAACCAATGGCGGCAATGGCATTCAGGACATCACTGAGATGAATTTGACTGTCATCCCAACGCAAACGCGCTCGATGGTTGGAGTAGTTGATCTGAAACGAAATCACCCCAGACAAGCCGCTCACATGACGCTCATTAAGCCAAACACACGCCGCACAGACGATGCCCTCTAAAATCAGCGAGGCCTCTTTGATCTCACCCTCAGCCGAGACAAACGACTGCTGTAATTGAGCGTTATCGTAAATTTCCGTCTGCTGCAACGCACTGGGAATCAACTCCGTTGGAGTCGTACTCTCAGTTCGTTGCAGATAAAAAGACTCCAAGCCACCGGCCACAATGGCGTTAGCCACCGCCTCACAACCTGGGCAACACATAGAACGTGTCTCGCCCATGATTTTTACACCACACTCCAGCCCTTCTGGAACCGGCAAGCCACAGTGAAAACAATCGCTCTCAGAGTGGCTCAAATGAGATTCTGCTTACGCATCGTCAGCCGATTGCAGGCTGGTCATGGCACGAATTTCATGTACTTTATCACCCTGCTTAATATGCACCACCACCCGCCACGTACCTTGATGATCCAATTTAATTGCACCACGATAGATGCCTTTTTCTGTCTCGGGCAGGATGAATTTTTGATCCAAACGCTGATCGGAAGGGCGATAAAAACGCACAATCACTTCAGCTGCGGAAATAGCAACATTGTCTTTGTCGCTGATGCCCACCTGAAAACTGTTGGAGATACCCGCCATCGGCTCAAATAACCAGCCTTTTTTCACCTGCCAGCCCTGTTTTGTTTGCTGTTTATGCTCTTGCATATAGACGTTAAATTGCGACTCTTTCTCATGGAAGTCGTGACTCACCACACCAGGGAAAAAAGAGGTCACCGTATTGCCTTTCGATTCAGGCAGAAGCGCTTTGGCCACCGCACTCTCCAAACCGTGGTGCGCTAAGGTAACAAACACCGCATTCAGCGCCACCACGCCACCAAAAAAAGCAATGATCAACGCCGGCCCCCAGTGGAACCACTGCTTTTCTTGATCCTTACCAAAGGTCGCCAAGTATTTCTCACGCGAAGAGACAATAATGCCTGAACCGTAAGGCAGAGTGACAAACAGCGCCAGATGAATCGAAAAAACATCCCCCTCAGGCCAGTTGAAAATGGCGTAAGGGATGTAAGTCGCAAACACCAATAAAATCAGCAGCAGAGAAACTTGGCTCGCTCGCAGTGCCGTAAAACGGTACAAAATAAAATAAAGTACCCCAATCGCTGACAAACCTGTTGCCAGCGAGCCCACCAAATCATCTACCATGTTCTCACCTATTTACTCGGCCGATAAAACATCGCCGGTCTTATGTTTTGTAACTCGCCGCCCTCGGTTGAGATCAGCTTAAATTGAAAATTTTCTGATGTATTTCCTCGGGGCATCCGAATCCTCACCACAAAGCGCAAACTGCTGTCTGGCTCCAAAACCACCTCTTTCATCCGCCCCATATCCAACTCGGCACCTTCCAGCCCCAAGACCAACAGCTTAAAGTGCTGTTCCTGTGTCGTTTTATTATTGACCTTGACCTCGTAACTGTTCTGAATTCGCCCATCAGACAAGGTCACAAACAGCGGCTGGCGGATCTGACGAATGGCCAAATCCAACAATGCTTGACTGGAAACACTCCAAGACAGTAGGCCAATACAGAGCAGCAAAGCCAAGGCGTAAATAATGCTCTTCGGTTTGAAAAAACGGGTCTTTTTACCCGCTAAATCATTCTCAGAGGTATAACGAATCAAACCTTTGTCCCAACCGGTGGTGGCCATAATGGCATCACACGCATCCACACAAAGCGCACAATGAATGCACTCCGCCTGCGAACCATCACGAATATCAATACCCACCGGACAGACCTGCACACAGTAACCGCAATCAATGCAATCACCCAATTGTTGCTCATGGCGCTCTTGCTGGGTTTTTTTACCACGCCCTAATTTAGCCCGACCTTGTTCACCTTCACCACGATTAAAATCATACGAAACAATCAAGGTATCAGAATCAAACATCGCACTCTGAAAACGCGAATAAGGGCACATATGGAAACAGACGTTTTCACGAGTCAAACCCGCCATCAAATAGGTCATGATGGTTAAAAAAGCGGTGGTGGCGTACATGGCAAAGGATGCCTGAGTACTAAAAAAACGCACCACCATATCAGGGGCATTGCCCCAATAAAGAGTAAAGGTAATTCCCGTAACAAAGGCAATCAACAACCAAATAAGATGCGTCAGACCTTTTTTAGCTATTTTTTCCCCATTCCACGGCTGTTTATCCAACCGCAGACGCGCCGGACGTTCACCCTGAACCCAATGTTCAATACGCATGAAGGTATCGGTCCAAAGGGTTTGCACACAAAAATAACCACAAAACACCCGCCCAGCGACACTGGTAACAAAAAACAACAACAGCGCAGCGATCATTAAAATACCCACCAACCAGAACATATCTTGCGGGTGAACAATCAAATTAAACAGATAAAAACGCCGTCCATCAAGATCAAACAGGACTGCTTGATCGGGGCCAACCGTGCGCATCCAGCGCAACCACGGCAAAGCAAAATAGACTGCGAACGCAATAAAAAGCGCTCCGAATTTTAAATTTCTAAAATGCCCCTTAATAGAGCGCGGATGAATTGGCGCTGCAACCTCAACCTGCCCTGTTTGAGATCCCATGATTATTTCCTCTGACTAAAAACAAAATTGCCGTGAAAAAGCACAGGCTTCAACACGGCAATTTATACAACAATATCACTTACAGCCAAGCTGAGTCCTGACTATTGACCACCACCCAACTGATGCACATAAACGGCTAACAGTTTGATCTGGCTGTCACTCAAACGCTCAGCCCAAGGCGGCATTTGGCGCGTAACACCGTCATTGATCACCGCACGAATCACCGCACGTTTAGCCACACCGTCCGCAGCCCCTGGTACATCGGCAATCGTCCAGATACTGTCAGTCAAATTGGCTGAACCCATTGCCGTCATACCCGTTGCTTCTTTGGTATGACAATAATGACAGCCGCCAGTTTGCCCCTTAAAGATCTCTTCGCCTTGCGCAGCTTTTGCCGTATCCGCATCGGCTTGAGAAAGTGAGTAGACATATTCCACCACTTGATCTAGCTGCTTGGAGCTAAAGGTCTCATTAAACGCAGGCATAAAACCATCACGACCGTGCCGAATGGTCGCCTCAATGGTTTCAATCTTACCGCCCCACAGCCAATCATCATCAGCCAGATTCGGGAACAAGCCAATCACACCCACCCCACCACGACCGTGGCAAGAGGCGCAAATATCCCCAAAAATCCCTTTGGCTGCGGCATGAACAAACGCCAATTTCTTGGGATCATCCAGAATCTCATCGTAGCTGGCATTGGAAAGCTCATCCATATGCTTCTGCATTTTCAGAGACTCTTCACCGGTCTGAAGATCACTCAAAAACAGCGCACGGGTATTCCAATGCGAACTTTCTTGTTTCCCGTTAACGGTATATTCAATCGTTGAAATACCCTTGGTAAAGGTATTTCCCATTGGCCACACCGGATACAAAATCCAGTAACCAAAGCAGATCACAAAAGAGATGTAAAAACTCCACAACCACCACGTTGGAATCGGGTTATCAAATTCTTCGATAGCCCCACTTCCATCCATCTCTACGTCCCACTGATGACCCGTTGTTTGCGGATCATTCTGATTGTTTGTACTCATTTCTGTTCACCCTTATCGGTGCGGGGTGGTCTCAAGTCATCATCGTCATCCAAAAATGGCATATTTTTGTACGACTCCAACCGCTCACCCCGCTTTTTCCCCGTAAAAAGATAAATAATAACGCCGACAAAGCCAACAAAGAGCACAACCAACGCAAACGGCTTGCTGTTCTCCATATGGGTAAACCACTCCAGCCAATCAAACATTATTCTCTACCTCATTCAGATTGAAGATCGGTTAGCGATACTTAATGAAGTGGCCTTCATCAAACTTGCTAAAGTCAACCATGGTACCCAGTACTTGCAGGTAAGCCACCAACGCATCCATCTCTGAAATAGTATCGGCATTGCCGTCATAGTTGTTCTTGTTAGCCTGCGCTTCCAAATTTTTCACTGCATCCGCAATAACCAACGAAGGAGCCACATCCTCACCAAACTTCTCAACATTAGCCTGATATTCAGTTTCGTTGACCGAGTAAGGCACACCCACCGAACGCAGAGCAGACAAGTTATCTGCATAATCCGCGTAGTTCAGTTCGGTTTTTAACAACCAAGGGTAGTTGGGCATAATCGACTCGGGTACCACAGAACGCGGTGCATCCAGATGCGCCACATGCCAAGCGTTGGAGTACTTACCACCAACACGTGCCAGATCCGGCCCACGACGCATCGAACCCCATTGGAACGGATGATCGTATTGCGACTCCGCTGCCAATGAGTAATGGCCGTAACGCAGTGCTTCATCACGGAAGGGACGAATCTGCTGTGAATGGCACAAGTAACAGCCTTCGCGTGTGTAAATATCACGCCCCGCTTGTTCCAAAGGCGTGTAAGGCCGCACCATCTGTTTGCCGTTCTCATCCACCACCTTCTCGATGGTGTCGTTGATGTGAAACAGCGGCACAATCTCAACCAAGCCACCAATGCCAATCGCCACCAAGGTCAAAACCAGAAGGAGGCCTGAGTTTGTTTCAATCGTCTCATGCTTAATCATTGTTCTATATTCTCCTCAGAATTAAGCTTTGGCTGCTTCAGGCATTTTGGAAGGGATGTTGTTCACACCCGCTTGATCAACCTCTTTCGCCATGCGAATGGTTTTGTAGACGTTGTACGCCATAATGATCATACCGGTAACAAAGAACGCCCCACCCAATGCACGGGTTGCCAACGGCAGATGCATGAAACTGACAGACTCAATAAAGGTGTACGCCAAATTACCGTACTCATCGAAGGCACGCAGCATCAGGCCTTGGCCAATACCAGAGACCCACAAGGCGGTGATGTACACCACGGTACCAATGGTGGCCAAGAAGAAATGCACATAGATCAGTTTTTCGCTGTACATCTTCTTCATGCCGTAAAGGCGTGGAATCATATGGTAGAACGAACCAAAGCTGATCATGGCCACCCAACCCAACGCACCGGAATGAACGTGGCTCACGGTCCAATCGGTGTAGTGAGATAACGCATTGACACTTTTCAGCGCCATCATCGGCCCTTCAAAGGTAGACATACCGTAGAACGACAGAGCGGTAATCATAAACATCATAATCGGATCAGAACGCAACTTATCCCACGCACCAGAAAGGGTCATGATGCCATTGATCATGCCGCCCCAAGAAGGGATCAAAAGAATAATAGAGAAGGATGCCGCCAAGGAGGAGGTCCAATCCGGCAGTGATGTCCAATGCAAATGATGACCACCGACCCACATGTACATAAAGCTCAAAGCCCAGAAATGCAACACCGACAAACGATAGGAGTAAACGGGACGACCGGCTTGCTTAGGCACAAAGTAATACATCATGCCTAAGAAAGCCGCTGTCAGGAAGAAGCCCACGGCGTTATGCCCGTACCACCACTGCGTCATGGCGTCTTGCACACCGGCAAACAGACTGTACGATTTGGTCAAGCTGACCGGCATCGCTAAGTTATTGAAGATGTGCAGCAGTGCTGTAGCTAAAATGAAACCCAGATAGAACCAATTGGCCACATAGATGTGCGCCTGAGTTCGATTGCGCAGGGTCATGGTATAAATCCACAGATACGCCACCCAAACCACCGCGATCAACAGATCAATCGGCCATTCAAATTCCGCGTATTCACGAGACTGGGTAATTCCCATTGGGTAGGTCAGTGCGCCCGCCAGAATGGCAATGTTCCAACCAATCAGGGTAAACATGGCCAAACCATTCCCGCCTGCAAGGCGAGTTTGACACGTCCGTTGCACGACATAATACGAAGTCGCGAAAAGAGCGTTACCGCCAAAACCAAAAATCACCAAGGTGGTATGCACAGGGCGCAAACGACCGAACGTAATTTCAGCGGTATCAAAGTTTAAAAAAGGCCAAGCTAATTCGCTGGCAATGTAGACACCCGTTGACATCCCGAGCACGCCCCAAAAGACGGCCATAATCGAGAATTTCTTAATGATGTCGTAGTTGTACTGTTCCGTGGACAGTACCACACCTGTTTGCGCCATATTCCTCTACCTCATCCAATGCCGAAAACCTAATCCGCGAAACAAACGCGGTGGCGGCATAATATAGCAATTGAGCCTAGGATGACAAATCACACGGGTATTTTTTGAGGTTATTTGCGCTAGGACAACGTTTTTTCAGATATTAGGCTAAAAACCAGACAAAACCTGACGATTTTAGTTGGTTTTTAGCCCCATTATTTCCTCCAGATGAATGGGTAGTTCTCTGGAAACGGGCCATCCTGATAGTCAATTTCAGCACTGGGTCGCACCTCCTCACGCCGCAGCAATTGGCGCACCATCTCAGGAATCATCACCATACCGATGTATTTGCCCAAACACTCGTGAGAGCCAAAACCGAAATGAAAATAGTGATACCAGTTGCGCGTGGGCAAAAACTCATCGGGACGCTCAAAAATCAGAGGATCAAACATCGCTGATAACGTGGCCGCTAAGACCACCTTGCCCTTTGGAATGGTGGTCTCGCGCTCTGTACCCCGACCGACGGTGTAATCGCTGGCCGCCTTACGAAACAGAAACGGACCGATGGGCACATAACGCAACGTCTCCCAAACAATCGCATCAAACGCCGCCGGATCGGCTGCCCGAGCTGCCCGTTGCGCCTGTTGCAACACGTCAGGATGTTCATACATATACGCCACAATCTGCGACACCGCCTGTGAAGTCGTCTCAATAGAACCGATCAACAAACCACCGGCATTGATGCCCAAACGGACGATATTAAAATCGTACTCCTTAGGAAACTTCATCCGCAACATGCGCGTCACCATGTCGTCTTGCAGACCTTTTTTGGTCCGCCCCGTCAAGTGCCGCAACAAACGCCCTACCATCAACAGCGGCGCTAAAATCACATTGGTGACTTTTTCAATATTGACAAACAGCGCCCGACGCACCATCAATTTGGCAATGTAAGCACCCAACTCAGCAGACACTTTGTCGTGTTCATCGGTAATGTGCTGGGTTTTTTCCGCTGAATTCAGATTAAAAGGCTGGTTATGAAAGGCATCGTACTGATTCCAATACGACCAGCGAATCAGATCCTCGCGCTTGCTGCCGCGCAAACCAAAATAACGCTGCACCATCACCGCCGGTACTGCCCGCGAGTAACCGTACGCCAGCTCCAGTTTGCCATCCGCTTGATCGAGAATTTCATTGGCAATGTCCGCCACCAGTTGACGAATGTGCGGCAAATCGTCTCGATTCAATAACGACTGCATCAAGGATTTTTCTCGATAATGCAATGCATCATCGTCGTGCGCCATCAAGTAATCCGCCATCTTCGGTTTATAAAGATCAACGGTGAAGACCTTCGGCATTCCCAATACTTCCGTCACATCGTCAAAGCGGCTTAAAACGGTAAACTCGGGCGTATCCAAAATGGGGCGCTCTTCACGCAACTGCTTGAAAAAGGCCAATGGCTCTTCATCAATCCACTGTTTCACCAGCGGGTACTTCTCCGCCTCTGACGCTTGATCGTACAACTGCAAATAATTCGTGCTCATGATAAAGCCCTTACAAAGTTTTTAGGTATTCCACCAAATCCAAACGCTCTTCACCATCCAACTCATCAGTACCGTACTCATGCCCCGCATTGCTGTTACCTTTTTTATCGGTTTCAAACATCAAGGCTCGATCCGCAGAAGGGCGATTAACAAAGCCCACTTTACGCGGATCAAATTCACGGTACACCACGCTAAACCGTGTGGGTCGGATCTCTTCATCCCAATCATCCAACGCCTTAGCAGGCAACAACAGATCATACAAAGTGGGTACCGAGCCATTATGCAGATAAGGTCCCGTCGCCCAGATGCCGTTCAATGGCCGCCCTTTGTAAGCTTTCAGCGAGGCAAAAGGCTCAACCGTAGTATCAGGATTATAATCACCTCGTTTGATCGTGCTCTCCACATTGTTGCTCAACAAAGCGGTGATCAAAGTATAAGCCCACTCGGCAAACCGAGTGGGTGCCCACAGGTCTGGGTCAGGCGTCGCCACCACCCCCGTCGTCGCCAAAGTCAAAATAGAAACCACCGCAGCTTCATCTTGCAAATAGAGTTTGCCCACCGGCGTGGATTGAGTCAGACCACCAACGATGCCACTGCGACCGGTGTAGGTCGCGGCGTTGCTCGCCATTTGCGGATCAGTGCCAATCGTCTCCAGCTTGGTAAAGTTGGCAATCACGCGCCGATCTGGATCAGCACGATCAATCCTTGCGTGACAGCTAAGGCAATACTCATCATACAATTCAGAACCACGCACCGCCCGCTGTTGATCAATCTTGCCCAAAATCTTCTCTGGCCACTGCGGTGACTGCAACTGCGCCAATTGAGACTCGATCAAACGCAAATTGCGTTTATCCAAAGAGGAGCGATAACGGATATGAGAGCGATCTTTACCGTCACCCAAAATCAGCGAAGAGATGGAAAACCCCGGTTTTTTCTGCCAATCCAAGGTACCAAACACCCCTACCACTTCGCCGCTGTTGCGTCCCAATGGCCCCAGAGTGCCGTTATCGCCAATGCCGTTCCACTGTACATAATCGGATTGAGCGATGTCCCATAAAAACGGATAACTGACCGGCGCATTGGCTTTGATAAAGAGCAGATCACGCAGTTTTACAATGTCTGCTCGGCGGATTTTTTTTGCCTGCAACAGAACATCTAACTTAGCCAGCAGATGATCAAACTCACCGTTTTGCACCAAACCGGCATCCAGCTCGCCCAACACCGCTTTCACCTGCTCGTCATCCAGCACCTGTTGCAGGGCAAACGTAATGTCTTTGCGCATCAACACATGCTCCAAGACACGGTTGTAGATGCGCCCAAAGGCATCTAAGCGAGCGTAACCGTATTGGGTCGAACCGGGGTGGTTAATGGTGTTGTAACTGTTGATCCGCGAGATGTAAGTGAGCAGATCCGCTTCCACCTCTGTCGCTGAGCTGTAATCACGCCCCCACTGATGGTGCGGGTCACACCGTTACGCGCCAAAACTTGTCTGACAAAGCGGGCTTTTTTAACCTCATTCTGAGCAGTCACCTGCAGCGATTGAGCTAAATCCAGCATAAACTGGTTCATGTTCGCCATCGACGGCCCACCGTCAATGCGAATCGCTTCACCTTGATAATTAATCTGCGCGGTGTGGCACGCAGCACAGGTAAACCCCAAATACTCCCTGCCTTGATAAACGTCTTTTACAAACCCCACTGGCAACGCATCGGGGTTACTAAAACTCTTTTTCTGCGGTAAATAACGATACCGGTTCATATTGGCCGCATCTCGAAACCAACGCGGCGAATCGTGCTGCTCCAGTGCCATAAAGAAGTCATAGGGAATCATATCAGAGCCTTGCGTGGCGCTGTAAAACCACAGGCTCTGGCTGGCATCCCAACCTTGGGGCAAATACGTAGGAGTGGAGAAACTCTCTTCAAAGACATCTTCGCCCATTGCCAGCGCACCACGCTCAGGATCGTCATCCCAAAAGGCATAACGCTCGCGTATTTCACTGTTGAGGAACAGAAAAACGCTCAGCATGACAGCGACAGAGAGAACCACTTTCAATGATAATTTAAGCCAACTCATAACACTCCCCCAGCACAGGTTGCGAACTCAGAGTATCGGCCACGCTTCACGCATATTCAAGCCAAAAAATCCTAAATCCCCCCTCTCAACTAATCCACCCTAACGCTGATTTAACAACGAGCAATCGGTAGGGGCAGTCCCTTGTGGCTGCCCTCTCTGCTCGTCACAACAAATCCAGCGGATCAATATCCAACGACCAACGCACCTTGCGCCCCAGCCGATTCGCCTCCAACCACGGTCGCAACGCCGCCAACAACGGCTGCACGGTTTTATGCTGATCCGCTTTAATCAACAACTGCGCTCGATAACGCCCCAAACGACGCTCCATCGGCGCAGGCACTGGCCCCAACAACTGCACTTGCTCAAAAGGCCATGTTTGTAACTCATCGACCACCTGCTGCAAAAAGTCCAACGCCTGCGTCTCCGCCACCGCCTCGGCGCGCACAATGGCCAGACGGGCAAAAGGCGGAAAACCCACCAGCTGCCGCTCGGCCAACAAGGTTTTGGCCACCGCCGCATAGCCCTCTTTAATCAATTGCAACAGCAGCGGGTGATCCGGTTGATGGGTTTGGATCAACACCTCACCGGCTTTTTCTCCTCGCCCTGCGCGCCCCGCCACCTGCACCAGCAACTGCGCCAACTGCTCTTGAGCACGAAAATCAGCACTGAACAGCCCCTGATCAATGTCCAACAAACCCACCAAAGTAACGTTGGGGAAATGATGCCCTTTGGCCAGCATCTGGGTACCGATTAAAATATCCGCCTCCCCCTTTTTAACGCTGGCCAGCTTCTGCTCCAACTCGCCCTTGCGACGGGTGCTGTCACGATCAATGCGCACCACATGACGGTTGGGAAACCGCGCCAACAACACCTGTTCAATGCGTTCCGTGCCCTGCCCCAGCGCCACCAATTGATCCTCACCACACTGGCCGCACCGCTGCGGTTTAGGCCGTTCGTAACCGCAATGATGACAGCGCAAGCGACCACTGCGGTGGTGAACCGTGGTGTGGGCATCGCAGCGCGGGCAGTCGGCCATCCAACCACAGGCCTGACAAAACAGCACTGGCGCAAACCCGCGCCGATTCAGAAACAGCAACACCTGCCCCTGATTATCGAGGTGTTTTTCCATCTCATGCAGCATTCCTGCTGCCAATCCTTGCTGCGGTTTTTGTGCGCGCAGATCCAACATGCGAATGCGCGGCGAACGCGCAGCGGCGGCGCGCTGTTTTAAAAACAGATGCCGGTAATGACCCGACAGCGCATTTTTCAAACTCTCCAACGACGGCGTAGCACTGCCCAACAGAATCGGCACCTCGGTCTGTGAAGCCCGCACCACCGCCAGATCCCGAGCGTGATAACGACAGCCCTCTTGCTGTTTAAACGAGCCATCGTGCTCTTCATCGACAATAATCAGGCCGAGATTTTTTAACGGCGCAAACACCGCCGAGCGGGTGCCAATGACAATTTTTGCCTCACCCGTCGCGCTCATCTGCCACGCGCAGAGCCTCTGACCTTCGTTCAGACCCGAATGCATCACTGCAATTGGCACCGCAAAACGGCGCTCAAAACGGCTCACAATCTGCGGGGTCAAGCTGATCTCCGGCAGCAGCAGCAACACCTGCTGAGCCTGCTTTAAAACCGGTTCGATCAATTGCAAGTACACTTCCGTTTTACCGCTGCCAGTAATGCCCTCCAATAAAAAAGGCACAAAATGTCCCAATTTTTCAGCCACCACATCAATGGCGACCTGCTGTTCGGCGTTGGCTTTTTTAGCCTGCTCTTTTCCGGCGTTTTGCGAGACCGTCAAACAGGGCAGCTCCGTTTCCAGCACCAAGCCTTTTTCTCGCAACAACTTCATCGGCGTGCGCCACGACGACATGCGCTGATTCAGCTCCCCCGCCGACAGAGGCTGGCTTTGCAGTGCGGTTACGATCTGCTGCTGTTTTGGGGCGCGTTTTAAATCGGCTTCTTTACCTGTGTTGCTCAAAGACCAAACGGATTCACCACGGCTCTGCAAAGCCTCACCTGAACGCAGCGCCAGCGGCAACATCAACTGCACCACCTCACCAATAGGGTGTTGATAATAACGGCTTGTCCAACGTGCCAAACGCAATAATTCAGCGGATAAAATCGGTTTTATATCCAACTGTTTGTCAGCGACTTTTATTTTATTGGCAGGCAGATCACTCTCAGCAGCAAGCTGAATTAAAACGGCCATTTTTTTACTGCGACCAAAAGAGACCTGGAAACGCTGCCCAGGATGGCAGTTGACAATATCAACATCAGCAGGGGGGTAATAATCAAACAATTTCGACAGCGGTGTCGGCACCGCCAAACGTAAAATACGCAAGACACTCACACCGCCACACAGCGTGTTTCTGCACTCTCTGGATCAATCAACAACTGCAATTCACAGTAGGCGTTTTCGCTCATGGTCGGCTCATCACCGCAACAGCAACCGCTGACAATTTCGCTAAAAAAAGACCCCAACCACCACCAGCAAATGTTCCACCGTCTCGGAGTGACGCAACACGGTCACGGCGATGTTACTGTCGTCCACCAACCCCGCCGATTGAGTGCCGTGCTCCAGTGGCAGAGTACCCGCAGTCAAATTTTTCAATTCGGTTTTCAGCGTATGTTGAAAGGCCTCGGTTTGCCACGCGGCGCGTGACAAAGGCAAACAGATCACGAGGTCAACACTCAATTATTTTCCACAGAAGTTAAACCACTGATCTCCAGCATTTTTGTCTCAATCCAGGCCTCCGCCTCGGCGTTGATCTCATTGGCTGTCTTGCCCTCGGTGCTGATCGGCGCACCGATGCTCACGGTAATTTCTCCCGGCCATTTAATAAAACTGTGTTTCGGCCAAAACTCTCCAGCGTTGTGCGCCACCGGAATCACCGGCACGCCCATCTTTTCTGCCAGCACCGCACCGCCCATTTTATAACGCACCTTCTCCCCGGGCAGCACCCGTGTACCTTCAGGGAAAACCACAATCCAACGACCGCTGTCGAGCCGCTCACGGCCTTGACGAATCATCTGTACAATCGCACGACGACCGGCGCTGCGATCAATGGCAATCGGTTCTAAACTGTCCAACGCCCAACCAAAAAAAGGTATTTTCAGCAACTCTTTTTTTACCACCCAAACCTGCCGTGGCAATAAAATGGGCAGTTTAATCGTCTCCCAAGTGGATTGATGTTTGGCAAAGGCAATGCACGGTTGATCAGGAATGTTTTCCAACCCCTCAACCCGACAGGTCACGCCACAAATCAACTCTAACCAAAAAATATTAAAGCGGTTCCAAAGGGTCGCCCATGCGTAATGCGCCTTCGGCGGCAAAACTCGCCGCGTCATAAACAGGGTCGAATTATGCAGCACCGAAACAACGGCCACCCCCAACCAATAGATCAACGCGCGCAGATATAATCCCGACAACCAAATTTTATTTTCTTTTTTATTCATTAATTTTAAACCTGTTGGAATAAATCCCATAAAAAAATAGGATAACACCTTATATTCGTAGGAGCGGATTCCATACCCGCCCTTGGATAGAATATCGCTACAGGTGAGCAGGGCAGATATTGAATCTGCCCCTACCTCAACACATGATCAACAAATGCACTCAAGTCAGCATAAACAGGCACATCACCCAAACCACTTAAATTATGCTGCGTCCGCTGGCCTTTACCGGTCAACACCAAGATTGGCTTGGCACCCACGGCCAAGGCCGCTTGCAGATCACCCAAAGCGTCTCCCACAAAGGCTACCCCCTTTAGATCCACATCCAGCCGTTTGGCCACATCGTGCAACAAACCGGGTTTGGGTTTACGGCAAGCGCATTGCTCATCCGGTGCATGAGGGCAGAAAAACAGGCCTTCCAACTGTCCCCCCGCCTGTCGCAACAGCCGGTGCAACTTCTGATTCATGGCATAAAACTCATCCAGAGTAAAATAACCCCGCGCCAAACCCGATTGATTCGTCACCACCACCACCCGATAACCCGCTTGGTTCAAGCGAGCAATCGCCTCCAAGCTACCAGCAATGGGCCGCCACTCGTCAACGGATTTAATGTAGTCATCGGAATCGTGATTGATGACCCCATCACGATCCAAAATAACCAGCTTCATCGCCGTCGTCACGACTGCAACCGCGCCAAATTTGCAACACGCAAAAAGAGGCCGCTGACTTGGTTCAGCAGCGCAATGCGATTGGCGCGTACGGTCAGATCTTCATCCATCACCATCACCTGATCAAAAAACAGATCCACCGGCTCTTTCAAAGCCGCCAACGCGGTCAGTGCGGGGGCGTAATCTCGCGCCGCAAACAGCGCCTCAGTCTGCTGCGCCAAACCCGCAACCACCGCAAACAGATCCGCCTCTGCCGCCGCCACAAACAGACTCTGATCCAGCGCCACCGGCTCACCTTCGACCTTTTTCAAGATATTCTGAATGCGTTTATTCGCCGCCGCCAAACTCTCAGCTGCCTCCAACTTTTGGAACAGCGCCACCGCCCGCACCCGCTGATCAAAGTCCAACGGCTGGGTCGGGCGCAAACTCAACACCGCCTCCACCACACTGGCCTCGATACCGGCATCGGCGTAATAAGCTTTCAAACGCTCCAACATGTAGTCCAGCGTCACATCAATAGCCTTATTAGCATCGACCTTGTCAGACAAACCCTCCGCCGCCTGTTGCAACAACGCCCGCAGATCCAGCGGCAGACGACGTTCAATCATGATCCGCAACAGACCCAAGGCCGCGCGCCGCAGGGCAAAAGGATCTTTGGTGCCGGTGGGTTTTTGGCCGATGGCAAAAATCCCCAGCAAGGTATCCACTTTATCCGCAATGGCCAAAGCCTGTCCCACAGCACCGATCGGCAGATCGTCACCGGCATGACGCGGTTGATACTGCTCGCTCATCGCCGCCACCACCGCCGACGCTTCACCGTCGTTGTTGGCGTAATAACCGCCCATCACCCCTTGTAAAGAGGTGAACTCACACACCATATCGCTCATCAAATCACATTTGGCCAGCTCAGCGGCACGGCGCGCGTGCTTCACATCGGCACCGATCTGCTCCGCAACCCACGCGGCCAAATTAGCCACCCGTTCCGATTTATCAAACAAGGTTCCGAGCTGTTTTTGGAACAAGACACTCTTTAAGGAATCTCGCCGTGAGGCCAAGGTCTGCTTGCGATCTTGATCCCAAAAAAACATCGCATCGCTGAAACGTGGCCGAATCACGCGCTCATTGCCCTCGCGTACTTGCGCCGGATCTTTGCTCTCAATGTTGCTGATGGTAATAAAATAGGGCATCAATTTGCCCTCAGCGGAGAGCAGCGGGAAGTATTTTTGGTTGTCCTGCATGGTGGTGATCAACACCTCCTGCGGCACCTGTAAAAACTCGGCTTCAAAACCACCCAGCACCGCCACCGGCCACTCCACCAACGCCGTCACTTCATCCAACAGCGCCGCATCCATCACCGCCACACCGTTCTGTTCTGCGGCAGCGGCCTCCACTTGGCGCACAATCTCAGCTCGACGCTGCGGGTAATCCACCCGCACCTTGCCCTGCTCCTGCAAGGTGCTGACGTAATCCGCCGCCGTGGCGATTTCGATCTCCTGCGGAGCGTGGAAACGATGGCCGCGTGTGCAGCCCACGGTACGCAGACCCAGCACGGTGGTCTCAACCACCTCAGCGCCAAAGCGCAGCAATACCCAATGCACCGGACGGACAAACTCCTCTTCACCCGCGCCCCAACGCATCCGCTTTGGAATCGGCAACGCCGCCAACGCCGTCTCAATCATGGTCGCCAACAGCGCCGTGGTCTGCTGCCCCTGTTGCAGACTGCGAAACACCAGCCACGCGCCCTTTTTAGTTTCCATCTGTTCCAAGTCAGCCACATCAACACCACAAGAGCGGGCAAAACCGCTGGCGGCTTTGCTTGGCTTGCCCTCAGCATCAAAGGCCGCTTGCAGCGCAGGCCCGCGCCGTTCAACGGCTTTGTCTGCCTGTTTTTCTGCCAAACCGGTGACGATCAAGGCCAAACGCCGAGGACTGGCGTAGGCGCTGACCTGCTCAAAGTTAAGCTGATGTGATTTTAAGCTGGCACTAAAACCGTCCCGAAAGGCCTCTGATAATGTTTGCAGGGCTTTGGGTGGCAATTCTTCGGTGCCAATTTCAATCAACAGATCGTGCTGGCTCATGAGGCGGCCTCCGGTGTTTTGTTCAGCAGTGGAAAACCCAACTCTTCACGCGCCGCGTAGTAAGCCTCGGCCACCGCTCGCGAGAGCGCCCGAATGCGCAAAATATAACGCTGGCGTTCGGTAACTGAAATCGCGTGACGCGCATCCAACAGATTAAAATTATGCGAGGCTTGCAGAATCTGCTCATAAGCGGGCAGTGCCAAACCCACCTCGATCAGCCGTTGACTCTCGGTTTCACAGCGATCAAACGCGGCAAACAGCGCCTCCGTATTGGCGTGCTCGAAGTTATAGGTCGATTGCTCCACTTCATTTTGATGAAACACATCACCGTAACTGACCGTGCCATTTGATCCGTTCGACCAAACCAGGTCATAAACACTCTCCACTCCTTGCAGATACATGGCGATGCGCTCCAGCCCGTAAGTGATCTCACCCGTGACCGGACGACACTCCAGACCGCCCACTTGTTGGAAATAGGTAAATTGGCTCACTTCCATGCCGTTGAGCCACACTTCCCAACCCAGACCCCACGCACCCAAAGTAGGCGACTCCCAATTGTCTTCGACAAAACGGATGTCATGCACCAGCGGATCAACCCCCACGGTGCGCAAGGAGTCAAGATACAGCTCTTGAATGTTAATCGGCGAGGGTTTGAGCATCACCTGAAACTGATAGTAATGCTGCAAACGGTTGGGATTTTTGCCGTAACGCCCGTCGGTGGGGCGGCGAGAAGGCTGCACATAGGCCGCTGACCACGGCTCAGGGCCGATGGCACGCAAAAAGGTAGCGGGATGAAATGTCCCTGCCCCCATCTCCATATCGTAGGGTTGCAGCAGCACACAGCCCTGCTTCGCCCAGTAAGTTTGCAGAGCCAAAATCAGCCCCTGAAAAGTAGACACATCGTGCGCAGCGGCATCTGAAGTCACAGCCAAAACCCTTCTTTTGAGTCAAAACAGAAAGGCGGGGAGTATACCTTACGGCTTGGGGATCGGATACTGACGCTGTACAACACCACTCAACGCATGTAATGTCGAATAGTAATTAAGAGTTCATACCTACGTTAGAAGAGTTAACCAAAGAAAGGAAATCAATGGCCAATAGACCCATACACTTCAATAAAAGTTGTTTAAAAACTCTTACAGCAGTAGAAGCTAATTTAGCTAAGTCAAATCAGCACGAATTTCAAGGGGTTGCAGCTCTTCGTGAGCTATTTGGACTAAATACTTATACTTATCCTGCTACATTTTCAATTCGAGGTGATAATCAAAGCTATCAAACAGAGTTAACTTGGTACGACGCACGAGCAAGAAATCCTGAACGTTCTGCAGAATACCGGCTTTATTTTAAATCAAATAAAGTCATGCTTATTGCGAAAGAAGGAGACTCTATCGTAATAGGGAAAGATAAAAACAACAATATTCATTGTGAATTAATTCCAACCGGATCATTAGACCATAGATATTCAAAGTTTTGGACCGATTGCTAGATTACCTCCAAATCCTAACCTCACTTCAGCAAGAGAAACTCTTTACAGATGTTACCAAGTGCTTTAGCAAGTAATGGGGGCACTGCATTCCCAACCTGGGTATACTGAGGCACCTCAAACTGCCTCATCTTTCCTCCTGTTGTCACTTTAGATCTAAATTCAAATTTATCAGGAAATGATTGAAAACGCGCCATCTCTCTTACGGTTAAAGTACGAAGTTGTTTCTCATCATAATGACAGGCATCATCAGGAATTGACAGTGCAGCTGGTGCTGGCAGACAGGACTTTAATGCTCGTTGCGTTTGCTTCTTAGTTTTAATTAACACTAAAAAACTCTCCAACTCTTCTTTTGAAGAAAAAAAACATGGCTCACCACCCGAATCAATAAAACTGTATTTTTTTATAGAATCAAATACTAAATCAGAAATATCGGCAACCAAAGGATCCTTAATAAACAACTTCAGCTCCTTAATCACGCTTTTATCATCCATCTCATTAATAATTTGATACAATCTAAATCGCGCCTTAACCCGTAGACTATTCGACCTTAACTCATGATTAGGGGGAACTCCGCCCTTATGACTGGATAACGTATCTAGAGTTTTAGATAATTTATTAACAACCTTCACATAATGACTTTTTCTTCCAACTAAACCAGCCACCTTAATATCATCAATAGCATCATGCACAGTCGCAGCCTCATTTCCAAAAGGACTTTCTTTTAATATATTAAAAGGAAACTCATCAAAAATAGGATGCCCTTTATTTAGGTCATAGTAAAAATTAGAGTCATACTCACAATTACCCTTACCCTGAACTTCAGCTAAAAAATCAAGAGACCTGGAAAAAACTTTTCGCCCTGTTTCACCCAGCCTTCCACTTGACATTATTTTTTTGACCAAAGACACCTCAAAACACAACATAATAAATCGAGGTCTATTTTGTGCTGCCCCAACAAACTTAGCATTTATATGCAAACAGACTGGAACATAACCACAGCCCTTTAAAGCAAAGGATTTTGCCATCTCAAACCAAGCGTAATACAACTTACCCTCGGACTTAAATGCTCTCAATATGCCCGTTACATTTTCAAGCAACACCATTTTTGGCTTAATCTTACTGCAAAAGTCAGCAAAAGCCCAAGGGAGTTGATTTTTATCAGAATCACGATTACGCAAACCCGCCATACTAAAACTTTGACAAGGTGGCCCACCCGACACAAGGTCAACCTGACCATCACCAAATGAGTTGGAAATTTCTTTTCTAAGTTTGTTAGATCGAGCTATAAACCCATTTAAATCCCTTATATCTCCTATCAACATCCCACCCTTTAAATCCTTGAAATTCGCGGGCTTAGGAATGTCAGAAAAAACTTCTCTTTTTGGCAACTGAGAAGAAATACGGTAGTCCTCTCTCAACCGACGAGGATCATGCTTCTTGAATCTAGATTTAATCCAAAAACAATGGGATATATCTTTACTATTCAAATTTTCATTTAATAGATTATAAGCAAATGTTTCAGCCGCCATCGCCGAGACCTCATTGGCAAGCACTAATTTAAACCCAGAGGATTTCATGCCTATACTCAACCCACCACAGCCTGCAAACAATTCAATATATTTCATGCAATGACCAGCAACAGTGAAAAAAATTATGATATACAAATAAGCTTATAATGTCCAGGCCATTACAATAAAATAATTCAAGAGAACAACAACCATGTGGCTTGGATTCAAAAAGAGATAACCCAAAGCCTACCCGAAAGGCTTTCACCTCATGACTGCCGAGGTGCTGCAATACCTACCTGAAATCAAACCACTCTCTATCGGCCTGCTGAACCTGTTTATCAAACACACTTCCGCCTCACTGAGCATCAATGAAAACGCTGATCCTACGGTCAGAATGGATTTCGAGAACTATTTTCAACAAGCTGTGCCAGAAAATGAAACCTATTATCAGCACCTTGACGAAGGTAGTGATGATCTGCCTGCTCATATTAAAAGCAGCATTTTAGGCTCTAGCGTAAACATCCCCGTCTCAAAGGGGGCTTTGAACCTGGGCATCTGGCAAGGTATCTATCTTGGCGAACATCGCAATTACGGTGGCCATCGAACACTGGTGATCACACTACAAGGATCGTAGGGGAAAATCTTGTGTTTGCCCTTATTTTACGAGAATGCAGAACACACAAACATCAGCCAACCATTGCCAATGGTACTAAAAAACAGTACCATATAAAAATGAAACGCAAACACCAAAAAACCCTTCAACTGATCTTTTCCCGCCCTGTAAGCGGAAATATCAAATGGCACGATATTGAAGCACTGTTTGTCGAACTGGGCGCAGAAATCAGTGAACGCGAAGGTTCGCGTATTGGTGTGCGCCTATTCAATGATCGACGTGTATTTCACCGGCCACACCCAACACGGACAAAGGCGCTGTTGCCAGTATTCGGCAATGGCTAAAAGAGAATGAGGTAACACCATGATGAATGTAATGGAAATTGATGGTTTTCGCGCCATTATTAAATACGATCCTGAAATCGAACTGTTTCGAGGTGAGTTTATCGCCCTTAACGGCGGAGCAGATTTTTACGCCGAAGATATTAAAAGCCTCAAAAAAGAAGGCGCTCTCTCATTAAAAACCTTTCTCGATATGTGCAAAGAAGACGGCGTTGAACCCAGAAAAATCTACTCTGGAAAATTCAATGTGCGTGTACCCTCGACCCTTCATGAAGAGATCGCCAATGTCGCCGCTGCCAATGGCAAGAGCTTAAACCAATGGCTTATTGAAACACTTGACCACGCAACACACGCCGATCCAAAGTAAAACAAACCTCACCCCAAAGCCAAACGTTTTTCCAGCCGCTTAAAATCCAGCAAACAGCAGCGCCCCGAAGGGTTACGCGCTTCACAGGCACACAAGCCCGCTTTGGTCTGAGCCATCACAAACTGTTTTATCTTCGCCGCGCCCCCCTCTTGCAAAGCACTTTGATACTCAGTGGCCGTAATATCAAAACAGTAGCAGAGCCGCTTTTGCTCCGAACCTGTAAACGCCCGCAAATGAGATGTTGGAAAAAAGAGTTGCGCCGAAAAATAAGCCAAAGAACAGCTCGACTCAGCACAGAAAAAATAGTCCGAATCCGACAAGTCACGGTTATCTGGCGCAACCAACTGATGCAACAACGTCTGTTTTGAAACCGACAAGCCTGTTTGTCCACACTCAGGGCAATTCTGACGTACTGTTTTTGATTTTGAGCCACAACAGGACATTATGGCTCCTCCAAAGAGTTGAGAATGGGGCAGTGATCCTCAACCTCTTCTCCACACTGCTCGGTCAATCGCTGCAACACCGCTTGAATGCGGCGTAGTTTTGCAATTTGCGCGGCGATTTTGTCTGCTTTGCGTTGAGCAATCTCCTTGACCTGAGCACACTCACCTTGACCTGAGCGCAAAGCCAGCAGCTCCTTGATCTCCTGCAAGGTGAACCCCAAGCGTTTTGGCTTGCACAATAAAACGCAGCCGTTGCAGATCATCAGGAGAATAATCTCGATAACCTGCTTTGCTGCGCGCGGGTGGGTTCAACAGTTGACGCTGTTCGTAATAACGAATCGTCTCAACGCTTACTTGGGTCTGTTTTGCTAAAGCACCGATTTTCATGGCGCTTACTTTAAACCCTAAAGTAAACTTTAGGGTCAAATGGTTTTTAGTAACGTCCTAACATCACTGCATTAAAAATCAATCATGACCTTCACCATCCTCCTCACTTCGCCACCCTAAAACCTGATCCTCCACCACAGAGCGATTGCCACTGGCATCCACCGCCGAAACCCGCAGCATCATGCCTGCTGCCTCCACCTCCAGCAGCCCCTCTTCAAACTCCACTTCACTCTCATCGTCTTCGTACTCAAATTCAATCAATTGGCCATTGCTGACCATAATCGGCTTTTCATAACCCACAACCCACAGCTCAGCTTTCAGCACTGGATTCAGATCCACCAAATCTGAAGCATTAAACTGGACTCGAAACCGCTGTTTTTCATCGTCCTTCTCATCTTCATCGTGCTCATCCTCATGATTCTCACCTTCGTCTTCATCCTCGTCGTCATCAACAAAACGAACCCGTACCAAAGCCGCACTTAATAACGGCGGCGTTCTATCCACCACCGTTAAGAGCATCGAATCACGACCCAAATTATCAGCACAATCCAATGCCGTCGCCGTTAACCTGTGCTGACCCAGAGCGTACTGACCCAGTGGCGTTACCAAACTCACCTCACAACAACCATCCGTGGCACTGGCTTGACTGGCCAGATCAAACGCCGCTCCCGCAGGGCTGTTCGCCTCCAAAACCTGATCCAGACCGGCACTGACCACCGGAGCCACACTGTCCTGTACCGTTATCAAAGTCTGCTCGCTGGCGGTCAAGCCCTGACCGTCATCCACCAGCAAAGTCACCTCCGTTACCCCCAACGAAAAAATCGCGGTTGGTGATACACCCACCGCCTGACCGTCTAACCACGTCCAAAAATAAGCCAAAGAATCACCATCAGGATCACTGGAATTGCCGCCCTGCAACGTCACATCCGCACTGGAAGCCGCCGAACACTCCAATGGAGCCACCCCATCAGCCACCGCAATCGGTGGACTATTAAAAACCGCTGACAGACTATTCATCACCACCGTTCCAGCAACCCAGTGCGCCGCATCCACATAAAGTTGCTGCACATAGGCGTTGAGATGAGGAATATCGCCCGTGCATTCGGCGTAATTACCACTGTGATTAAACGCAACAATATGACCGCGCCCCAACTCACGCACCGCCACCGCAGCATCGCTCTGAATCCTCATTAATACCGTTGATGGGTTGGTTTCAAAAAGGTGCAGCGGCCCGACATTAAACCCACCAGAAAAAGAAAAAGACTGCGGAACATTCGCCAAAATAGGGTGTATCTCAGCGGACTCAAGACGATAATAAGGTCTCTCTTGATAACATTCACCCGTAATGCGATCAAACAAAATAAGATCGCGCATCAACTGTATCCCGCCAAAATAATATTCATACGCATTCCAAGCCGAATGAATATAACCGCCGCCATAACGCACATAATCCACCAGCGCCTGCTGTCCAGAGAGCGGCATATCTCGCCCGTGTGAGGTGCCATTCAAGTGAATAACGACATTAAAATCATCCAGTAATGGGTTCGCGCCATTAAATTCGCTTTCACTGTTCTCACTCAAAAACACCTCAAAACCAGCATTCAACAGAGCCGTTTGCAACGCTTGCGTTCCCACACTGGGATCATCCCAAAGAATTAACACACGGTTTGCTGAAAAAGAAGTACCTGAAAAAGCCAGTAAAAAAAGGGCTCCAATAAAACAAGGAATTAATTTATTGTTTTGCAGAAAAATATTTCTCATCCTAAAACCTCAACCTTTGCATTAACACAGCGGATAATTCCCTAGGAGCAAAAATGAGACCCGAAGTGTAAAATTAAAAAGAATGGGAGTTTTGAGAACTAAAAAACAAAAATAGAATTAAAAATCATCACTCGCCGAAGCAGACTCTTTCTCAACCTAGGGTTACACTCTCAAGCCGATTTTTAAGCCTTACAACAGCACCACAGGATGAAAATAACGCCATGAAAACCCTCGTCCTCGGCGGCACCCGCAGCGGCAAAAGTGCGCTGGCAGAACAGTTGGCCGCCCAAACCCAACAACCCGTCACCTACATCGCCACCGCCACCGTGCAAGACCACGAAATGCAGCAGCGCATCCAGCAGCACCAGCAACGTCGCCCCACTCACTGGCTCCTAATCGAAGCCCCGCTGCACCTCGCCAGCGCCCTGCAACAGGCCGATGCAGAAGGACACACTCTGCTGGTGGATTGCCTCAGTATCTGGATCAGCAATCTGCTCTGTGCCGAAAACCCAACGCAACTGCAAGCAGAAATCGACAACCTGCTCACGTCAGTACCTCAACTGCAAAGCCAACTGATTCTGGTCAGCAACGAAAGCAATATGGGCATCACCCCACTGGGCAAACTGAGCCGAGACTACTGCGATCACATCGGCCTGCTGCATCAACAGCTTGCCACACGCTGCGATTCCGTTATCCTCACCGTCGCCGGTTTACCCCACTACCTCAAAGGAGCCGCCTCTTTATGAACGCCAGTAAACAACTCAGCCAAGTCATCAGCGCGCCAGACTACACCAGCCAACAAGCCGCCTTAGAGCGCCAAGGCCAGCTCACAAAACCCCCGGGCTCCTTGGGCATGTTGGAGAACTTGGCCATTCGACTGGCGGCAATGCAGAACACCTCCAGCCCCGCAGTCGAGCGGATTCAGATCAGCATTTTTGCTGCCGACCACGGCATTGCTGCCCAAGGCACTTCCGCCTTTCCACAAGCGGTGACCGGTGAAATGGTGCGCAACTTTGCCAACGGCGGTGCGGCCATCTGCGTGCTCTCCGAGCAGATCGGAGCCAAACTGGAGGTAATCAACCTCGGCACGGTTAACGACCCCGGCGCTCTGGCTGGCGTGATTCACACGCCCATCGCCGCCAGCAGCAGCGATTTCAGCCAGCACGCGGCCATGACTGAAGAACAACTTGAGCTGGCACTGCAAGCAGGGTTTGCCGCCATCGAACGCGCCAAAGAAGCCAAGGTGCAGCTCTTTATCGGCGGTGAAATGGGCATCGGCAACACCGGCAGCGCCACCGCACTGGCCGCCGCACTGCTAAAACAGAACGCTCAGAGTTTGGTCGGCCCAGGCACCGGTCTGGACAACGCAGGGGTGCAGCACAAAAGTGAACTGATCCAACTCGCCCTAGAAAAACACGCCGCGCAACTCAGCACCCCTCTGGAGATTCTGCGCCATCTGGGCGGCTTTGAAATCGCCGCACTGGTGGCTGCTTATCTGGCCGCCGCTCAACAAAAACTGCCCATCTTAGTAGACGGTTTTATCAGCTCGGTGGCGGCGCTGTTGGCAACTCGAATCAATAACGACCTCCAGCCGTGGTTGATTTTCGCCCATCAATCTGCCGAACCGGGTCACAAAGCCGTGCTGACCGCCCTTGCCGCCAAGCCGCTGCTACAGCTCAATATGCGTCTCGGTGAAGGCAGCGGCGCGGCCAGCGCCGTGCCACTGCTGCAACAGGCGTGCGCTCTACACAACCAGATGGCCACCTTTGCCGAAGCCAGCGTCTCAGGCAAAAACGCATGAAACAAACCGTCACTCTGCTGCGTCACGGCGAGACCGTCGGTGCAGCCCGTTTTCGCGGTCGCATCGACGAACCTCTCAGTGACCTCGGCTGCCAGCAGATGCAGCAGGCCACCACAGAGGGTGCATGGGATCTGATCGTCAGCTCACCCCTCTGCCGCTGTCGTGATTTTGCTCAGCAATTAGCTCAGCAAAAAGATCTGCCATTGCAGATCAATGACGATTGGCAAGAGATGGACTTTGGGCAATGGGAGGGTAAAAGCCCCGCTGATTTGATCCAGAGCGACCCCGAGGCACTGGAACGGTTTTGGAGCGAACCGGATCTGTTCACCCCACCAGAAGCAGAACCTTTAGCGGACTTCTCTCAGCGGGTAAAAAACGGCTGGGCGGCGCTGCCAACAGAATACGAACGGATTTTGGTCGTCACTCACGGCGGCCCGATCAGGCTCTCTCTCTGCGCCGCCAGCGGCACACCGGACAAGCAATTGTTGCAATTTAACGCCCTGCACGCAGGCCTCACGCCCTTTTCGTTGCAACAGAGCGAAGCGGGTCCGATTCTAAAACGCTTAAAATCAGCCTAATGGCACAATGGCACGCCCTACTCATTGCGTTGCAATTTCTCACCCGCCTTCCCGTTCCCTTTCGCATCGACTATCAACCACGTCACATCGGCCATTCACTGCTCTACTACCCCTTGGTCGGGCTGCTGATCGGTGGGCTGCTCTGGCTCAGCGCGCTGCTTTTACAACAGAGTGCCCTCGACAACAGCATCAGTGCTGCCCTGATTTTAAGCCTTTGGGTGCTGCTTACGGGGGGTCTGCATCTTGATGGTTTGGCGGACAGCGCCGATGCTTGGGTTGGTGGTTTGAGAGATCGGCAGCGCACTCTGGAGATTATGAAAGACCCCAGTTGCGGCCCCATCGGCGTACTCAGTCTGCTGCTGGTGCTGCTGCTCAAGTTCGCCGCCCTGCAAAGTGTGCTTGCACAGAATCTTTGGCAAGCTCTACTGCTCGCGCCGCTGCTGGCACGCGCCGCTCTGCCCCTGCTGCTGCTCACCACCCCCTACGTTCGTGAGCAAGGTTTGGGCAGTGCGCTAAAAAGCCATCTGCCACGCCCTGCTCTAATCGTGATGCTGATTTTATTGGGCAGCGCGATGGTGATCTGGGTCAATGGTTGGCTATTACTGAGCTTGATTATGCTGTTTTATCTGCTGCGCCAAGTGATGCTAAAACGCCTCGGTGGCACCACAGGTGACACCGCTGGGGCGATGGTGGAGATTTTAGAGGTTGCGGTACTGCTGACGCTGTTAAGCTGAAATCAGCAAAGAATCAAGAAACACTTACGGCCTCCGCACCGGCTCTGAATCCAGATCCTGCGCCATCCGCACCAAGCCGACAAACTCAGCACGATAACCAAACAGATCCTCACCTCGCGCCCCTTGAGCCAGTTTTAAAATATCAGCATAAGAAAACGCACTGCTGTATTTTCCACCGCGCAATTGATCAGCAAAGGCAGCTACGGCAGCAGAAAAGCGAAAACGATCACTGCTTTTTTCCAACTCTGGAATGATCATTTCACTCAGCAAGGGCTGTTCAATCAGGATGCTTTTAGCACCCTCAGGCTGTTTATAACGCAGACGTAAAAAGGCCAACTCACTCTGTTTTTTTGCTCTGTTATCCGCCTTTTTTGTCGCGTAGCGCAACGGATCCATGCTGCCGCTGTTGCCCACCAAAGTGATTTCATACAGTGCTGTGACCGTATGCCCTGCGCCAATTTCACCCGCATCCACTTTGTCGTTATTAAAATCTTCCCTTTTTAGCAGTCGATTTTCATAACCGATCAGACGATACTCTTGCACCACTTCGGGATTAAACTCCAGCTGAATTTTTACGTCTTTCGCCACGGTCATCAGAGTCGAACTGACCTCATCCACCAGCACTTTACGCGCTTCGTTTAAGGTGTCGATGTAGGCGTAATTGCCGTTACCACGATCCGCCAACTGCTCCATTAAAGCGTCGTTATAATTACCCGTACCCAAACCCAGCGTAGTGAGGGAGATGCCGCTTTGACGTTTACGTTCCACCAGATCCAACAGCGCATTGAAATCCACCGTGCCAACATTAAAATCACCGTCGGTGGCTAAAATAATACGATTAATGCCACCTTCAATAAACGCCTGCTCTGCCATTTCGTAGGCCAATTGAATGCCCGCCCCACCGTTGGTGGAGCCGCCCGCTTGCAGCTGATTCAAGGCGGCACTGATCTCTCCTTGAGCACTGCCCGCCATCGGTGGCAACACCAAACCAGAAGCACCAGCATAAACCACAATGGAAACCCGATCTTTTTCGGTCAATTGACGACTCAGCAGTTTGAGGGAAGATTTAAGCAGCTCCATGCTGTCACGCATAGAACCGGAAACATCCAACAGAAAAACCAAATTAGAAGCAGGCAATTTCTCCACAGACAGATCGTACGCCTTTAAACCAACGTGCAGCAGATGATTGTTTTTATTCCACGGTGACGGCGCTATCTCTGTCGTTACGCTAAAAGGCCGCTGTTTGTCTGTCGGCAGAGGGTAATGATAGGAGAAATAATTAATCAGCTCCTCTGCCCGTACTGCATCTTTCGGCGGTAAACGACCGTGATTTAACATCCGCCGAACATTGCTGTAAGCGCCGCTGTCCACATCAATACTAAAGGTGGAAACCGGCTCAGCACGGCTTAATTTAATCGGGTTACTCTCGACATGAGCGTAATTTTCCCGATTGACCTCAACAGGAGGAACCAACATGGAATACGACTCAGCTTGCATCATAGGCGCACTGAGCATCATCGGCACAGCTCGCATTTTTTTTAGCCACCGAGGCATCGGCCTCGTGCTGCACCCGCTGCGCTGCGTCTTGTTGCGGCGTTGAACATGAAAGCAGCAATAAACCCAATAAAAGCGTCATGGCTGCGGTGATTACATTTTGTTTTATCTGCATATTAAAAACCCGCTCAATGATTATTTAATTCACCTGCAACCAAAACGTCACCGGCCCGTCGTTGCAAAGGCTCACCTGCATATTTGCACCAAATATTCCGCTGGCCAATTTAGTCTGTTTTTTTTCCGCTGCTTGCAGCAGAAAATGGAACAGTTTTTTTCCTACCTGCGGTGGCGCAGCAGCAGCAAAACTGGGGCGGCGGCCTTTATCGGTGTTGGCCGCCAAGGTGAACTGCGGCACCAACAACAGACCGCCCTCAATTTCTTGCAAGGAGAGGTTCATCCGATCCTCTTCGTCAGCAAACAGGCGATAGCTCAACATGCGCTCCAGTAAGCGCGTCGCCTCGGTCTCACCGTCCTCTTTTTCCACCCCGATCAACGCTAAAATACCGTGCTCAATCTGACCAACACACGCCCCATCCACCACCACCTGCGCGTGTGTCACTCGTTGCAACAACGCAATCATTTAAGCCGCCCGGCCATCTGATTGGTGGCGCGCACCAACGCATCCACAATGCCCGTTTCCAGAGCCGAGTGACCCGCATCAGCGATAATGTTCAGCTCCGCCTCTGGCCATGCTTGATGCAGCTCAATGGCCTGATCCACGGGGCAAACCATGTCGTAACGGCCATGCACAATCACCCCAGGAATACCCTTTAATTTAGCGGCGTTCTTCACCAATTGATTGGGCTTTAAATAACAGTCGTTCATAAAATAATCGCACTCAATACGCGCCAAACTGAGCGCCACATACGGATTGGAAAAATGCTGTACCACCGCCGGATTGGGGCGCAAATTGGAGCTGCATCCTTCCCACACCGACCACGCTTTAGCCGCCGCCATGCGCGCCACCTCATCCTTAGAAAAGAGCCGTTTATGGTACGCCGCCAACAGATCGCCACGCTCTTCTACAGGAATAGGCGCGATAAAATCCCGCCAAAACTCAGGAAATACGCGGCTCGCACCCTCTTGGTAAAACCAATGAATGTCTTTTTGGCGACAGAGAAAAATACCGCGCAGAATCAGACCCAGCACCCGCTCAGGATGCGTTTGCGCGTAGGCCAACGCCAAGGTTGACCCCCACGAACCACCAAACACCAGCCACGACTCAATTTTTAAGTGGCGGCGAATCTGTTCGATGTCTCCCACCAAATCCCACGTGGTGTTGGCGTGCAAGCTGGCGTGAGGCGCAGAAAGGCCACAACCGCGCTGATCAAACAAAATAATCCGATAGACATCGGGATCAAAAAAACGCGCATGAAACGCCTCACACCCCGCTCCTGGGCCACCGTGTAGAAACAGCACTGGAATGCCATCAGCACGACCGTACTCACGCAGGTGTAAAATATGATCACCGCCAACGGGCAGTGAATGTTTTACATACTCTTTAATCTCTGCAAACAAACTCAACATAAGGTCTTTCTCTCCTTCAAATAGTCCTACTGATCTTCACCCCAACGTCATGGACAAAGCAAGCTCCCAACCTCACTGAGCATAGACAAAACCCTACCAGCAACAGCACCAAACGAACCATCACCCCAAAGACACCCCAAAATGGATATAAAAAAACAGTATTTGTAGGAAAAATCCTACAAAACAAAACAACGTTCACCACACTAAAAGATCAACAATCTCTGTATCGCCATTTATAGCCGCATGCCACTATAACCACGTTGCTGGGGATCAGCGATAAGGACCCACACTGACAAGGAGTCACGAGTATCAAACCCCTCGGTTAATACTCACAAGGATGTACTAGGAATCCACGGATCTTACTCTTATTCACCTCCTGCCCTATGGCAGTGGCCTCGATCAAGGAATGACTGAGGTCTTTTTTTTGCCTGCTGTTTTTACCGCCACCACTTGCCAGCCTATTGTTGCAACGGTATCGTGCCGGAATGCACAGCCTTCCAAACCACCTCTTTCCCAAAAATGTGTTACGCCCTTTGGGTGAAGCGATTGCCGATTTTGATATGATTCGTGAGGGCGACCGCATTTTACTCGGCCTCTCTGGCGGCAAAGATTCACTCTCCCTGCTGCATCTGCTGCAACGACTGCAACAGCGCGCACCGGTTCGTTTTGAGTTGGCTGCCATCACCATCGACCCACAAACAGCGGACTTTGACCCCAGCCCCCTGATCCCTTATCTCAAAGCACAAAAAATTGATTATCATTATCAACCTTATGCTATCGAAACCTTAGCGCAAAAACATCTGGGCAAATCCTCCTACTGCGCCTTTTGCTCGCGTCTCAAACGGGGTAAAATCTATCAAATCGCACGAGAACAAGGCTACAATGTCATTGCCCTAGGACAACATCTGGATGATCTGGCCGAAAGTTTTTTAATGGCCGCCTTCTTTAATGGCCAACTGCAAACCATGAAAGCCCACTACCGCAACGACGACGGTGACCTGCGCATCATTCGACCGCTGGTCTATTGCCGTGAACAGCAATTGGCAGACTTTGCTCAAGCGGCTAAACTGCCGGTGATTGCCGAAAACTGCCCTGCGTGTTTTTCCAAACCTCAGCAGCGACAACAGATGAAACAGCTGCTGGCCAAACAAGCAGCACAACACCCGACGCTGTTTAAACAT